>NZ_BMLX01000004.1 GCF_014645535.1 Silvimonas iriomotensis
TCAACATAGCCACGTCGATCACTCCAGTACTCCCGCTCGTTACCTCGCGGGACAGTGTTCTACGTGGGTCAGTTTTCGGTGCAAATTACTGCATCAAGTGGGTCAGGTTTGGGTGCAAATCAACAGCTTGATCTCCGGGTCAAAGAAGTACAACTGGCTGATGTTGCGCGGGTCGCGCCGGACGATGAATTTGCGCTTGTAGCGAGTCAACTCTGGATCCATTGCATTGATCCAGGGGTTCAGCACTTCGTGGTAGTAATAAATGTCGTCAAGCAAGATACCGTAGGGCTGGACGGTGCGTTCCTTGAACGGGAGAAAATCGAGCCTCAGTTTTGCCGGATCCGCCGGGACCTCGGGGACACCACGGGCCGGTTTGTCGTCATTCCTGCCCAACACGTCTTCTTGCCATTTCTGCAACGGAGACATGCCGAGTTCTGCATGCTTGTTCTTGTGATACACGTTGACGATGAAATCAACGAGATTGGCCTCGAACTCACGAAGCGTGAGTGCAGCCTTCTTCTCGGAGTCGTAACCTTTACGCTCCTGGGTATTCGAGAATGTTGTGCCCGGCCACTTATGGATTTGCCGGGCCGTGGTGAGCATCAGTCGTTCGATATGACCGCCATAGTGCGGCTTTTTGACTGGTCTTAACTCAAGGCCAATATTGTAGAGTTCGGTCGCTTCACGCAGCATTTCTCCCCGGAATTCACGGGCATTGTCTGCATGAATCTTGCCCATCTTGCCCCACACCGGCCATTCACCGGGGACGCCAAGCTCCAGCAGATACGATGTCTTGGGCAGCATGGCCATGGACAGGCACATCCCCGCGGCAAGGGAACTCGGTTTTTCAAAGGAAATATAGAGTCCTACTACCATCCGGCTGTAAACATCGATCGCAAGGGTTACAACTGGCCGGTTGATCGTCTGGCCGGTGGATTCCTCGACCAGGATGATGTCCGCAACGGTGTGATCAATCTGGACTACAGACAGGATATGGTCGGCGTTGGGAAAGGGCCCGAGAATGGCTTCATACTTGTCTCTTGCCTCGTCCTTCTTCCCGCGCCGGCGTAGTGTCGATGCTGTTGGCAGCGCATTGATACGGTTACGGACCGTATTTACATGCGGGATCGGCAAGGGCGGCCTGGCATTCAGGCAAAGTTCTTTCACCTTCAAATGCACATCCTTTGGGGTGAGGCGCTGATCAGTCAGATACACCTCGGTAATAGCCTGATCGATGACGGTATCAGTGGCTTCGTCCAGCCGGCGCGTCCCTTTCGTCATGCCTCTGGTCGCAGGGATCAGCGAAGATAGAAGTCCAGATTCGCAGTAGACCTTCAACCAGGAATAAATTGTTGCAGCGCTACAACGATTTTTAGCTGCGACATCCTCCACCTTCTGGCGAGTACGCCCGTTCAGTGTCAGAAGCGGAGAGATAATTTCCAGTCGCTTATGGGCGGTCTGCCACTCCTCATCGGTGTAGTCCTGCGCGTCTCGGGAGGTGGGGTCTTTGTTGCCTTCACTTCCTGCCTTGATCACCGGGCCAATCTTCTCGATACCAATCACTCTGTGCTGCCCGGTCTCAACGTTGAGGCACAAGAAGTTCCCCATATCGAGCGTGTTGGTCACTTTATAAGTAACCCCTTCCGAGCTGATCAGGCTCCCCGGATTAAGTGCAACGAATGCAGGCTTATTCATCATGGAGCTCCGGAGACCGTCCCAGCCAGATGGGGCTTTTCATGTTCAGTGGTTGGGTGAGATCTGCGCGGATCAGGCCGACCGCCATCAGACGCCATAGATAGCCTACGGCGCTGGCAAAGTGATGATCGCTTTCGAAACAGGCCTCAAGAAGAATTCGTGGTGTTGTCTCACCAAGCTCTTCGAGCATTCTCATCATTCTTTGTTCGTAGTTAGGTTCCTCACGCCGGGACCGGTAATCCTTCAAGAAGGTTGCGTTCTCCAGCAACGCGGAGCTTCGGATTTCAACCTCCGTGAGTATCCTGAAGCGCCCACCTTCAAGGCGGGCTTGGTGGACAGCGGCTTTGAAGCCGGGCCGAAAGGCTTCCCAGTCCTCCTTGAGATCCTTCCTGTACTTGATTTCTACGAGCCAGTAGCTGCCATCTGCGAAGCTGACCTTGTAGTCGGGGGTGTACACCTTGCCCACCGCATATCGCACCTGAACCGGCTGGGAAAGAATGTCCGTAACGCCTGGCAAAATCTCCGCCAGCGTAACGAAGTCTCGTTCCAGTGTTGATTCATACGGGATATGTCCGAATCCCGTTGGGGCATACCCGGTAACGCTGCGGTAGCTTTTTCCAATGCGTCGTACAGATCTCTTTGAAACCAGTCTAGACATTAAATGTGTCCTTATAACCAGTCTAGGAATAGCGTGTACCCAATCCAGCTATCCAATGTATCGAGTATGCCTAAGCCCTTGATTTATGGCAGCCACAGTCCAATTTTGTTGTGTTTTTCACAGTGGTAACCCGCCGCAGCCCGGTGAGGTCTCGCTGGCGCATCACGGGATCTTGTTCCTCGATGAGCTGCCCGAGTTCGATCGCAAGGTGCTGGAAGTGCTGCGTGAGCCGCTGGAAACCGGCGAAGTGCATATCAGTCGCGCCAATCATGCCGTGACTTATCCGGCACGGTTTCAATTGATTGCGGCGATGAATCCGTGCCCCTGCGGGTATCTTGGACACCCCACCCGGGCCTGCCGCTGCACGCCGGACCAGATCACGCGTTATCGCACCAAACTATCCGGGCCGTTTCTGGATCGCCTCGACATTGCCATTGAAGTGCCTGCCATCAACGAGAACACGCTGCTGGCCGCGCCGGATGGGGAGGACACGGCCACCGTACGCCAACGCATCCTGCAGGCGTGGGCGTGCGCGCACGCACGCCAGAACAAGCCCAACGGGGTACTGACGACGGCCGAGATAGATCAGTGGTGTACGCCTGACGAGGCGGCGCGGGCGATGCTGCATACGGCGCTGCAAAAGCTCAACCTGTCGGCCCGCAGCTATCACCGTGTACTGAAACTGGCCCGCACCATCGCTGATCTGGCCGGCAGCGCGACGATTGGCGCAGCGCATGTGGCTGAAGCGATCCAGTACCGGCGCGGGCTGGGCTAGCGCCCGGTTTCAGTTAAGCTGGCGGCAGCGGGTGACGGCCAGGATGGGTTCGGGCTCCGCCACCATGGCCGGGGCGAGTAACTGCGGAAAAGACTGTTCCAGAATATCCACCCGGCGCAGCCAGGCTGTAGCCAGATCGTTATGCAGGCAACGGCTGATCGCGGCACGGAACAACTGGAACACAAGGCCGTGGCTATCGGCAAAAATGGCCGGCATTTGCGCGCCGCCATTGCTGCGGGTCAAGGACAAGCGCCAGGTTTCACCATCCAGCACGGCGTGCCAGAAATGCACCAGGCGCGTTTTAAGGCGGCCCTCGTCGGCAATCTGGTTAAAGCTGGCGCTAAAACGCGGATGTTGCCGCAACAGGGAGAGAAAATCGTCCACTACCGCCTTGATGGCGGGGATGCCGATCATGGATGCGAGCGCGTTCATGGTAGGTCCACTCTGCTTTTATTCAATTGCTGTCATTCACAGACTGGTTACATCGGCAAACGTTCAGTTTAAACAAAACCGTCATGTACACATCACATAACCGGACGGTCCTGGTGTGCGGTGGTTTGCCGCCAGGTCCGGGTTTGTTAGACTTCGCCGCATCCAGAGACCGACGCGTTAAAGAATATGTCCACACCCCGTTACGATGAATCCGCCGTCAAGGTCCTTAAAGGGCTCGATCCGGTCCGCCACCGCCCCGGCATGTACACGCGCACGGATAACCCGCTGCACATTTGCCAGGAAGTGATCGACAACGCGGCTGATGAGGCGCTGGGCGGGTTTGCCACGCGCATTGATGTCACCTTGTTCCGCAACCAGACCATGCGCGTCAGCGATAACGGCCGTGGTATTCCGGTGGGTATTCACCCGGAAGAAGGCGTACCGACCGTGCAGGTGGTGTTCACGCAATTGCACGCCGGCGGCAAGTTCGACAAAAAAGACGGCGGCGCGTATGCGTTCTCTGGCGGTCTGCACGGGGTGGGTGTGTCGGTCACCAACGCCCTGGCGACGCGTCTGGAAGTCGAGGTCAAACGTGATGGCCAGGTCAACAAGCTGGCATTTGCCGATGGCAACGTGATCGAGCCGCTGGCCGTGATCGGTTCTTGCGCCAAAAAAGAGACCGGGACCACGGTGTTTGTTGCTCCGGACCCCAAATATTTTGATTCCGCCGCCATTCCGCAGGGCGAGCTGGAACATCTGTTGAAATCCAAGGCCGTGCTGCTGCCGGGCCTTGTGGTGACGCTCAAGCTGGAACAGGCCAATGGCGAGTTCGCGGAAAAATCCTGGAATTACCCGGATGGCTTGCCCGGTTATCTGGCCGAACAACTGGCCGGTTATGAGCTGGTTATCCCTATTTTCCGTGGCGAGAAATTTATTGAAGGTGTGGACGAAACCTTTGCCCCGGGCGAAGGCTGCGGCTGGGCGCTGACCTGGACTGAAGACGGCCCCACCTCGCGTGAATCTTATGTGAACCTGATTCCGACGCTGATTGGCGGCACGCACGAATCCGGCCTGCGTGACGGGGTATTCCAGGCGGTCAAAACCTTCATGGAATTTCACTCGCTCACGCCCAAGGGTGTGAAGCTGCTGCCGGAAGACTTGTTCAGCCGCGCGTCGTTCGTGCTGTCGGCCAAGATTCTGGACCCGCAATTCCAGGGCCAGACCAAAGACAAACTCACCAGCCGCGATGGTCTGAAACTGGTGTCCACCATGGTCAAGTCGCCGTTCGAGTTGTGGCTGAACGAGCACGTTGAGCTGGGCAAAAAACTGGCGGAGTTGTGTATCCGCGCCGCGCAGGCCCGCCAGAAAAACGCCCAGAAGGTGGAGAAGAAAAAATCCAGCGGCGTGGCCGTGCTGCCAGGCAAACTGACCGATTGCGCCAGCGATGAAACCGAACGCTGCGAACTCTTTCTGGTCGAGGGCGATTCTGCCGGCGGTTCTGCCAAGCTGGGGCGTGACAAAGACTTCCAGGCCATCCTGCCGTTGCGCGGCAAGGTGCTCAATACCTGGGAAGTCGATCGCGACCAGATTTTTGCCAATAACGAAGTGCACGACATTGCCGTTGCGATCGGCGTGGATGCGCATACGCTCAACGACACGCCGGATCTGTCTGGCCTGCGTTACGGCAAGATCATCATCATGTCTGATGCGGACGTGGATGGCTCGCACATCCAGGTACTGCTGCTGACGCTGTTCTACCGGCATTTCCCGGCGCTGATTGCGCGCGGGCATGTCTGCGTCGCGCAGCCGCCGCTGTACCGGGTGGACGTGGCCGGCGCCGGCAAGAACAAACCACCGCGCAAGTTCTACGCACTTGATGAAGGCGAACTGAACGCGATCCTGGACAAACTGCGGGCCGAGAAAGTCCGCGAAGGCGCCTGGGATATCTCCCGCTTCAAGGGCCTGGGTGAAATGAACGCCTCGCAGCTGTACGAGACCACCATGAACCCCGACACCCGTCGCGTATTGCGCGTGGGTATTCCGGACGACGTCAGCCAGAACACGCGTGACATGATGCATATGCTGATGGGCAAGAGCGAGGCCTCCAGCCGCCGTGCGTGGCTTGAAGCACGCGGCAACGAGGTAGAAGCAGATATCTGATCTGCCCGCCGAGATAGTTTCATCTGCCCGCAACTGACGTCTGTGGGCGACACAAGGGGCGCAATAGCGCCCCTTTTGCTATTCAAACGGTCATAATAGTTCCCTTTCAATCTTTGCCAGCTTTGGCATCACCCTCGTATTTGCGGCGTTATGGCTTCCCAAATCTCTGTCTATCTTGCTGGCCCGGGCGTGTTCCGGCCCGACGCCGCAGTCTGGGGCGCCAGGCTTAAATCCGCCTGTGAAATGTATGGTCTGCAGGGATTGTTTCCGCTGGATGCCAACGTCCCGCCGCTGCCGGATCACGCCTCAAGACGGCAGTGGATCTTCCAGCAAAACTGCACCCTGATCAGCCGCAGCAATCTGGTGCTGGCCGATTTGCGTGCTTTTCGCAGCCAGAGCGAGCCAGATTCCGGCACCGCGTTTGAAGTCGGTTTTGCCTATGCGCTGGGTAAACCGGTGTGGGTCTGGGTGCCCGACGCCGACGCCAATACCCCCATGTATACCCGCGTTCCGGGCGCGGCCAGGCCGCAAGACCGGTGGGTGGATAAATCCGGTTTGTCGATTGAAGACTTTGGCGTGCCCCTGAATCTGATGCTGTGGCAGGCCGCGGCCGGCATCATTTGCGAAAACTCGCCAGAACAAGCCGTGGAACAACTGGTACGGCGCGCCCGCTTGCCGGTGCTGCGCTGAACGCCGCTGCCGTTCATTCCCGCCACAGATCATGATTAGCCACTGCTGATACACCAGCAGCAGTGCGGCATGCGCGCCAATGTTCCACGTGGAACACACGCATTGCAGACAATCTGCGCATGCCCTGCCCACACAAGCCGGCGCGCGGCTACAATGCCGTCTGACCTGTTTTCATGGATTGTGGTGCCATGTCTGAAATCGACGAACAGAACGAACTTCTGCCCGAAACCGCCGATACCGTCGTTGAACCCGAAGCCGAAGCAGATGCCGGCCAGGGCGGCGGCAACCGGCGTTTTGTTTCCGCACAAGTATCGGCGTCTCTGCCGGATGATGGCGAAACGGTGCAGCTGGGCCTGTATGCAGAGCGCAGCTATCTTGAATATGCCATGAGCGTGGTGAAGAGCCGCGCCCTGCCCCAGGTGGAAGACGGCCAGAAGCCGGTGCAGCGCCGCGTGCTGTACGCCATGCATGAGATGGGCCTGACTGCCACCGCCAAGCCGGTCAAGTCCGCCCGTATTGTGGGTGAAGTGCTGGGTAAATATCACCCGCACGGCGACCAGTCCGCCTATGACGCACTGGTCCGCATCGCGCAGAGCTTCTCGCTGCGTTACCCGCTGATTGATGGTCAGGGTAACTTCGGCTCCCGCGATGGCGATGATGCTGCGGCCATGCGTTACACCGAAGCGCGCCTGACCCCGATTGCCGAATTGCTGCTGGGCGAACTCAACCAGGGCACCACCGATTTCATCCCCAACTACGACGGCGCTTTTGACGAGCCCGTGCTGCTGCCAGCCCGCCTGCCCATGCTGCTGCTCAACGGCGCATCCGGCATTGCCGTGGGTATGGCGACGGAAATTCCGTCGCACAATCTGGGCGAAGTGGCTGATGCAGCCATCGCGCTGATCCGCAATCGCCAGATGGATGTCCCTGCCCTGCTGCAATATATCCAGGGCCCGGATTTGCCCGGTGGCGGGCAGATTATCTCTAGCCAGCGCGATATCCAGTCTGCGTATGAAACCGGCCGTGGCTCGCTGAAGATCCGTGCCCGCTGGGAAAAAGAAGACATGGCGCGCGGCCAGTGGCAGATGGTAGTCACCGAACTGCCGCAAGGCACGTCCACGGCCCACGTGCTGGAAGAAATTGAAGAGCTGACTAACCCCAAGGTCAAGAAAGGCAAAAAGGCCCTCACGCAAGAGCAGATCCAGACCAAGCAACTGGTGCTCTCCATGCTTGATCGCGTGCGTGACGAGTCCGGTAAAGACCAGCCGGTACGCCTGGTGCTGGAACCCAAGTCATCCCGCCAGAGCCCGGAAGAAATGATGAATGTGCTGCTGGCACATACATCGCTGGAATCCTCGCTGTCGCTGAACCTGGTCAGCATTGGCCGCGATGGCCGCCCTGGCCAGAAGTCGCTGAAAGCGCTGCTGGATGAATGGATCGACTATCGCTTTGATACCGTCACCCGCCGCCTGAATCACCGCCTGGGTCAGGTCAACGACCGCATCCATATCCTGGAAGGCCGTTTGATCGTCTTCCTCAATATCGATGAAGTCATCCGGATCATCCGCCACAGCGACGAGCCCAAGCCGGCGCTGATCGAGGCGTTTAATCTGTCTGATCGCCAGGCTGAAGACATTCTTGAAATCCGCTTGCGCCAACTGGCCCGGCTGGAAGGCATCAAGATTGAGCAAGAACTGGCCGCACTGCGCACCGAGAAAGAAGAGCTGGAACACCTGCTGGCCAATAGCGGGGCGCTGCAAAAACTGGTCATCAAGGAAATCGAAGCCGATCGCAAGAAGTTTGGCGACCCGCGTCGCACGCTGATCCAGGAAGCTGAACGCGCCTCGCTGGAAGCCACTGTGGTCGACGAACCCACCACCCTGATCCTCTCGGAAAAGGGCTGGCTGCGGGCCCGCCAGGGCCATGGCATTGATACGCAGAACCTGACCTTCAAGGACGGTGATGCCCTGCTCGCGGCGATTGAATGCCGCACAGTCGATCAGGTTGCGCTGTTTGGCACTGATGGCCGCATCTACACCATTGCCGCTTCTACCGTGCCAGGCGGGCGTGGCGATGGCGTGCCGGTGACCACGCTGGTTGAGCTGGCGGCGCAGACCAAAGTAACGCAGATGTTCGTCGCCAAACCGCAGGACTGGCTGGTCATTGCCAACTCCGGCGGCTATGGCTTCACTTGCCAGTTCGAAAATCTGTTGTCGCGGCAGAAAGCTGGCAAGGCGTTCCTCTCGCTGGAAAAGGGCGAAACGGTGCTGCGTGTTTCGACATTTGTTCCACGTGAAACATCGCTGGTGGCGTGTTTGTCCAAGGGCGGCAAGCTGCATCTGTTCCCTTTGTCCGAGTTCAAACAACTCACCGGCGGGGGCCGCGGCGTGATCACCATGGCGCTGGATGACAAAGACACGCTGGCCGCCATTACCGTATCGGATGGCGTCACGCTCAAGCTCACCGGCACTGGCCGCGGCGGCAAAGCGGTTGAACTGATTCTGGACGAAAACGAGATGGCGCCCTATATCGGCAAGCGCGCACGCAAGGGCAAACCCATCAACGCCGGTCTGAAGTTCCCCGGTTTCTAAGATGCGTGATGTACGGCCGTCGCCCGGCTTGCAGGCGCTGTGGTCCAGTCTGGGTATCAACCCGGACTGGATTACCGCCAGAAACCTGCCGTTGTTTGCCGATGCGACAGCGCTGGTCACGGTCGCGCCAGGCTACCCGACCCAGCGTGTTTTTCAACTGACACCCGAAGCCGCAACAGCCTGGCGCGCGATGAACGAGGCAGCCACGGCGGATGGCATCGCACTGTTGATGATCTCCGCATGGCGCGGCATAGACCGCCAGGTAGAGTTGATCCGCGCGCGGCTGGCCGAAGGTGAAGCCATCACGACGGTACTGGAACGGCTGGCGCCACCGGGTTGCAGTGAGCACCATACCGGCCGCGCGATCGATATTGCCACGCCCGGCACCATCACGCTTGATGCCACCTTTGCCGACACCAGCGCATTTGCCTGGCTGCAGCAACACGCTGCGGCATTTGGCTTTGTGCTGTCTTTCCCGCGCGATAACCCCTATGGCTTTACCTACGAGCCCTGGCATTGGTGTTATCACCCAAAAAATGAAGCATGAAAAAAGCCCGCACAATGCGGGCTTTATTTTGGGCAAACTGGCCTAGCCAAACAGGCTGAGCGACTCCAGCGTATTACCCGCGCCGCGCCAATGTGCGCCAGGAACCGCCCGTAATTGCGCTGCGAGTTCTTCGGCGCAAGCGTCTGCATTGGCTCGCGCAGTATCCAGCAACACGTCGTATTCCATATTCTGGTGCACACGCTCGAACTCCCAACGCGCCAGGCCAGGCGGGCGATCACCCCGCGCTTGCTCGCGCTGCTCAACCAACGCCAGATCGCATTGCACGCCGACCAGCATGACGCGGTAGCCCGCCAGTTCGGTCAGCAGCTCGCGTTTTTCATCGACATGGCACCAGGCGTTATCCACAATCAACCGCAGCCCGGCCTGCAGCAATCCGGGCAAGGCATAGTGATAACCGCGCACCAGCTTCTGCCAGTCGTGCCCGTTGCGCGTGATGATATCGCCGCTTTGCAGCTGCGCCAGATCCGTCAGCGGCAATGCGTCCAGCACAGAGTCGATCGAGAAATTGAGATACTGCAGCGGTAGTTTTTCCTGCAGCGCGCCGGCAATGCTGGTTTTGCCGGATGAACTGGTGCCATTGAGCACAATCACCTGCGGCATGTCTTCAGGTAGCGCCACGGTTATTCCGGCAGTACAGGCAGACAAAGTTCGTAATGCCCGACCAGATACTGATCTTCCGCGTAGCGCTCAACCCGCGGCCGGGACGGATCAAGCACCACTTTGGCACCCGCTACCCAGGTCAGCATCAGATCGCGCCAGCGCGGGCCGATGTCATCGGTTGGGCCATGATGGCGGAACACCGCCCAGCGCCCGCCCTGCAATTTGTATTCACCCAGACCGCGCGGAATACGGATATTGGGCGCAATCACTTGCGCAGCATCGTAACGGCGGCGGCCAGAAGGCGTCGTAGCCGGGTCACTCCAGATCAGGCCGTAGCGTCGGGTCGGCGCAATGCCATACATGGTGCAGGTCTTGCGGAACCGCTTCCACAGCAAATCCAGATTACAGCCATACTCCCCTACTTCGCGGATAAACACCACGCGCTCGGTGTCCCATTGCTCGTAGGTGATGCGGGCATCGACTTCGGCAAAGCTCCAGTGATAATCGGCCGGTGTACCGACAATGGCGGCGCCCGGTTTGTAGGAATGCTCGCCCAGATTGCGGTCACGCCAGGCATCCGCTGCCGGCGCACCCTTGCGCCACTCACTGGGCGTAAACCCGAACTCGCGATGAAATGCGCGACTGAACGTCGCCGCCGAAGAAAAGCCCACCATCAAGGCCACCCGGCCAATCGGCATGCCGGGCTGCCACTGCAGAATGGAGGCCGCCGTTTCCAGGCGCAGGCGCCACAGAAAGGCCTGCGGCGTGGTGGCATAGCGGGAATGGAACCGGCGGACCAGATACCAGGGCGAATAATGCGCCGCCTCCGCCAGATCAGCGAGCGTCAGCGGTGTAGCAAGATCGCGCACCATTTTATTGATAGCGCGTTCCAATCTCAGGCAAGGCGTAGACATCCTGTATTCGTCCCCGGCTAGACAATACCAAGCCCGCTATTTTATCAGTGACAATGGCATACGTGTTTGCCGGTCAGCCAATACACCTGGTTTGACGCTTGATGTTCCACGTGGAACACAACCATCAAGCGGCCGGAGTTTCGCCCTTGGTGGCCGCTTCCTCTTCTTCACCCGGCCGCGCCCAGAACAGACGATCAGGAATGAACTGCCCCATGCCCGGACGGAATGCGCGGCTCAGCGTTTGCCAGGTGTATTCCTGCGCATCACGCACCGCTGTGGCCAGCTCCGCACCACTGGCCAACGCACCGGCAATGGCAGAAGCCAGCGTACAACCGGCGCCGTGATAGCTGCCAGGCAAGCGCTCCCAGGTATCGCTGCGGGTACGGCCCGCGCGCGAGAACAGCGTGTTGGTCACCTTGGGCGTGTGCTCATGGGTGCCGGTAATCAACACATATTCACAACCGCAATCCAGCAAGCGGCTGGCGGCTGCATCCAGCGCCAGTTCTTCCTGTTCATCCGGATCATCAGACGCCAGGCGCCGCGCTTCAATACTGTTGGGCGTGATCAGCAAGGCATGTGGCATCAGCAATTCGCGCATCGCGTTCTGTAATTCTTCGGCAGAGATTTCATCGCTATGCAACGGGCCCAGCACCGGATCAAATACCAGCGGAATATCGGGATAATCGGCCGCAATTTCTGCAATGACGGCCAGATTTTCTACACTGCCAACCATGCCGACTTTGATGGCATCAATCTGCATGTCTTCCAGAATGTAGCGGGCCTGATCTTGCAGCCAGTCTGATTCGACCGGCTGAAACTCTTGCACTCCGGCCGTGTCTTGCACCGTAAGCGCGGTCACCACCGGCAAGGGATGGCAACCCAGCGAGGCCAATGTCAGAATGTCGGCTGTCAGCCCGGCACCGCCAGAGGGATCGTTTGCACCAAAGACGAGAACCAGCGGAGGAGTAGCAATCATGGGCGGGCAAATATGATTTATCGGGTAGAATCCTGATTCTAAACCAAGCCATCAAGTGGACCGCATGAAAAAATATATGTGCCTGATTTGTGGATTCATTTACGACGAAGCCGAGGGCTGTCCGAACGACGGAATCGCCCCGGGAACGACGTGGGAAGACGTGCCCATCAACTGGACTTGCCCTGATTGCGGCGCACGCAAAGAAGATTTCGAAATGGTCGAAATCTGATTCAGGCGTACGCAGACGGCGCGGCCCTGTCCGCGCCGTTTTCATTTGTGCCATCAAGGAAGACATCACATGCTTTGGGTCAAGGCATTCCACATCATTTTCGTCGTCAGCTGGTTTGCTGGTCTGTTTTACCTGCCCCGCCTGTTCGTGAATCTGGCCATGGTCGAAGACGGTCCCGCCCGTGAACGGCTGATGCTGATGACAGGCAAACTGTTGCGATTCATGACCCCCATCGCCGTGCTGGCAGTGGGCTTCGGGCTGTGGACCTGGTCTTACTACAATTTCTTCGCCGGCCCCGGCTGGCGCTGGATGCACGCCAAACTATTGCTGGTGTTCCTGCTGATTGTTTACCACGGCGTATGCATTCATCTGTTCTCGCGCTTCACCGCACATCGCAATACCCACAGCCACGTCTGGTATCGCTGGTTTAACGAAATCCCGGTGCTGCTGCTGGCCGGCGTGGTCATTCTGGTCACCGTCAAACCCTTCTGAAGCGATCACTACCCGCCACTTTCAGGAAGACCGTCATGGCTCAGGAAATCGAACGCAAATATCTGCTGGCCAACGCGCAATGGCGTGGCGAAACAACCCGCTCCACCCGCATTGCCCAAGGCTATCTGAATGATGAACCCGCGCGCACCGTGCGTGTACGCATCAAGGGCGACCAGGGCTTTCTGACCATCAAGGGCAAGAACGAAGGCATCGCCCGCGCCGAATTTGAATATCAGATTCCGCTGGCCGATGCGGCAGAACTGCTCAAGCTCTGCCCCAATGTGCTCGATAAAACCCGTCATGAAATCCACCGTGACGGCTTTGTCTGGGAGATCGATGAATTTGCCGGTGACAACGCCGGCTTGATCGTCGCTGAAATCGAACTCCCGACGGTCGATACCGTATTTGCCAAACCCGACTGGCTGGGCGAAGAAGTCTCGGGTGATGCGCGCTATTACAACAGCGCCCTCTCCACCCACCCCTACACCCGCTGGCCACGTTGAACCGGAGTAACCCGATGTCCCGTAATCAGACCCTGTTTGAAGCTGCCTGCAAACACATCCCCGGTGGCGTTAATTCGCCAGTCCGCGCCTTCGGTTCGGTCGGCGGCACCCCGCCCTTCATCCAGCGCGGCGAAGGCGCCTACGTCTGGGATGCCGACGGCAAACGCTATATCGACTACGTGGGTTCCTGGGGCCCGCTGATCCTGGGTCACGCCCACCCGCAGGTCATTGAGGCAGTACAGCGTGCAGCCGCCAACGGGCTCAGTTTTGGCGCCCCTACCGCGGCTGAGATCGATCTGGCAGATCTGCTGTGTGACATGCTGCCCGCGCTTGATCAAGTGCGACTTGTCTCCAGCGGCACAGAAGCCACCATGTCCGCCATCCGCCTTGCGCGCGGTTTTACCGGTCGCGACAAACTGATCAAGTTTGAAGGCTGTTATCACGGCCACGCCGACAGTTTGCTGGTCAAGGCCGGCTCCGGCCTGTTGACCTTTGGCAATCCGTCCTCCGCTGGCGTGCCCGCAGCAGTGGCCGCGGACACCATCGTCCTGCCGTACAACGACGTTCCTGCGCTGGAAGCGGCGTTCGCTGAACATAAAGGCAAGATCGCCGCAATTATTGTCGAGCCAATTGCAGGCAACATGAACCTGGTAAAGCCCTCTACCGCCTTCGTCAAAGCCATGCGCTCACTGACCGAGGACGACGGCGCTGTCCTGATTTACGACGAAGTCATGACCGGCTTTCGCGTAGGCCTGCACTGCGCACAAGGCTTGCACGGCATCACGCCGGATCTGGTAACGCTGGGCAAAGTGGTCGGTGGCGGCATGCCGCTGGCAGCCTTCGGCGGCCGCGCCGACATCATGGCCAGACTCGCCCCGCTGGGCCCGGTCTACCAGGCCGGCACCCTGTCTGGCAACCCGGTCGCCGTAGCAGCTGGCCTGGCCACGCTGCAACTGATCCGCCAGCCCGGTTTCTTTGAACAACTCACCGCCAAAACCACCCAGCTGGTGCAAGGCCTGCAAACCGCAGCGGCCGCTGCCGGTGAAACCTTCAGCGCGCAAAGCGTGGGGGGTATGTTCGGCGTGTATTTCAGCAAAACCGCCCCGCAATCTTTCAGCGAAGTCATGGTCTCTGACAAAGCGCGCTTCAACGCGTTTTTCCATGCGCTGCTGGATGAAGGCGTCTACCTGGCGCCGTCTGCATTTGAAGCGGGGTTTGTATCGGCTGCACATACCGATGATGACCTGACCCAGACCCTGGCGGCGGCTGGTCGGGCGTTTGCAAGGCTGGCCTGAAACGATTAGCGGGAAATCAAAAAGCCTCTGGTGCGATCCAGAGGCTTTTTTTTGCCTTACAAACCCGCTTTTTTACAACAGCCGGACCAGGAAACGAAAAGCTGAAAGGGATAACTGGTAACATCGATATCACCATTTATAGTTTACAAAACAAGTAATTAATTTAAGCAACAATGGCGAAACTGGCTTTCAAACCAGTTTTCCCACATGTCATTTTGCCAGGTTCGAAGCCCATGCCAAGGGTGTGTTCATCATTTGAAACTTACTACTGCAACCGTTTTTCGAACCCGACTGTCGCAAAGAAAAAACAAAACCAACCGGCTGTAAGCTGGAGTTCGACTTGGGTCTGAAAATAGTAGTATTTGCTTATGACATGTGTTTTCTTAACGATAGAAAATAGTCGGTATATATCAGGCACAACCGCAAAATCCGGTCTGAGGTGTTTTATAAAACCTCATGCCGGTTTTTTCGCGTCCTGGCATAAAAACAGACCGGACCAATTGATAGACCCGGATTTTGCCAGCAAGACCTGACCCATTACCGCTTGGCCGTTTTGCGCGAGGAATGAGCAAATGCAAATGTCGTTGAAAAGTGCACGCCGCACGCAGGGCTTTACGCTGATCGAGGTGATGGTCACAGTCGCCATCATCGGGATTCTTGCCGCCATCGCATTGCCTGCATACAGCAACTATCTCAAACGCGGGAAGCTGCCCGAAGCCTTCGACAACCTGAGCGCTTACGGTACGCGGCTTGAATCCAGTTACAACGACAACGGTAACTACGGTTCGTCGACGTGCGCAATAAGCGTTCCTACAAGTACTTCCAACTTCGATTTCAGTTGTACATCCAGTGCTGCAGGCGATACCTATACCGCAACAGCAACTGGCAAATCAGGGATGGCCGGTTACACCTTCACCCTCGATAGTTCTGGTAACCACAAGACGACTGCGTTTCCGGGGGCATCCAATTTGCCATTGTCGTGCTGGCTCTCCAAGGCAGCGCCATCGTGCTGAATATGCGTTTGCTGACCCCTCCCCCGCGACAACGGGGCGTCACGTTGATTGAGCTGGTTATCGTACTGGCCATCACGGCGCTACTGGTTGCGCTGTCGGCACCGGCACTGCAGCAATACATGCTCAATAACCGGATTCGTGCTGTAGCCGAACAAATGCGTGACGGGATTCAGAAAGCCCGCCTTGAGGCAGTCCGCCGCAACACGCCGGTGAACTTCAGCCAGACCGATGCGAGTGGCAACCTGGGGAGTGCCGGTACGGGTTGGTCGATTGGTTTGCCTGGCGTGTCATCCATGATTTACACCAGGCCCGCAGAAAGCGGTGAAGCTGTGCTCACGGCGTCGGGCTCCACCACGCCATCCAGCCTGCAGCCAGCATTCAGTGGCAATGGACGTTTTGCCAACGGTGTCACCAGCTACACGGTTTCAGTCACGTCCGGTACGTGCGCGTCATTAAGTAGCCCGAACACGGGTAATCGTTGTCTGAACGTGGTGGTCAGTTCGCTGGGTAACGCAAAAATCTGCGATCCCGCGTTAGCCAGCACCACGCCGGCGGGGTGTTGAACATGCATATGCGACAACAAAGCGGTTTCGCTCTGCTTGAGGGCCTGATTACGGTGCTGATTTTTTCGATCGGCATTATCGGTCTGGTCAGCATGCAAGGCGCAATCATGAAGGCAAACCAGCAAAGTGGCATGCGTGCGCAGGCCAGCTATTTTGCTGAGGAAATTATCGGTCTGGCCACCGTTGATCCCAACAACGCAAGTTGTTATGTCACGGGTTCAGCCACGTGTTCCAACAGTACCGCACAAGCGAGCGTAACGGACTGGAAAAGCCGGGCCACCGCCCAGTTACCAAACGCCAGCGTCACCGGGAAAACACCGACGGTGACTTATAGCTCCACCACTGGCCAGTTTGTGGTCACGCTGAGCTGGAAAAGAACCGACGAGCCGGACTGGCACCAGTACGTCTCGACCACTGTGATCAAACCATAACGCGAATCAGAACTGAGCGTGTCTCTGAGACTCGGCAGGTGACAGAATGAATATCGTCGAATTAATGGTTGCCATTGTCATATGGTTGCTCGCTGCTCTTGCTATCATGAGCAGCGCAACCTTCTTTGACAACAACCGCCGCGGCATGACCGGGGAAAACTCCGTCCAGGAAAATGCCATGTTTGCGCTGGTAGACCTCCAGCGTGATCTGAAAAACTCCGGTGCCGGTTTTGCCGGTAGCAACAACGTGACCTGCACCACGTTGAATGCGGCTTACGGCAGCACGACGCTGGCAAACGGCGCTTCGGTTGCACCCGTAGTCATCACGGATGGCGGTGCCAACAATGCATCCGACACCATCACTGTTTTGTCTGCCACCTCCTTCATGGCAGCCTCCCCCGGGTTGACCCGGGACGCGATGTCTTCCGCTACTGCCGCTATTAATATTTATTCGGCAAAAGACTGGAATGTCGGTGACGTATACATGCTGTCCTCCGGTACCGGCTCGCCTTGCACCGTTGGCAGTGTTACTGCAATTACCACCAACTCACTGGGCGCTACCCTTACCCACAATTCCACTGGGACTGGCAGCAGCTGGAACAGTGGCAGCTATACCAATGCCCCCTCTTACGCGGCCAAAAGTTCCATCAGCAAGATTGGCGGGCTGAACTGGGTCAGCTATCAGGTGGCCAGCCAATCGCTGAACATGACAGACAAAATCGCGCAAAGCACGACTTTGATCGCCGATAACGTCGTGCTCATGAAAGCACAGTACGGCGTAAGCAGTGGCTCAACCAGCACGGTCAGCTCCTGGGTTGCTGGTAGCGGGTCCTGGGCAGCGCCGTTGAACTCGACCCAGATCACCCAGATTCGTGCGGTACGTGTGGCAATGGTTGTCCGGATTCCTGCAAAGATCAAACCGTCCGTATCCGGTGGGAGCTGTGATGCCACGACGGCATCGCCCAAGGTCTGGGGCGGTACACAGACGATGGACATCAGCGGACTTGCCAACTGGCAGTGCTACAAATACCGGACGCTGACGCTGACCATCCCGCTCAAAAACTTCATTTTCAGTGGAACGTCGACATGATCCGGCTCCCCAAGCAAACCGGCGCTTCGCTTTTACTGGGCCTGATCGTCCTTGTCGTGTTGCTGATCGCAACCGTGGCATTGATGCGCTCATCAGATACAGCCAATCTGATCGCTGGCAACGTCGCATTCAAACAGGCGGCCACTCAGTTGGCAGAGCTGGGCGTGAACGATGCCAAAGGCGTATTGGGCAGCATGACCACGCCAGATACCAACGTCGCGCCATCTTCCAGCACGAGCTATGCCTATTACGCCCTGCAGCAAACCACTGATTCTGCCGGCCTGCCCAGCGTAACCTGGTCCAACATGTCTACCGTGACCAATGGCCTTTATCAATACCAGTATGTGATCGAGCGCATGTGTACGGGCACCACGCCGGTCTCTGATTTCGTCACTTATTGTTCGGTTTCACAGCAATCCCAAGCGGGCTTGCCCGTCAACAACAATAGCAACGCAGCCAACTATCAGGTTTCAACCGCCGTGTTTTACCGGGTCACCGTACACGTGACCGGGCCCCATTCCAGCGAAAGTTTCATTCAGGCCATGTTTCTGAAGTGAAGCGAGGATGCCATGACAAACAAACACTCCATCCTGAACAAAATCATTTTTCTGTTGTTGACGGCGACACAGGCGATTCCGGTCAGCTACGCCGCGACCATTTCGCCATCGCAAAATCCACTGACTTCGCAGACCCAGTCCGCACCGAACCTGATCATGGGTATCGACGACTCAGGCTCGATGGACTTCGAGGTCATGCTGACCACCAACGATGGTGCGTTGTGGTGGGACTCGTACAACAAGAGTTTTACCAATAACACCGGTAGTGTTGTCACGGTCAGTGGTCTTACCGGCGTCACCGTCGGCAAAGGACAACCTTGGTATAACGCCGTCGGCAACGCATCCAATAACCAGAAAACAGATGATGGTGTGAACAACAACTCCTGGTACAAGTATGCATACTTGTTCCCGGATGGCAGTGCCACGGATGCACGCAAGAATACCGACGCTACCTACGATCACTTTGGTATCGCGCCGACAACCACGTTTGCGTTCCTGCGCAGTTCAGACTGGAACCCGATCTACTACAACACCACTACCACCTATACCCCCTGGTACCCGGCGTATATCAGTGGCGCCACCGTTACCTATGCCAATGCCGTAGCCAAAACAGTGCGCAGCCATCCACAACTGGGTGGCACCACGCCGGTCACGCTGGATCTCACGACTAACATCACTGCCGGGACCAAAGCCACAACCGTCGGCACCACCACAACTTATACCGGTACCCAGTCAAACTGGACGTTCCGTATGCAGCCAGGCATGGTCATCCCGGCCAACTCGTATATCAAAAAGAGTGGTCAGAGCAGCTATTCGAAAATAACGGCCGATTACACGGTAACGGCCAATGACAACTATGTCGACGCTGACATTTCGTACTACGCGCCGACCTTTTTCGTCACGGATTCAACCTGCAAATCTACTGATACCAATGCATCGGCGGACATCGCCAATTCCGTTTGCGTACTGGCACCGGACGGCAGCTATCTGCGCAAGTACGAAATCAAAAAAGGTAATAGCTTCCCGAGTGGTCGCTTGTATGACGATGAGATGCAGAACTTCGCCAACTGGTTCCAGTACTACCGCAAAAGAAAGTTGATGCTCGGTTCGGCCATGGGTTCGGTGTTAAGCGGTGTGAATACCCTGCGCGGCGGGACGGTCGCATTTAACAATCAGAGTACGGTCACGATGTACGACTTTTCGTCGAGCAGTGATTCGTCCAACGTCAAACCACTGCTTGGCGTCATTTATCAAAATGCGGCCAGTGGAGGCACCCCGACACGTGAAACGCTCAAGTATATTGGCGGCCAGTTTGCCCGAACCGACTCCGCGGCCCCGATCCAGAACGGTTGCCAACGCAATACCGCTTTCATCCTGACCGACGGTTTTGCCAATGCCACTGCGGTATCGCCACCGAATTACGCCAATACCTATGTCAATAGTTCGCCATACACGGTAACTACGGCCAATACGCTGGCCGATATTGCTGCCTCGTACTACACCAATAATCCGCGTCCTGATCTGCCAGTCGGTTTGTTGAAGAAAGACTACACAAACACCGAAAACCCGGACACCAACACCAACCTGCATGTCACTACCTTTGGTATGACGCTGGGCGCCAAAGGGACTGTGTACGATCCGACTTCATCCACTTTTGTCGACCCATTCACGGTAAAACCCCCGGCAGTCTGGACATGGCCCGCAGCCACCCTGAACCGTAATCCGACGGGTGTGGACGACTTGTGGCACGCCACCATTAACGGTCGTGGTCAGATGTTCCGCGCCACCGACGTAAAAACCGCGACTGACTACTTCAAGCAGGTGATCCAGAGCTTGCTGGCAACTGTAGGTTCTGATGCCGCCGGCACGACCACATCGCCCAATATCACTACCAATAACAATACCGAGTTCACGTCCACTTATAACGCGCAGAACTGGACTGGTGAACTGTCGGCGTATTCGGTCAATGTGACCACAGGTGCTGCTGGCACCAATCCGCTGTGGACCGCCCAGACGCAACTGACTGCACTGGCCCCGACTGCACGCAATATCGCAACCTGGGACCCGGCTACCAACTCGGCAGTGGCGTTTACCTCAAGCGGACTGTCTTCGACCACTGTCTCGGGTATGGCCAACACCAGTGCAAATGACGGCGGTAACGTCATCAATTACATCCGTGGGGATCGCAGCCTGGAATCGGCTTCCGGTTACCGTGTCCGTGCCGGGCTGCTTGGCGACATCGTCACCGCTGAACCCGTATACGTGCTCGGCCCGTATGCTTCGTATACCGATTCCGGTTACTCCAGCATGTCGACGCTGACCCGAACCGCAATGGTGTATCAGGCGGCCAACGACGGTATGCTTCATGCCTTCAACGCCACGAACGGCGCGGAGGCCTGGGCTTATGTCCCAAGTGGTGTGTTGAACAACCTGCACTATCTGACCAGTCAGACTTATACGCACCGCTTCTTCGTAGACGGAACGCCAACGACCGGCGACTTCTATAACGGCACAGCCTGGAGAACCATGCTGGTTGGCGGTCTGCGCGCCGGTGGCAATGGCTTTTACGCCCTTGATGTCACAGCACCCGCTGCTGCTAGTGATTCCGATGTCGTTAGCAAAGTCTTGTGGGAGTTCCCGGGTGCCAACACAACCTCTGGCCAGAAAAACAACGTGGGTCTGAGCTACGGTCAACCCTTGCTGGTCAAGACCCGTGCGGATGGCTGGGTTGTCCTTGTGACGTCCGGTTATAACAATACAGCTGGTGACGGTCAGGGCCACTTGTTTGTCCTTAACGCCACCACAGGTGCGGTCCTCAAGGATCTGGCCACAGGCGCAGGCTCTGCTACCTCGCCTTCTGGCCTGGCCCAGATTTCTGCCTTCGCCGCCAATGCGCAGTCAGATGCCACCATCGACTATGTTTACGGTGGTGACCTCTTGGGCAACGTGTGGCGCTTTGACCTGAGCACAAGTGCAGATACGTCGTGGACTGTGAAAAAGCTGGCCACCTTGACCGATGGATCCAACAACGCACAACCGATTACGACTGCGCCGGTGACATCGGTACTGGCTAACGGCAAGCACATTGTTTACGTCGGTACCGGCAAGTTGCTGGAAACCTCGGATCTGAGCACCACCAGCACGCAAAGCATGTATGCGCTGGTTGATGACTTGTCCGCAACCCCGACAATCGCGACCCCCAGAACCTCCTTGCAACAGAAAACCGTCACTGTGAATAGCGACGGTTCACGTACCATTGCTGCTGATTCCGTCGCCTACGCGACCAAAAAAGGCTGGTATTTTGATCTGCCAAGTTCGGGTGAACGTGTTTCGACAACGCCGCAACTGGCATTCGGTGCCCTGATTTTCACTACCAACCTGCCGTCCAGCACTGCCTGCTCCTCCAGAAGCTATCTGTATGCAGTCAGTGCAACCGACGGTGGTCAGCTGCCTGCCAGCGCCTTCCCGTCTGGCACAACGCCGTGGAGCGGTATCTTGCTGGGTGCCACGTTGTCGTCCACCGTGAAGATCACTGTTCTGCCCAATGGCAGTGAAGTGTTGACGACCAAGGGTTCGGACGGTTCGACCTCTAACAACACTCTGAATATTTCGGGTAGTGGTTCGCTCAAACAGGTGTTGTGGCGAGAAATCACGCATTAAAACATACACTGGCTTGAACAAAAAAAGGCTTTCCTTTGCAGGAAAGCCTTTTTTATTTCGTGAGTAACTCCGGGTAGCTTGTGTTGATTACCCGGAGAGCAAATCGGTTTACGGGCATCTGGACCATTGCAGATCCCACCGCTTCCACATCAATCAGAAAGCGGGTCTCTGGGCTTCTCTGGCGAGCGTATAGGCACCTCCCCCAGCACACCAGGGCTGTAGCTCACACGCATGCGGTAGTCCACCGCAGCCCCCTCCTTGCGCGCGGCCTGCAAACGTATCTGGCCAAGTACGCCCAACAGGTAATCACTGCCAGCGGTATCAAAGCTGCTGGAAACCAGTTCAACCCGTGTGACGAGTCCCTGATCGTTGATATACAAATCGGCAATCAATACGAGAGCCGGATCAGGATTGCTCAATGGGCCACTCGTGGTATTGATATCCGGCATATCTACAATGACCGGTGGTGCGGACACTTCGTCATAAGTATAAAAAACCGGGGTATCAATTACGGACGGATTGATTTCAGGCTGATTCGCTATATCTTTAATAGCGGGTTGCGATGCGGGCGAATAATGCAAAACCTTATTACTCGGCACAATTGAATTTTCATGAATAACCCGCTTTTTTTTGCCGGTTAATACTGTATCTGATGGCGCTATTGCTGGCTGTGTTTTTTGCTTTCCAGTGACCAGTTTAACCTGTAATGCATCAGTGCCCATGTGAATCCGGTGCTGATTTCCATGGCTGGATAATTTGAAAAAACACAATAAAATCAAATGGATAGAAAAAGAAGCGGCAAAAGGGAGTACCAGTTCATTCCAGTTTTTGCTTTTTCTGGCTACCGGTTTTTGTTTTTTCATACTTCAATCAGATCTGCCATTACCTATTGCATAAATAATAAAAGGGCCTTGATAGACCCTTTTATTTTTTCTGGTTATTCAAATCAACTTCCTGATTTCTTTTTCCAGATCTTGTTCGTTGATTGAACCTACATATTTTTTGACAATATTGCCGTTTTTGTCAATCAGAAAGCTGGTGGGTGTCAACTCTACATTGTCAAATGATTTGGCAACAGTACCAGAGACATCATGAACCACAATAAAAGGCATGTGCTGCTGTTTGACAAAGTTATTCACGTAAACAGCTGGATCGTAATCCATGGCTACCGAGAGCGTTTTGTAGCCTTGTTTGCCGAACTGGTCTTGCAGTCTGGCCAGGTTTCCCATCTCTTCTACGCAACCTGGACAGGTGGTTGCCCAGAAATTAACCAGGACCACCTGACCTTTGAGTGATGCAGAGGTGCTTTTTTCTCCTTGCAGTGTGGTGTAGGAGAACTGTGGGGCCGGTTTGCTGCTGTTGCTGGTGATCAAAAAGAGGGTGATCAGTACTGCAGCAGTGAGAGGAAGTATCCAGTAAAGGCGTTTCATGGGGTTTTTTGCAGATCCGGTGTGTTCAGTGAAACCGGCTGTGCCGGGTTTCCACTTAAGTAACAATGTTGGATAAGAAAATATAAAAATAGATAATAAGGGTCAAGGTTTCCTGTGGATAACTCGTTTTGTCCTTATCGATCAGCATGTTATTACGCTTTCAACTCTGTATTCAAGTTGCGTTTCTACTGTGGATAATTTGGGGGCGAAACAGGAGACCCACCGCGGCTTTGAGGTTATCCTCTGTCTCGTCCAGGTTTTCCACAGGCCATGTTGCTGATTTCATTGGGCCTTTGTGAACAAATGTATAATCCGGCACTTTTTGCTTCAGAAGAAAGGACAGACGATGGCGATCCAGTGGTACCCGGGGCACATGAATGCGGCCCGCAAAGCGGTTGAAGAAACCATCGCCAAGGTCGACATGGTGATCGAGATCGTTGATGCCCGTTTACCTTTGTCCAGCAGCAACCCCATGCTTGAACAACTGCGCAAAGGTCGTCAGCGCCCTGCCCTCAAGATTCTGAACAAGGCTGACCTTGCAGATCCGGCGCAGAACAAGGTGTGGCTGGACTGGTTCAGCCAGCAGCCGCAAACCGCGTCGTTGTTGCTGGGCGAAGATACCCGTGCGATGGGCGTGAAAAAGATTGGCCAGTTGTGTCGCAAGCTGGTGCCCAATCGCACTGGCATGGAAAAACCGTTGCGCGCGTTGATCGTGGGGATTCCCAACGTGGGCAAATCCACCATGATCAACACGCTGATGAACCGCAAAGTGGCCAAGGTGGCTGATACCCCGGGTGTCACCAAGCATCAGCAGCGGGTGGAAACGCCTGATGGCGTGATCCTTTATGACACGCCGGGCCTGTTGTGGCCGCGCATTGAACGCGAAGAATCCGGTTTGCGCCTGGCGCTGGCCGGCTCGGTGGGCCGTAACGCCTATCACGAAACCGAAGTGGCCTGGTTTGGTATCCAGACCTTCATCGAACGTTATCCGGAACTCTTGAAAGCGCGCTTCAAGCTGGCCGATCTGGATGGCGGCTTCGAACAGGTATTCGAGAAAATCGGCCGTAAACGCGGCGCTATCTTGCCTGGTGGTGCGCTGGACGAGCAGAAAACCGCGGAACTGATCCTGACCGAATATCGCAGTGGCAACATCGGCCGTATTACGCTGGAAACGCCGGCAGACTTTATCGAACCGCCCAAAGCGGTGCGCCAGACCGATTACACTGGCGGCAAAAAAGACGCGGACGACGAGGAAACCGAGGCGTGAAACGTTTTGCAGTTGGTCTGGTGGCAGCGTTGTTGCCGGCGCTGGCCTGGCCGGCGGTGCGGGCGAAAGATGACAACGGTACGGTGGTGGAACTGGCGCAACCCGCCCGGCGGGTGATCACGCTTGCGCCGCATGCCACAGAACTGGTGGCGGCACTGGCACCGGAGGCCATTGTTGCGGTGGATACCGCCAGCGATTACCCGGATCTCGTCAAGAAGCTGCCCAAGGTGGCGGATTTTCAAAGCCTGAATGTGGAAGCCATCCTGGCTGCCCGGCCCGATCTGGTGGTGGTGTGGGAAAGCCAGGCGGTGAACCAGTCTGTCGCGCAGTTGCAGCGGCAGCATATCCCGGTCTTTGTCAGCCGGCCGCAAACGCCGGACGATGTAGGTTCCAGTTTGCGGCGTCTGGGCAGTTTGCTGGGCGTGGATGCCAAAGCGGATGAACTGGCCACCGCGCAGGAGACGCGATATCACCAGTTGTTGCGGCAGTATCAGCGCGCGCGGCCGGTGCGGGTGTACCTGCAGGTCAGCGAAAACCCGCTCTTGAGTTTGTCGCGCCGCAGTTTTCTTGGCCAGATGCTGGCAGACTGCGGGGCAACCAGTCCTTATGCCAATGCACGCGGTGAGGCGCCGCAGGTCAGCACCGAAGCCGTGCTGGCTTTTGCGCCGGAAATCATGTTCACCACGGGCGCAAAAAGTACGCTGGATATGTGGAAAGCGTGGCCGCAGATTCCGGCGGTGAAGTCCAACCGGCTGCTGGCCTTGAGTGGTGACCAGTTTGTCAGACCTGGGCCACGGCTGATCGACGGCATGCAAAAAATATGCGAACAAATCGATGTTATCCGGCACTGAAATATCGCCGTGATACGATTAATGCCAGAGTAATAACGGCCGGCCTGTGCCAAATTGCACACTTGCGCCGGCCAGACACGCAATCCGGGCAGCAAGCAGGCCCGAGTTATCATAAAATCCGGTGAACAAAAACCGCGTTGGGTCGACATGGACGCCGAACTCGCCACACTTGAAGAAAAAATCAACATGCTGGTGCGCATCGTTGCCGCGCTGCGCAGTGAAAATCATCAGTTGCGCCAGGAAATCCTGGCCTCTGGTCGTGAAAACCAGCAACTCGTTAGCAAGCTTGATGAGACCAAAACGCGCGTTGCCGCGCTGATCGAGCGTTTGCCTGAGGAAGAAGCATGAGCCAGATCAAGCAGCTCGATGTATCGATCATGGGCCGTGATTTCCGTATCGCCTGTCCGGATGACGAAGAAGAAACCTTGCTTCAGGCGGTGGACGTGCTCAACGGCAAAATGAATGAGATCCGCGAGGGTGGAAAAGTCATTGGCCTTGAGAAAATCGCCATCATGGCCGCGCTCAATATTGCCCACGAATATCTGCACGTGAAGGCAGGCGGTTTTGACATTGGCGCATATCGGCGTAGAATCACCGACATGAATGCAACGGTGGATGCGGTGCTCAAGGGACAGTCAGAGCTGTTCTAGGCAAACCGGGCACATGCCGCGCCACCTGCAACGATTGCTTTCCTGCGGTGTTCGACTACGGTTCTAATTTCCTTGAACCTAGCTTAAACCTCGGTCGCCAGCCACGACGCGCCTGTTGTGAGCGTTCCTTAGTCGAACGCACCTGATGGCGCAAGGCCGGTGGCCACTTGAACCTTCGGGTTCAGGATACGAACCGACCGGCACTCGCGGGAAGCCCCTTTCCTTGCCCAGCGCGTATTTCCCCCACGTGGAAGCTCAAAAAGCCGCGCTGCGGCGAACCCTGCGTCAGCGCCGCGCCGCGCTGACGCTCCCCTACCGGCGTGAAGCCAGCTTGTCGATCATGCAGCGTGCCAGTTCAGGCAAGCTGCTGCGTCGCGGCCGGCGAGTGGCGGTGTATGTCTCCATGGCCAGCGAGATCTCTACATGGCCGCTGATCCTCAAAGCACTGCAAGCCGGTTGCCTGGTTTATCTGCCTGTGGTGCCGCGGCGCGGCCGTCTCATGCATTTTGTCCGTTACGATCACACCAGTGCCTGGCAACGCGACCATTACGGCATACCCTTTCCGGTGCATGAAGAGACTTGCCGGCCGCAGGATCTGGATGTAGCCTTCGTCCCCCTTTTGGGGTTTGATGCCGAACTGGCCCGGCTGGGTCAGGGTGGCGGCTACTACGACACGACCTTCCGGTTTCGTCGTTTGCGGCAAAAATGGAAGAAACCGCGCCTTGTCGGTCTTGCCTATGATTGCCAGGAAGTCGCCGGGCTGCCGGTCGCGTCGTGGGATTTGTGCCTGGATGAAGTCATCACCGAAACACGTCAATTGCGTGCCCGTATAGCCGATTGATCAACTGTTTGCGTTGTCATGCAGGGTAAATCATGACGTTGTCGTGAATTCTTCACACCATGACAATGGGAAAAATTTCACTGATACGGCGCGCGCGAAGCTCTACACTACGATCAGTGTCGAACTCCGGAACACGGGAAACCTGCCGGCCTGGCTGCTGCCATGCCGGCTTTGCTGTACCCGGAAATCGAAAAAAGTCAGAAAAAACCAGAGGTTGCCAAGATGTCGAATAAAACCGTGGAATTGATTGCCCCCCTGTCCGGCTTGTTTGTGCCCATTGAAGCCGTGCCGGACCCTGTGTTCTCGCAAAAGATGGTGGGCGATGGCGTCTCCATCGACCCGACGTCCAATGTGCTGCTGGCGCCCGCCGCAGGCAAGATCACGCAACTGGCTTCCACATTCCACGCGCTGACCCTGACGACAACCGACGGCCTGCAGATCTTGCTGCACATTGGCCTTGATACCGTCATGCTCAAGGGCCAGGGTTTCCGCCCGCTGGTCAAGGAAGGCGATGTTGTCGCACTCGGCCAGCCGCTGGTTGAATTTGATGAGGCGGTGATTACCGCCGCGGGCAAGAGCTCGATGACTGAAATCGTCATTGCCAATGGCGATATCGTCACCAACCTGCAAGCGGCCCGTGGTTTTGCCCACGCGGGCAAGACGGTGGCCTTGACGGTCACGATGACCGGCGATTTTGCCGCCGCTGAAACCGCCGCGGCGCCTGCCGGCAATCTTTCTGACGCTATCCGCGTTCCCAACCCGACCGGCTTGCATGCGCGCCCGGCCGCGGTGGTGGCCAATGCCGCCAAAACCTTCAAGTCCGACATCAAACTGGTGCGTGGCAGTGAAGAAGCCAATGCCAAATCCGTGGTCAGCATCATGGGTCTGGAAGTCCAGAACAATGATGAAATCCGCGTAAAAGCGACGGGTGTCGATGCCGCCGAAGCCATCAAGGCGCTGGTTGATCTGATCCGCTCCGGTTCGGGCGAAGACTGTGGCGCCGCTGCTGCGCCGGCCGCCGCGCCCAAGCCGGTGGCGGTACCGCGTCCGGCTCCCAAGGCCCATTCGGATGATCCGAACGTGTTGCTGGGTGTGTCCGCCTCGCCAGGTCTGGCTGTCGGCCAGATTTTCCAGGTGCGCCAGGAAGTGATCGAAGTGCGTGAAGCCGGGGATAACCCGCAACTGGAACGCCGTCGCCTGGAAGACGCGCTCAAGGAAGCCCGTCAGCAACTGGAAGGCCTCAAGTCCGAAATCAGCGACGCGTCCAAGGCAGAAATTTTCTCCGCTCACCAGGAATTGCTGGCTGACCCGGAACTGCTGGATCTGGCGCTGTCTGCCATCTCTGCCGGCAAGAGTGCGCCGTTTGCCTGGAAGCAGGCTTTCACCGCCTATGCCGACAAGCTCTCCAAACTGAAAAACGAACTGCTGGCCGGCCGCGCCAATGACATCCGCGATGTGGGCCGCCGCGTGCTGCGTCTGCTGACCGGGGTGAAGGAAGCCGCCCTGGAAGTACCAGATAACGCGATCCTGATCGCAGAAGAACTGACCCCGTCCGATACCGCCAGCCTTGATCGCAACAAGGTGCTGGGTTTTGCCACCACTGGTGGTGGTGCGACCAGCCACGTGGCCATTCTGGCGCGTTCGCTGAATATTCCGGCGATCTGCGGTATTGAAGAAGCGGTGCTGGAACTGGCTAATGGCACCAACGTGATTCTGGATGGCACCAAGGGCAGCCTGCGCAAGAACCCGTCTGAAGCCGAAATCCAGGACATCCGCACCCGCCAGGCCACGCTGGCCAAAAAGCGCGAAGAAGAACTGGCCGCCGCTGGCCAGCCGGCGGTGACCAAAGATGGCGTTCACATTGAAGTGGTGGCCAATATTGGCGGCCTGGAAGACGCACAGCAGTCGGTTACCCTGGGTGGCGAAGGCGTCGGTCTGCTGCGTTCGGAGTTCCTCTATCTGGAACGCACCGATGCGCCGACCGAAGAAGAACAGACCAAAATCTACGGCGATATCGCCAAGGCGCTGGGCACGGAACGTACCCTTGTGATCCGTACCCTGGACGTGGGCGGTGACAAGCCGCTGCCGTATCTGCCGATGCCGGCCGAAGAAAACCCGTTCCTGGGTGTGCGCGGTATCCGTTTGTGCCTTGCCGCGCCGGAAATCCTGCGCACCCAGGTGCGTGGCATCTTGCGCGCTGCACCGTACAGCAAGCTGCACATCATGTTCCCGATGATCGCGTCGCTGGAAGAAGTCCGTGAAGCGAAGAAAATCGTGGCTGAAGAAAAGGCTGCGCTCGGCGTAACGGCCGATGTGAAGGTCGGCATCATGGTTGAGGTGCCCTCGACCGCTGTGATGTCCGAGATCTTCGCCCGTGAGGTGGATTTCTTCTCGATCGGCACGAACGATCTGACCCAGTACACCCTGGCTATGGACCGTGGTCACCCGAAACTGGCCAAGCAGGCTGATGCGCTGCACCCGGGCGTGCTGCGTCTGATCGCCATGACCGTGAAGGGTGCGCATGCTCACGGCAAGTGGGTGGGCGTGTGCGGTGGTATCGCTTCCGATCCGCTGGCAGTACCGGTGTTGCTGGGTATTGGTGTGGATGAACTCTCGGTCAGCGTGCCGGCTATTCCGGCGATCAAGGCCATGGTCCGCAAGCTGAACAAGGCCGATTGCCAGAAGCTGGCAACCGAAGTACTGCAAATGGGTACCGTAGCTGAAGTACGTGCCCGTTTGTCTGGCCTGGTTGATTGATGTAAGGGCGGGTCTGCTTTCTGGCAGGCCCGCTTGTTGTGGAGTAGTTGATAAAAAGCACACATCAGAAAACAGGGAAACGACCGGACTCGGTTGCTTTCTGGTGTGAATAAGTCACAAAGCAGTCCCTCGACCCTGTTGATAGGGGGGACGCTGTATTTAGAACAGCCTGCCGCCAAGAGCAGAATGCGCCCGCTGGAAAAAATAAAGCATATTTATAAACAGTGACGAGTGCCGTTTGCACCGTACTTTTTGGTGCTGTGCGGGTGTCGTCCTAGGGCAAGGAAAGTCATCATGTTCAAACAAGCATTCGCCGTTCTGCAAAAGATCGGCAAGGCATTGATGTTGCCGGTTGCCGTGCTGCCGGTTGCAGGTTTGCTGCTTGGTATTGGCAGCTCAAACTTCTCGTTCATTCCTGACGTCGTCAACCACGTCATGGCGCAGGGCGGCGGCGCGATCTTCGGCAACCTGCCGATCATCTTCGCGGTCGGCGTTGCACTGGGTCTGGCTGAAAACGATGGTGTTGCCGCCATTGCGGCTGTTGTGGGCTTTGTCGTCATGGTCGCCACCATGGGCGTCATGGCGCAGTTCTTCGGTATCGAACCGGCCACCGTGCTGGGTATGAAGTCGATGGAAACCGGCGTGTTCGGCGGGATCATCATCGGTGCCGTGGCCGCAACGCTGTTCAACAAGTACTACCGCATCCAGTTGCCGCAATATCTGGGCTTCTTTGCCGGTAAGCGTTTCGTGCCGATCGTGACCGGTATCGCTGCCATTTTCGTGGGCGTGATCCTGTCCGTGATCTGGCCGCCGATCCAGCACGGTATCGACGTGTTCTCGCACTGGGCTGCTGCCAGCGATCCGCGTACCGCTGCCACCGTGTACGGTTTTGTTGAACGTCTGCTGATCCCGTTCGGTCTGCACCACATCTGGAACGTGCCGTTCTTCTTCGAAATCGGTAACTTCACCAACTCGGCCGGCCAGGTTGTTCACGGCGATATCAACCGCTTCTTCGCGGGCGATACCACTGCCGGTATCCTGTCGGGCGCTTTCCTGTTCAAGATGTTCGGTCTGCCGGCCGCTGCGTTTGCCATCTGGCACACTGCCAAGCCGGAAAAGCGCGCCATGGTTGGCGGTATCATGATCTCCGCTGCCCTGACCTCGTTCCTGACCGGTATTACCGAGCCGATCGAGTTCTCGTTCCTGTTCGTCGCTCCGGTGCTGTACGGTATCCACGCTGTGCTGGCTGCTTCGACCCAGTTTGTGGCTAACACCCTGGGCATGCACATGGGCTTCACCTTCTCGCAAGGTGGTATCGACTTCTTGCTGTTCAACGTGTTCGCCAACAACCCGGCCGCGCAACACTGGGCCTACGTGTTCATCCTCGGCCCGATCTATGCCGCGATCTACTACGTGGTGTTCCGTTTTGCCATCGTCAAACTGAACCTGAAAACACCGGGTCGTGAAGATGATGAGCCGGTCGCTGCCGTAGCTGCTGCCCCGGTTGCCGGTGTTGCAGGTGTTGCTCCGGTTGCTGCTGCAGTGACCGCAGATGCGACCAGCGAAAAACTGATTGCTGCTGAACCGCGTTTTGCTTTTGCCTCCAAGCTGGTCAGTGCATTCGGCGGCCCGGAAAACATCAAGGGTCTGGATGCATGTATCACCCGTCTGCGTATTGCCGTGGATGATCCGGCCAAGGTGGATCAGGCTAGTCTGAAGGGTCTGGGCGCTGCGGGCGTGATGATGGTCGGTAATGGTGTTCAGGCTGTGTTCGGCACCAAATCCGACAACTACAAGACAGACATGGATGAATACCTGAAGAAGGGTGGCCGCTGATTCTTGCTGGCGGCAACAAATCGGGTAAAGTGCGCTAGTCGCACGTAATCCAGACAAACCGGAACGGGCGTGTAATTCACGCCCGTTTTTATTTTTGTGGAGACCCGATGGAAGAGAAACGCATGCGGCGCAGCCGCCATAACAAATGGGTTGCCGGCGTCATTGGCGGCATGGGTGATTACCTGAATATCAGCGCAGACAAACTGCGGATCGTGTTCATTCTGTTGTCGATCTGCGTGGCTGGTTTTCCAGGGCTGATCCTGTATCTCATTTTGTGGTTCCTGATGCCGACTGAAGAATAAGCACCGCTCCACCCTGTTTTTCGCAAGCAGCCCTTGCAATGAGACGTGGCGTCGCCAACTCCCCGGTAGATTCGTCTGAAAGGAGCCCGCCATGTCTCAACCTCATTTGCATCTGATCAGCTTTGATCTGTGCCCGTTTGTGCAGCGGGCGATCATCACCCTGCTGGAAAAAGAAGTGCCGTTCGAGCGCACTTATATCGATCTGGCCAACAAACCCGACTGGTTTCTCAGGCTCTCGCCCACGGGCAAAGTCCCTGTCCTGCAAGTGAATGACGATGTGTTGTTCGAGTCCGCAGTCATTGCCGAATATCTGGACGAAGTCTATCCACCGCAATTGCACCCGGCCGACCCGCTGACCCGTGCGCGCCACCGCGCCTGGATCGAATACGCATCGGGCATGCTCGGCGCGTTGTGGCAGTTTTATACCGCTGCAGACATTGCCGCGCTGGAAAAAGCCCACGCCGATATCGAAAACCGTCTTGCATGGCTGGAACCTGCCGTCAGCGAAAGCGGCCCGTATTTTGCCGGCGCGCAGTTTTCGCTGGTCGATGCCGCCTTTGGCCCGGTGTTCCGGTATTTCCCGGTGCTGGAGTCGCTGGCAGAACAAGGCTGGTTTGCCGCCACGCCGCGTATCGCCGCCTGGAGCAATGCCTTGCTGACGCATCCGTCTGTCATCAACGCGGTCAAACCCGGTTACGCAGAAAACCTGCGCGCGTTTATCCGTGGCAAGGGCGGCGTACTGGCAGCACGCGCCTGATCCTTGCTGATGCGCGGGCTGGCCGGTTGCGGTAAGGTATCGCACCCTTACACCTGACGCCCGCGCATCTCATGAGCTCGCCCGACTGGAAACAACTCCTGTTCACCCGCCGCATGGCCATCTGCCTTGTCTCCGGGTTCAGTTCGGGTTTGCCGCTGTACATCCTGATCAACCTGGTGCCCGCCTGGCTGAAAAGCGAGCATATCGACCTCAAGGTGATCGGCTTTTTCGGGCTGATCCAGTTCCCGTATACCTGGAAGTTCGTCTGGTCGCCCTTGATGGACCGGTTTGCCTTGCCGCGTCTGGGCCGGCGCCGGGGCTGGATGTTGTTTACCCAGTGCGTGTTGCTGGCGGTGATTGCCGGCATTGGCTGGTTCAGCCCCTCGCTGGAGATGTCGATCATCGCGCCCATGGCCTTTGCACTGGCGTTTTTCAGTGCCAGCCAGGATATCGTGCTGGACGCCTACCGGCGTGAAATCCTCAGCGAGGCCGAGCTGGGTCTGGGCAATTCGGTTTTCGTAAACGCCTATCGCATTGCCGGGCTGGTACCGGGGGCGCTGTCACTGATCCTGGCCGACCACATGGCCTGGTCCCAGGTGTTTGCCTGCACCGCGCTGTTCATGCTGCCGGGGCTGATACTCACCCTGCTGGTCAAAGAACCGCAGTTGTCCCGCCCGCCCGCCACGCTGCGCGAAGCCGTGGTTGAACCGTTTCATGAATTCATGACGCGCCACGGCTGGCAGGCGGCGTTGCTGATTCTGGCATTCATCTTTTTGTACAAGCTGGGCGATAGCATGGCCACCGCGCTGGCCACGCCGTTTTATCTGGATCTGGGTTTCACCAAAAGCCAGATTGGCTTGATCGCCAAGAATGCCGGGCTGTGGCCCAGTGTCATTGGCGCCTTGCTGGGCGGCATCTGGATGATCAAGCTGGGCATCAACCGCGCGTTGTGGTTGTTCGGCCTGGTGCAACTGGCGTCCATTCTGGGTTTTGCCTGGCTGGCTGGCCGTGGGGCGGACCCCCTGGCGCTGGCCCTCGTCATCAGCTGTGAAGCGCTGGGCGTGGGGCTGGGGACTGCCGCGTTCACGGCGTTTATCGCCCGCACCACCCATCCGCGTTATACCGCGACGCAATACGCCCTGTTTACCAGTCTGGCCGCGGTGCCACGCACGGTATTCAATGCCATGACCGGCGTGATGGTAGAACATCTGGGCTGGCAAACCTTTTTCTGGGCGTGCGCCTTGTTGGCGGTGCCGGGCATGCTGCTGCTGTTCAAGGTCGCGCCGTGGCATGCCCCGGTGCCAGAATCCAGCCAGCCGGCAAAACCGGCATGAAAAAAGCCACCCTCAGGGGTGGCTTTTCAGATTCGCGGCACAAACAAATGGTCAGGGCTGTTTACGCCATTGTGCCAGGCCATAAGCAATGCACAACAAGCCGATCAGCCCCTCGCCCATGGCCCACAACTGCCAGGCATAACCGTCGCCCATCCAGGCATTACCCACTCGCAGAAAATACGCGCAGGCTTCATTGCCGGTGTCGGTACAGCTATGGCGATTGAGCCAGTCCCACATCGCCACGCCGGCAAAACCGGCACCAACCACGAAGGCCGGAACAGCCTTGGCGCGCGGGGTCAGATCATCACTCATATCCTGGCCTGCGTTCAGATGGTGTAGTCGTAATCGACCAGCAGCGGTGCATGGTCAGAGAACTTGATGTCCTTGAAGATGCTGGCGGATTGCAGCTTGCCGGACAGCGAGGGCGACACGATGTGGTAGTCGATGCGCCAGCCCACATCCTTGGCATAAGCCTGACCGCGGTTGGACCACCAGGTGTAGCCCGGTGCTTCCGGATACAGCGTACGCCACGCGTCCACCCAGCCTTGTTCTTCAAACAGCTTGCCGATCCAGGCGCGCTCTTCAGGCAGGAAACCCGAATTCTTCAGGTTGCCCTTCCAGTTTTTCAGGTCCAGCTCGCGATGGGCGATATTCCAGTCACCGACCAGCACAACGTCGCGACCGTTTTTGGCCAGCGCTGCGAGGTGATGCCAGAAACGTTCCATGAACGCGAACTTCACCGTCTGGCGTTCTTCGCCGCTTGAGCCGGACGGCAGATACACCGACACCACCGACAGATTGCCGAAATCGGCCTGGATGTAGCGGCCTTCCGCATCGATGTCCTCAATGCCCAGACCAATGACGACGTTATCCGGTTTCTTGCGGCAGTACAGGCCGACACCGCTGTAGCCTTTTTTCTCGGCGCAATGAAAATAACCATGCATGCCATCGGGCGCGCGCATGGTCTCGGTCAGGTCACCATCCTGCGCCTTGAGTTCCTGCAGGCCGATGACGTCTGCATTCTGGCTGGGCAGCCATTCGAAAAAGCCTTTGTTGGCAGCGGAGCGGATACCATTGAGGTTGGCAGAGATGATGCGCAAGATCGTTTCCTCATCGGGTTCAGGCTGATACGGGGTCGCATCAACCAGTACTGGCCGGGCATAATATGCTGTTTTTTGTCACCGGGGGTTACGAAAAGCGGCAGTACATTGGCATAAAGTGCCCTGTATACCGCCGTACCGCCAGAAATAGATGAAAGTTCTCTTTTACCAGACCGGGAGCGCTTTCTATCGTTACAAGGAGGCAGTTTTAATATGTCTGATTTCCGCCGGGAATTCATCGAATTTGCCGTGGCACAGAATGTGCTGGGGTTTGGCGAGTTTATCACCAAAGCCGGGCGTACCTCGCCGTACTTTTTTAATGCCGGGCTGTTCAGCAACGGTGCTTCGCTGGGCAAGCTGGCCGGCTTTTATGCCAAGGCTGCCATCGCAGCGGGCATTGAGTTTGATGTGCTGTTCGGGCCGGCCTACAAGGGGATTGTGCTGGCCGCCGGCACAGCCGTAGCGCTGGCCCAAGCAGGCCGTGATACGCCGTTTGCCTACAACCGCAAGGAAGCCAAGGACCACGGCGAAGGTGGCGTGTTGGTCGGGGCGCCGCTCAAAGGGCGCGTACTGATCATCGACGACGTGATCTCCGCCGGGACGTCCGTGCGTGAGTCGGTTTCCATGATCCGTGCGCACGGCGCAGAGCCGGCAGGCGTACTGATCGCGCTTGATCGCATGGAACGCGGCACAGGTGCGTTGTCGGCAGTGCAGGAAGTAGAGCAGCAATATGGTATCCCGGTGGTACCGATTGCCACGCTTGATGATTTGATGGGTTATCTGGAAAACACGCCGGGTATGGCTGAAAACCTGAAAAAGGCGGCAGCCTACCGGGCACAGTACGGGATCGACCGGCACTGATACGGCGCCACGCGCACCGGCCGGCATCCCGGATATTTTGAGGAAAACAATGAAGTATTCCGGTTTGCCGGTCGCGCTGGCGTTCTTGCTGGTGGCGGTCTCGGCGCAGGCCCAGCTTTATCGCTGGGTAGATGACAATGGTCAGGTACAGTACAGCGACAAGCCGCCTGTCACCGGCCCCAAAAAGGGTGTGTCCGAACTCGACTCGCAAGGCATCGTGCGCAAGGCACCGGTGCAGCCGCTTACGCCGGAAGAGAAAGCAAAGCAGGACGCTGATCGCGCCCAGGCGCTTGATCGTGAACGTCGCGACAAGGCTTTGCTGCAGTCGTTCTCCAATACTCATGAAATTGATGTGCTGCGCGACCGGCAGATTGAATCTGTCCAGGCCGGCATCCAGACCAACAATCTGCGCCGGCAGGGTGCCGAAGCGCGGCTTGACCGCCTGAACCGGCAGATTGATTCGTTCAAGAAGCGTAAAAAAGACCCACCGGCCGATCTGTTCGGTGACGTGGCTGGCGCGCAAAAAGAAATTGCCGACATCAACGCCGATACCCAATCTAAACAGGTGGCCATTCAAGCCATCCGCCAGCGTGCGGAAGACGACAAAAAGCGCCTGACCGAGCTGATGGGCCACTGATTACACCGTTTCAAAACGTTGTATTTACCAAGCCAGGGTGTTTACCCGGCTTGACTTTGACCGCCCAGACGTTAAATTCCGTGTTGCTTGCGTGCCCGGCTGGAGGGGCTGGCGGTGGTGTCTGCGGACACCGCCCGGCGATATTTCTGATCGCGCACGTGTTCGATTATTTTTACTGGTTTGGCAACACAACGGAGTCAACATGGCCAATGCAGCAAACGGGCCCAAAATTGTTTTGGGGATTGATATCGGCGGTACCGGCATCAAGGGTGCACCGGTCAATGTTGAGACGGGCGAACTGGTAGCAGAACGCGCGCGTTATGACACGCCGCAACCGTCCACACCGGAAAACGTGGCCGCCGTCGTGCGCCAGATGGTCGAGCATTTCGAATGGAAAGGCCCGATCGGCTGTACTTTCCCGGCGATTGTGCGCAACGGCGTGACCCTGTCCGCTGCCAACGTCGACAAGTCCTGGCTGAACGCACCGGCTGAACAGATTCTGGCCGACGGCGTGGGCCAACCGCTCAAGCTCCTGAATGATGCCGACGCAGCCGGCCTGGCCGAGCAAACCTTTGGCGCGGCCAAGGGCCGCATGGGCAAAGTGCTGGTGGTCACGCTGGGTACCGGTATTGGCACGGCGCTGATTGTGGACGGCAAGCTGATCTCCAATACGGAATTCGGCCACCTGATCTACCCGAAAGACAACATTGCCGAGAAGTATTGCTCTGGCAAGGTCAAGGACGACGAGGACCTGAAGTGGAAAGACTTCAACCCGCGTCTGAATGGCTACCTCAAGCATCTGGACCTGCTGCTCTCGCCTGACCTCGTCATCATTGGCGGTGGCATCAGCAAGAAGCATGAGAAGTTCATTCCGGAAATGACCGGCATCCGCTTCGAAGTGACGGCCGCTACCCTGCAAAACGACGCCGGCATTGTCGGCGCTGCGCTGGAAGCCGCACACACCTACGGCGTGCTGTAAACCGCAGCGGTAGTCGTTGGGCAAAACAAAACCTGCGTGCATGTGGCGCAGGTTTTGTTGTTTCTGGACGTCGTGTTCAAACGCCGGCCAGAACCGATCGCAACAACATGGCGATGCCGCCTTCGTCGTTGCTGCCGGTCACGCGCCAGGCGCGTGTCTTGACTACCGACTGGGCATTGCCCATGGCCACGCCCATGCCGGCCCAGCCCAGCATGGACAGATCATTTTGCTGATCGCCAAAAGCCATGACCCGTGCTGCCGCAATGCCACGGCTGGCGCAGTAGCGGGCCAGACGTTCTCCCTTGCTGTTGCCGGCCGCCACCATATCCACCCGGTTATGCCAGGACCATTCGCTGGAAAGTTGCTTTTGCAAAGCCAGTGGCATGTGCGCCATGGCAACCCGCAAGACGGCAGGATCAGCATGTGAGGCGACGATTTTCCAGATACAACTGGCCTGGCGAATAGCGCTTTGCGGGCTGGCAATGCTGATTTCCGGCGCAATGCTGCGTGGCAATTGCGCGGCCCACGCTTGCAGGCCAGTGATATGGGCATTGATGGCGGCGGCGATCATTGCATCGTCGATATACACCAGCACGTGTAGATGATGGCTTTCGCACCAATCCGCCAGTTCCTGGGCCAGGGCCGGCGCCAGTGGCGATGCGGCCAGTGCGCGCTGTTCGGCAAAGTCATACAGACTGGCACCGTTACAGCAAATGGCCGGCAAGCCAGGGAGCTGCTGGTGAAACGGCCGCGCCATGATGTGGTGGCGGCCGGTGACCAGCATGATCTCGATCCCGGCGGCCCTGGCCTGCCCCAGTGTCTCGAGACTATCGGCGCGGATCCGGCCCTGGCTATTGAGCAAAGTGCCATCCAGATCCAGCGCAATCAGTGCCGGCTGTACTTCAGCCATGGGCTGCGCCAAGGAGTTCGCGCACCTGGCGCACTGCCTCGGCAGCATCTTCGCCATCGGCCAGGATGGTGACCTCGTCGCCTTCAACAATGCCCAGCCCCATCAGTTTAAGCAGATTGGTGGCTGGCGCGCTTTTGCCGGCCCGCTGCAGGATGATCTCTGCGTTCAGCGTACGGGCAAGTTGCACCAGGCTGGCCGCCGGGCGGGTATGCAGGCCGGCTTCATCGGTAAATACAAAAGTTTCGCTATGCATGATGGTGTCCCAGGAGTTCAGCGGGTCTGGCCGTAATAGGCGTTGGGGCCGTGTTTGCGGCTGAAATGTTTGTCTGACAAGGCCGGCGCAATACGCTGTTGGCCCGGGTTGATGCCCAGCGCCAACTGCGCCATGTGCGCCACTTCTTCCAGCACCACGGCGTTGTGTACGGCATCTGCGGCATCGCAGCCCCAGGTAAACGGGCCGTGTTGCTGTACCACGATGCCTGGACAATGCAGCGGGTCGGCCTGGCCTACCGTTTCCAGAATGACCGCGCCGGTCAGGGCTTCGTACTCTGCGTTGATCTCTGCGGGAGTCAGCCCGCGGGTGCAGGGAATGTCGCCGTGGAAATAGTCGGCATGGGTTGTGCCCAGGGCGGGAATGGCGCAACCGGCCTGAGCCCAGGCGGTGGCGAAGGTCGAGTGGGTATGCACCACGCCGCCAATGCCGGGCCATGCGCGGTATAGCGCCAGATGGGTGATGGTGGTCCACATGCCCGTATGCAGTTGCAGCACGAAGAACGCCACAATGACGCCCGCGCCCTGGAACATGATGTGACCGGTGAGAAACACCGTGCGGATACCGGTTGCCCGCCGCGCCAGCACCAGCCCCACATTCAGCAGCAAGGCAAACAGCACCGTATAACCTACCCAGGCGTAGGCATCGCCCAGCGCGTCAATGGTGGCGACCATGCCCGCGTAAGGGTCAGCCACCGTGCCGGTGAGCTGGTAGACATCGGCCAGCTTGGTGACGATCGGTTTGAACGTGGAGACCAGCACGCCGGCACCTGCTTGCAACAGCATGAAACCGACGATGGTCTTGATGGTGCCCTTGATCACCACATCTGCCGGTTTGCGCAAGAGCAGATAACCCAGCATGGTCACGAGCCCGAGCAGGAACTCCGGCCGTGAGAGTACCTGGCTGTAGAACACGTAAAAGACGTTGTACACGGCGTCCATGAATGCCGTTCTCCTGATTGGTAAGCGATGGGTGGAACCCGTGCCGGGCGCCTGAACCGAACGCTACTCCCACAAAATGATCAAATACAATCAATAGTGATCATGAAATGCGGGTCGCTTGATCCTGCGTAAAACATTGCAGTTCGCGTAATCAGGCGTGGAAAATATCGAGCCAGAATGCCCACATGGGCTGAGTGGCGCCGGTAGCGGGCAGGTTTGATCTATCGCAGATCGGGGTGGGGCCGCGCATTGTGGACGTGAGCAGATGCGGTTAATTTGGATTTTAGTGATCAAATATGATCAATATCGATCAAATCACCGCAACCGCTCACCAAGGAATGCATATGAGTAAAGTCGAACAGATCACCCGGGAATCCTGGATTCTCAACACCTTCCCCGAATGGGGTACGTGGCTGAATGAAGAAATCGAGGCAGAACACGTCGCGCCGGGCACGTTTGCCATGTGGTGGCTGGGTTGCACCGGTATCTGGCTCAAGAGCGAAGGCGGCGCCAATCTTTGCGTGGATTTCTGGTGTGGCACCGGCAAGCACACCCACGCCAAGCCATTGATGAACAAACAGCACCAGATGCAGCGCATGGCGGGCGTGCTCAAGCTGCAACCCAATCTGCGCACGACGCCCTTTGTACTTGATCCATTTGCCATCAAACACATCGACGCGGTGCTCTCTACCCATGATCACAACGACCACATTGATGTGAACGTCGCCGCCGCCGTGCTGAAAAACTGCCCGGACACCGTGCCTTTCATTGGCCCCAAGGCATGTGTGGATTTGTGGATCAGCTGGGGCGTGCCGGCCGCGCGCTGTATTACGGTCAAGCCAGGTGATGTGATCCGCATCAAGGATGTCGAAATCCATGCGCTGGATTCGTTTGACCGCACCGCGCTGATCACGCTGCCGGCAGGCGAAACGGCCGCAGACAAATTGCCGGACGGCATGGATCTGCGCGCGGTGAATTACCTGTTCAAGACACCGGGCGGCACGCTTTACCACAGCGGTGATTCGCATTACTCCAACTACTACGCCAAACACGGCAATGACTACCAGATCGACGTGGCACTTGGTTCGTACGGTGAAAACCCGCGCGGCATTACCGACAAGATGACCAGCGCGGACATCCTGCGCATGGGTGAATCACTCAACGCTAAAGTGGTGATTCCGTTTCACCATGACATCTGGTCCAACTTCCAGGCTGATCCGCAGGAAATCCGGGTGTTGTGGGAGATGAAACGGCATCGTCTGGGCTATGCGTTCAAGCCCTTTATCTGGCAGGTTGGTGGCAAATTTACCTGGCCGCAAGACAAGGACAAACTGGAATACCACTATCCGCGCGGCTTTGACGATTGTTTTGCCATTGAGCCGGATTTGCCGTTCCGGTCCTTTCTGTAACCGCGGCGAGTGGCGCTGGTATGATGCAAAGCAATCAAAAACGTGCAATCCCGCGCCACTCATCTCATGACTGAAAGCCAACGCCATAACGCCATTCTTGCCCTGCTGGCCGAGCGCTCGCCGGTCAGCGTGCATGATCTGATCGCGCACGTCGGCATGTCCCCTGCTACCGCCCGGCGCGACTTGCACAAGCTGGCGCAGGCAGGGCGGCTGGTGAAAGTGCGCAATGGCGCTGAGCGGATCGACAGCAGTTTTCCGGCGGCACCGTGGCTGCCGCTGGACCTGCGCAACACCCCGCATCTGGACGCCAAAAACCGGATCGCCCGCGAAGCCGCCACGCTGCTCGCGCCGGGTGACAGCGTGGTGATCAACTGCGGCTCCACCGCGTTTTTGTTGGGACAGCAATTGTGTGGCCGGCCAGTGCAACTGATCACCAATTACTTTCCGCTGGCCAGCTACCTGGTCAGCCACGACCATGCCGACCTGATCCTGATGGGTGGCCAGTACGATCACAGCCAGGGCATTACCATTGGCGACGACCAGTCACTGCGTTACGCCGCACGCTGGATGTTTACATCAGGCTCCGGGCTGACTGTGGACGGCCTCTACAAGTCCAACATCATCACCGCGCTTTCGGAGCAGAAAGTCATGCGCGGTGCCAGCAAGCTGGTGGTGCTGGCCGATGGCAGCAAAGTCGGCCACGGTAGCGGCATGTTGTTTGCGGCAGCGAAGGATATTGCCATGCTGATTACCAGCGCCGATGCCGATGCAGATACCGTGGCGGCACTGCGCGCGCAGGGTGTAGAAGTGCGGCAGGTATAAGCGTTCTGCAGCAATGCTCAGCGTAGTCAGTGATTTACGTCTTCTGCCCGCAGATCTGACCAGGAATGTGCCTGGCTGATTTTCTGATACCTCGCCTCGCACAAGTCCCTGTTTTGCCGTAGAATATTGCCCCTTGGTGGGTACCCCCACAATGTCGCTGGCATTCTTGTGGCGGCGGCAGCGGGGTGCCCCTTGGCGGGTACCCCCACAATGCTGCTGGCATTCATATGGCAGTTGCAGTGGGGTGCCCCTTGGTGGGTACCCCCACAACGTCGCTGGCATTCTTGTGGCGGCGGCAGCGGGGTGCCCCTTGGTGGGTACCCCCACAATGTCGCTGGCATTCTTGTGGCGGTGGCAGTGGGGTACCCCTTGTGTATCGAATCAGCAGCAGAGAACCCCCATGCTTTACCCAACTCGTTATGACGTTATCGTTGTCGGCGGCGGCCACGCCGGGACGGAGGCCGCGCTGGCGGCTGCGCGCATGGGGCGCAAGACGCTGCTGCTGAGCCACAATATCGAGACGCTGGGCCAGATGAGCTGCAATCCGTCGATTGGCGGCATTGGCAAAGGTCACCTGGTGCGCGAAGTCGATGCGCTGGGCGGCGCCATGGCGCTGGCCACCGATATGGGCGGCATCCAGTTCCGCACGCTCAATTCGTCCAAGGGCCCGGCTGTGCGCGCTACCCGCGCTCAGGCAGACCGTATCCGCTACAAAGCGGCGATCCGCGACATGCTGGAAAACCAGCCCAATCTGGATCTGTTCCAGCAGGCGGTGGATGACCTTACGCTTGATGGCGATCGCGTCACGGGTGTGATCACCCAGATCGGTATCCGCTTTGAAGCCAGCGCGGTGGTGCTGACGGCCGGCACGTTCCTGAACGGCAAGATCCATGTCGGGCTGGAGAACCACACCGGCGGCCGTGCGGGCGACCCGGCGTCGGTGACGCTGTCGCACAAGCTGCGTGAACTCAACCTGCCGGTCGGCCGTTTGAAAACCGGTACGCCGCCGCGTATTGATGGCCGCACCATCAATTTTGCCGTGCTGGAAGAACAACCGGGCGATACGCCGGAACCCGTGTTCTCCGTGCGCGGCAATGTGGGCATGCACCCGAAGCAACTGCCGTGCTGGATTGCCCACACCAATCTGCAAACGCACGAAATCATCCGCTCCGGCTTTGATCGCAGCCCCATGTTCACCGGCAAGATCGAAGGCGTCGGCCCGCGCTATTGCCCGTCGATTGAAGACAAGATCAACCGCTTTGCGGACAAAGACAGCCATCAGGTGTTCCTGGAGCCGGAAGGCCTTGATACCAATGAGTACTATCCCAACGGGATTTCGACCAGCCTGCCGTTTGATATCCAGATTGCCGCCGTGCAATCGATCAAGGGCCTGGAAAACGCGCGTATCCTGCGTCCGGGTTATGCCATTGAATATGATTACTTCGACCCGCGCGGTCTGAAGTCCAGCTTTGAAAGCAAAGCCATCACCGGTCTTTTCTTTGCCGGCCAGATCAACGGCACCACCGGTTACGAAGAAGCCGCTGCGCAAGGTTTGTTTGCTGGCCTGAACGCCGCGCTGTTTGCACGTGATGAAGCGCCGTGGCTGCCGGGGCGTGATACCGCCTACCTGGGTGTGCTGGTTGATGACCTTGTCACCCGTGGCGTGACCGAACCGTACCGCATGTTTACCAGCCGCGCCGAATACCGCCTGCAACTGCGCGAAGACAACGCCGATCTGCGCCTGACCGAAGCCGGCCGCAAGATGGGCCTGGTGGGTGATGAACAATGGGCGCTGTTCAGCCGCAAGCGCGATGCCATCGACGCTGAACTCACTCGCCTGAACAGCACCTGGGTGAACCCGCGCGTGCTGGACGCCCACGACGCCGAGCGCGTGCTGGGCAAGGCCATTGAACGCGAATACACCCTGGCCGAGCTGCTGCGTCGTCCGCAAGTAACCTACGCCGACCTGTTGAGCATGGCCGCCGCGCAGCCCAAAGAAGGCGAAGCCGCGGTGACTGATCCGCTGGTGGCGGAACAGGTTGAAATCCAGGTTAAATATCAGGGTTATATCGAACGGCAACAATCGGAAGTCGCCAAGCGCGATACACTGGAAGACTTCCGCCTGCCCGACAGCCTGGACTACCGCGACGTGATCGGCTTGTCGATCGAGGTGCAGCAAAAGCTCAACAAGCACCGGCCCGAAACCGTGGGCCAGGCAGGGCGCATATCCGGCGTTACCCCGGCGGCCATTGCCCTGCTGCTGGTGCACCTCAAGAAAAAACAGTGGCTCGGGAACGACGCCGACAAGGTGGCCTGAACGGCGCCCGGCCTGCCAGACAACAAAACAGAATATAAAAGAATTCCGCTCATGAACGACGCGCTCAATGCCGGTCTTGCCAAGCTGGGGCTCCAGCTGGATGAAGCCCAGAAACAAAAGCTGCTTGAATACACTGGTCTGCTGGAAAAGTGGAACAAGACCTACAGCCTGACCGCCATCCGCGAACCGGAACGCATGGTGCCGCACCATCTGCTCGATTCGCTGGCGCCGCTGCCGGTGTTCCCGGCTCAGGCCAACGCCCGCATTCTGGATGTCGGTTCCGGTTTTGGTACGCCCGGTATCCCGCTGGCGATTGCCCGTCCGGACTGGCAACTGACGCTGCTCGATTCCAACCACAAGAAAACCACCTTCTTGCGGCAGGCCTTGCTGGAACTGCAACTGCCCAACGTCTCGGTGGTGAGCGAGCGGGTTGAAGCCTGGCGCCCGGAGGCGCCCTTCGACGTGATTACCTCACGCGCTTTTGCCGAGTTGAGCGAGTTTGTGAAGCTGACCCGCCACCTGCGGGCGAAGGGCGGCACCTGGGCTGCGCTCAAAGGCGTGTATCCTTATGAGGAAATTGCGTTGCTGCCCAAAGACGTGGTGGCAACCGAGGTGAAACAATTGCAAGTGCCTGGCCTTGATGCCGAGCGCTGCCTGGTATTGATCAAAGAGGTGTGAGTTTCATGACGCGTGTGCTAGCGATTGCAAACCAGAAAGGCGGGGTGGGCAAAACCACGACTGCGGTCAATCTGGCTGCCAGCCTGGTGCATCTGGGTAAACGCGTCTTGCTGGTCGATCTTGACCCCCAGGCCAACGCCACCATGGGCGCGGGTGTGGATAAAGGCAAGGTCGACGCCACCGTATACAGCCTGCTGATTGGCGAGGCCCCGATCGAAGATGTGGTGGTCAAGTCAGAAAACGGCGGCTTTGATCTGCTGCCCGCCAACCGTGATCTGGCAGGCGCCGAGGTTGAACTCGTTGAAGCCGATGCCCGCGAATCGCGGCTGAAGAAGGCCCTGGGTGAAATCGCCGGCAACTACGACTTTGTGATCCTGGACTGCCCGCCGGCGCTCAACTTGTTGACACTCAACGGGCTGGTGGCGGCTGACGCGGTGATGATCCCCATGCAGTGCGAATATTACGCGCTGGAAGGGTTGTCCGATCTGGTCAACACGCTGCGCCGGGTCAAACAGAACCTCAACCGCCGCATCGAGATCGAAGGCCTGCTGCGGACCATGTTCGATCCGCGCTCCACGCTGGCGCAACAAGTGTCGGATCAGCTGGTCAAACACTTCACATCCAAGCTTTACCACACGGTTATTCCACGGAACGTGCGGCTGGCCGAAGCACCCAGCTACGGCCGCCCCATCCTGGCTTATGACAAAACGTCCAAAGGTGCACAAGCGTATTTGCAACTCGCAGAAGAGTTGCTGGCGCGGCATAATCCGGTCGATGCTGCGCAGCCGGTCTGACCGTTGCGCCACCCAATGCTCCCCGGAATGAATCGGACATGAACAAAAAATTCAAAGGCCTGGGTCGTGGTCTGGATGCCCTGATGGGCGACGCCGTGGCCAGCGAAACGCTGCAGCAACTGCCGGTAACCAGCTTGCAGCCGGGCAAGTATCAGCCGCGTACCCAGATGGATGAAGGCGCCCTGCAAGAACTGGCCGAATCCATCCGCGCCCAGGGGCTGATGCAGCCGGTGCTGGTGCGCCCGATTGCTGGCAGCCTGGAAGACCGCTACGAAATCATTGCCGGCGAGCGTCGCTGGCGTGCCTGCCAGCTGGCCGGCCTGACCGAGATCGCCGCGCTGGTGCGTGAAGTGCCGGACGAAGCCGTCGCGGCCATGGCGCTGATCGAGAACATTCAGCGTGAAGACCTGAACGCGCTGGAAGAAGCCCAGGGCCTCTCGCGCCTGATTGAAGAATTCGGCATGACCCACGAAGCCGTTGCGCATGCTGTGGGTAAATCGCGTGCTACCGTCACCAATCTTTTGCGGCTACTCAATCTGGCCGAGCCTGTCCGTGAGTTGTTGTCTGCCGGCCAGTTCGACATGGGGCACGCCCGTGCCTTGCTGGCGCTGCCGGCCCTCAAGCAGATTGATACCGCACGCACCGTGGCGCTCAAGGGTTTGTCTGTCCGGGAAACGGAAGCGCTGGTGCAGCGCCTGTTGCAGGACGCACCCGCCAGGGCCGAGAAGAAAGCCGATCCGGATATCCAGCGTCTGGAAGAAGAAGTGTCATCCCGCCTGGGTTCGACGGTGGGTATTCGTCACGGCAAGCGCGGCAATGGCAAGCTGACCATCCAGTACACCAGTCTGGATGATCTTGACCGGCTTCTAGCGCTCTTGAAATAATCACAAATCAAATCATTACGACGGGTTTGCAAGCACCTTGCGGCCAATTGCACCATATTGGTGCCAATTGTGTAACCAATATGCCGCAGAAACGAAAAACCCCGTAACTTCAATGTGTAAAATTGACGCGCAGCGAACGGCATCCGTATAATCGCCGGATATTTGCCTGGCGTAACAAAATGGTTAACAAAGCACAGATCCAGGGCATCATCCGGCTGAAAGTCTGGATTACCCTGGCGGTAGTGGTGCCTGTTTCCATTGTATGGGGATGGCAAGCAGGATTTGCAAGTGTCATAGGTGGCACTGTCGCGATTCTGGGCTCCCTGATCTACGTCAGGGCCGCTTACCAGTTGCCATACGGCCCGCCGGAAGTGCTGATGAAACTGCACTATCTGGGCGAAGCCCTGAAAATGGCGTTTACGCTGGTCGCATTCGCGGCAATATTCGTCTTTCACCGCAAGGTGGTCTGGCCGGCGCTGTTCTTCGGGTATATCGCTGCCGCCTCCGCCTTCTGGTTCGGGCTTTTGATCAAATTTAAAGACAAGAAATAGACCATGGCTGAAAACACCTCAACCGAATATATCCTTCACCATCTGACGCACAACCGTCTGCATACTGAAGGCGCGATGGCCAATTTCCACCTCGATACCTTCTGGATCGCGCTGGTTCTTGGCTTTATTTTCGTTGGCATCTTCGGCCTCGTTGCCCGCAAGGCCACCGACGGCGTACCGGGCAAGCTGCAGAACTTTGTCGAACTCATCGTCGAGATGGTCGATACCCACATCAAGGATACTTTCCACGGCAAGAGCAAGGTGATCGGCCCTCTGGCGCTGACCATTTTCTGCTGGGTGTTCCTGATGAACGCCATGGACTTCTTCCCGGTTGACCTGTTCCCCTGGCTGGGCGGTCTGGTTGGCATCAACCACCTGCGCGTGGTGCCGACTGCCGACGTGAACCAGACCTTCGCCATGTCGATCTCGGTACTGCTTTACATCATCGGTTTCTCCATCAAGGCCAAGGGTCTGGGTGGCTGGATCAAGGAACTCTTCACCGCGCCGTTCCACGCTGAAGGCACTGTCGGCAAGATCTGCCTGTTGATCCCCAACTTCCTGTTCCAGCTGATCGAACTGATCGCCAAGCCGATTTCTCTGGCACTGCGTCTGTTCGGCAACATGTACGCCGGTGAACTGCTGTTCATCCTGATCGCGCTGTTGCCGTGGTGGATCAACTGGGTTCTGGGCACACCGTGGGCCATCTTCCACGTGCTGGTCGTGACCCTGCAAGCATACGTATTCATGGTTCTCACCATCGTTTATCTGTCGATGGCGGTGGAAGACCACTAAGCTGATGGCGGCAGCTGCCGCCGCAGCAGTACCTGATCGCGCGGGGACGCATGGTGCGTTCCTGTTCGAGTTACCCCCTTATCTTTTTGCAACTTCCTTTTCAGGAGATATTACAAAATGGCTGCACCCGAAGTTATCGCTAGCGTACAAAGCGCAACTGCAATCGCTGCCGCACTGATGATCGGTCTGGCTGCTCTGGGCACCGCTATCGGTTTTGCTATCCTGGGTGGCAAATTCCTGGAGTCCTCCGCTCGTCAACCGGAAATGATCCCGGTTCTGCAAACCAAGCTGTTCATTATTGCTGGTCTGCTGGACGCCATTTCCATGATCGGCGTTGGTGTTGCTCTGCTGTACACCTTCTCGAACCCGTTCCTCTCCGCGCTCGCAGGCTGATTTAGAACCGTCACCGCGAACAACTGGAGGGCTACAACGTGGAATTCAATACTTCCCTCATTGGCCAGGTAATTACATTTGCCTTGCTGGTGTGGTTCACGATGAAAATCGTGTGGCCTCCGCTGACCGGCATGATGGAAAAGCGCGCACAGCGTATCGCTGAAGGTTTGTCGGCAGCAGATCGTGCCAAGCAAGATCTGGCCAATGCCGAAAAAGCTTCTGCTGATAAGCTGCGTGAAGCCAAGCAACAAGCTTCCGAGCTGATTGCACAGGCTGAAAAGCGCGCGAATCAGATCATCGACGAGGCGAAAGACAAGGCCAAGGTCGAAAGCGAACGCCTGCTGGCGGGCGCCCAGGCCGAAATTACGCAGCAAGTCGAACAAGCCAAGGGTGTTCTGCGTCAACAAGTGGCATCGCTTGCCCTTGAAGGTGCATCCAAGATCCTGAAGCAAGAAGTCGACGCCGGCAAACACGCCGTGCTGTTGGAATCGATCAAAGCGGAACTGTAATCAGTCATGGCAGAACTCATCACCGTCGCAAGGCCGTACGCCGAGGCTGTGTTCCGTCTTGGCAAGGAAAGCGGCAAGCTGGACCAATGGTCCGAAGTGCTGGCAAAGCTGGGCTTGATTGCCAGCGATGAACTGGCAGAACAAGTCGCGTCCGATCCGAGATATTCCGCTGCTCAGGTTCAGCAACTCTTGATCGAGCTGTTGGGTGCTGGCGTGAACGACGAAGCGAAAAACTTTGTCGCGCTGATCATCGAAAACGACCGCTTCTCTGCACTTCCTGTCATCCGTGACCTGTTCGAATCGTACAAGGCCGCAGAAGCAGGTGAAGTCGAAGCGCAAATCGAATCGGCATTCCCGCTTGACGCAGCCCAGGTCGAATCACTCAAGACATCGCTTGCACAGCACTTCAACCGCAAGGTCGCCGCAACGACGACGACCAATGCCGATCTGATCGGCGGCGTGAAGGTGACGGTGGGTGATGTTGTGATCGACGCATCCATAGCCGGCAAGCTCTCTGAACTGGCGACGAGCCTGAAGAGTTAGGAGATTTTTAATGCAACTCAATCCGTCTGAAATCAGTGAACTGATCAAGGCCCGGATCCAGAACCTGTCGAGCGGCGCGCAAACTGCCACCGTTGGCACGGTTGTGTCGGTTACCGACGGCATCGTTCGCGTCCACGGCTTGTCCGATGTGATGCAAGGCGAAATGCTGGAGTTCCCGGGCAATACCTTTGGTCTGGCGCTGAACCTGGAACGTGACTCCGTCGGTGCCGTGGTGATGGGTGAATACACCCACATCTCCGAAGGCGACGAAGTCAAATGTACCGGTCGTATTCTGGAAGTACCGGTTGGTCCGGAACTGGTTGGCCGCGTGGTCAACTCGCTGGGTCAGCCTATCGATGGCAAGGGCCCGATCAACGCCAAGCTCTCCAGCCCGATCGAAAAGATCGCGCCGGGCGTGATTGCGCGTCAATCGGTTGACCAGCCGCTGCAAACCGGCCTGAAAGCCATCGACACCATGGTGCCGATCGGTCGTGGCCAGCGTGAGCTGATCATTGGTGACCGTCAGACCGGCAAGACTGCCGTTGCACTGGACGCGATCATCAACCAGAAGGGTACCGGCGTTACTTGTATCTATGTTGCTATCGGCCAGAAAGCCTCGTCGATTGCCAACGTGGTTCGCAAGCTGGAAGAACACGGCGCACTGGCCCACACCATCGTGGTGGCTGCTGCTGCGTCTGAATCTGCCGCGCTGCAATACATTGCTGCTTACTCCGGTTGCGCAATGGGTGAGTACTTCCGCGATCGCGGCGAAGACGCCCTGATCGTATACGATGACTTGTCCAAGCAAGCCGTAGCTTACCGTCAGATCTCCCTGCTGCTGCGCCGCCCACCGGGCCGCGAAGCATACCCGGGTGACGTGTTCTATCTGCACTCCCGTCTGCTGGAACGTGCCGCACGTATCAACGCCGATGAAGTTGAAAAACTGACCGGTGGCGAAGTGAAGGGCAAGACTGGTTCGCTGACCGCTCTGCCGATCATCGAAACCCAGGCTGGTGACGTTTCCGCGTTCGTTCCGACCAACGTGATCTCGATCACCGACGGTCAGATCTTCCTGGAAACCGACTTGTTCAACGCCGGTATCCGTCCTGCGATGAACGCCGGTATCTCGGTGTCCCGTGTTGGCGGTGCAGCGCAGACCAAGGTCATCAAGAAGCTCGGCGGCGGTGTGCGTCTGGCACTGGCCCAGTACCGTGAACTGGCTGCGTTCGCGCAGTTTGCTTCCGATCTGGACGAAGCCACCCGCAAGCAGCTCGAACGCGGCAAGATGGTGACCGAACTGATGAAGCAGGCTCAATACAGCCCGCTGAAGGTTGGCGAACTCGCCGTGACCCTGGCTCTGATCGCCAAGGGCAGCTACGACGATGTTCCGGTTGATCGCGCTCTGGCCTTCGAATCTGCCTTCCTGGCAGACCTGAAAGCCAACCACGCTGATCTGCTGGGCCGCGTTGATGCCAAGGGCGTTCTGTCTGACGAAGATGAAGCAACCCTGCTCAAGGCAGTGGCTTCGTTCAAAGCCAGCAGCGCGTACTGATTCAGTACTGAAAAAGGAACTGGATCATGGCAGGCGGTAAAGAAATCCGTACGAAGATCAAAAGCGTAAAAAACACGCAGAAGATCACCCGCGCTATGGAAATGGTCGCGACATCCAAAATGCGCAAGGCGCAAGAACGCATGCGTTCGGCCCGTCCTTACGGCGAAAAGATCCGCAATGTAGCGGCTCATCTTTCGCAAGCATTTGTGGATTACCCGCATCCGTACCTCCAGAAGCGCGAAAGCGTTAAACGGGTTGGCCTGATCGTGGTTACGTCGGACAAGGGCCTGTGCGGTGGTTTGAATACCAACGTGCTGCGCTTGTCCGTCAACAAGATGAAGGAGTTTCACCAGAACGGCACCGAAGCTGCGGTTACCGCCATCGGTAACAAGGGCATGAGTTTCATGACCCGCAACGGTGCCAAGGTGATTTCTTCTGCAGTCGCACTGGGCGATACGCCTCACCTGGAAGCCTTGATCGGTCCGATCAAGGTGATGGTGGATGCGTTTGTCGCTGGCGAAGTGGATGAAGTCCATCTGGTGTACACCAAGTTCGTCAACACCATGAAGCAAGAGCCGACGGTAGAACAGTTGCTGCCGCTTGCAGGCGAGGCCTTTGGCCAGCCGGAGCACAAGTACAACTGGGAATACCTGTACGAGCCGGATGCAAAGACCGTCATTGACGAGTTGATGAACCGCTACGTTGAAGCGCTGATTTATCAGGCTGTAGCCGAGAACATCGCATCCGAGCAGGCTGCGCGCATGGTGGCCATGAAGGCTGCAACAGATAACGCCGACAAGGTGATCGGCAACCTGCAACTGCTGTACAACAAGACCCGTCAGGCCGCGATTACGAAGGAACTCTCCGAAATCGTCTCCGGCGCGGCAGCAGTTTGATGCAGGCGGCTAACCCGATTGATGCAAGATATTAGGAACCTACGATGAGCCAAGGCAAAATTGTGCAAATCATTGGTCCGGTTGTTGACGTGGAATTCCCGCGTGACAACCTGCCCAAGGTGTATGACGCGCTCAAACTGGCCGACCCCGATCTGACGCTGGAAGTTCAGCAGCAGCTGGGTGACGGCGTTGTGCGCGCGATCGCCATGGGTACGACCGATGGTTTGAAGCGCGGTCTTCTGGTGTCCAACACTCACGCTCCGATCTCGGTGCCGGTGGGCAAGGCGACGCTGGGCCGCATTATGGACGTGCTGGGTAACCCGATTGACGAAGCAGGCCCGGTTGAAACCGAAGCCCGCCGCGCCATTCACCAGACCGCCCCGAAGTTTGACGAACTGAACCAGTCGATCGACCTGCTGGAAACCGGTATCAAGGTGATTGACCTTGTTTGCCCGTTTGCCAAGGGTGGTAAGGTTGGTCTGTTCGGCGGCGCCGGTGTGGGCAAGACCGTCAACATGATGGAACTGATCAACAACATCGCCAAGGCACACAGCGGTTTGTCCGTGTTTGCCGGCGTGGGCGAGCGTACCCGTGAAGGGAACGACTTCTACCACGAAATGAAGGACTCCAACGTCCTTGACAAGGTGGCGATGGTTTACGGTCAGATGAACGAGCCTCCGGGCAACCGTCTGCGCGTTGCGCTGACCGGTCTGACGATCGCTGAACAGTTCCGTGACGAAGGTCGTGACATTCTGTTCTTCGTGGACAACATCTATCGCTACACCCTGGCCGGTACCGAAGTGTCCGCGCTGCTGGGTCGTATGCCTTCCGCTGTGGGTTACCAACCGACCCTGGCCGAAGAAATGGGTGCCCTGCAAGAACGTATCACGTCGACCAAGAACGGCTCGATCACTTCCATCCAGGCCGTTTACGTGCCTGCGGATGACTTGACCGATCCGTCCCCGGCGACCACGTTTGCCCACTTGGACGCAACCGTTGTTCTGTCCCGTGACATCGCCTCGCTGGGTATCTACCCGGCGGTTGATCCGCTGGATTCCACGTCGCGTCAGCTCGACCCGCAAGTTGTGGGTGAAGAGCACTACAGCGTGGCGCGTGGCGTTCAACAGACTCTGCAAAAGTACAAAGAACTGCAAGACATCATTGCAATTCTGGGTATGGATGAACTGTCTCCGGACGACAAGCTGGCCGTTGCTCGTGCCCGTAAGATCCAGCGTTTCCTGTCGCAGCCGTTCCACGTTGCTGAAGTGTTCACCGGCTCGCCGGGCAAGTACGTGCCGCTGAAGGAAACCCTGAAGGGCTTCAAGGGCATTCTGAACGGTGATTACGACCACCTCCCCGAGCAAGCCTTCTACATGGTTGGCGGCATCGAGGAAGCGATCGAAAAAGCCAAGACCTTGCAATAAGGATGTAGGCAGATGGCGATGACCATTCATGTTGATGTGGTAAGTGCTGAATCGCTGATCTTCTCTGGTGTTGCTGAGTTCTTCACAGCACCGGCCGAAGGCGGTGAAGTCGGTATTTACCCGCGCCATGCGCCTCTCCTGACTCGTATTCGTCCGGGTGCGATTCGCATCAAGCTGGCCAACACTCACGAACCGGATGTCATCCTGTACGTGTCTGGCGGCCTCTTGGAAGTGCAACCGCATTCGATCACCGTGTTGGCAGATACTGCCATTCGCGGCGCGGATATCGACGAAGCCAAGGCGCGTGAAGCCAAGGCCAAGGCCGAAGATGCTTTGAAAAACCGCAAGACCCAGATGGACTTCGCCATGGCGCAGGCCGAACTGGTGGAAGCGGTGGCCAAGCTGGCCGTGATCGAGAAGCTGAAGAAGCGCGGCCACTAAGCCCTGTTTCTTGTACGCTCCCAAAAAAAAAGCAGCCCTTGTGGCTGCTTTTTTATTGCCCGGCATATACCTGAAAAGCCTGATCCTGCCGGGTTATGCGATGCGGCAAGGCGCCGCAACGGCTAGAATGACCAGCAATTCACGTACTGGATATGCTCATGTCTTCTCTTGATGTCGTCATTCTTGCTGCAGGTCAGGGCAAGCGCATGTATTCCTCGCTGCCCAAAGTGCTGCATCGCATTGCCGGCAAGCCCCTGGTCGGCCACGTGATTGATACTGCCCGCGCGCTGAGCCCGGCGCAGACCGTGGTGGTTTACGGCCATGGTGGCGATCAGGTCCAGGCCGCGTTTGCCAGCGATAAAGACCTGCATTGGGCGCTGCAAGCCCAGCAACTGGGCACCGGCCATGCACTGGCCCAGGCGCTGCCCTACCTGAAAGGCGACGTGACGCTGATGCTGTACGGCGATGTGCCACTGACCCGCGTCGAGACGCTCAAGGCGCTGCTGGCCGCCGTGGAAGGTGGCAAGTTGGGCATCCTGACCGTCACGCTGGATAACCCCACCGGCTACGGCCGCATCGTGCGTAACGACGCCGGTGCCGTGCAATCGATCGTCGAGCAAAAAGACGCGACGCCGGAACAAGCCGCCATTCGTGAAATCAACACCGGCATTCTGGCCTTGCCCACAGCGCGCCTGGCGCAATGGTTGTCTGAACTGAAGAACGACAACGCACAGGGCGAGTACTACGCGACCGATCTGATCGCCCTGGCCGTGCGTGATGGGGTGGCGGTAGTGACCACCCAGCCGGCCGATGCCTGGGAAGCCGAAGGCATCAACAACAAGGTGCAACTGGCCCAGCTGGAACGCATTCATCAACGCAACCTGGCCACCGCGCTGCTCACCGCCGGGGTGACGCTGGCAGACCCGGCGCGCCTGGATATCCGGGGCCGCGTGGTGCACGGCAAGGACGTCTTCATTGACGTGAACTGCGTGCTGGAAGGCGAGGTTTCGCTGGGCGAGGGCGTGCAGATCGGCGCCAACTGCATCCTCAAGAATGTCTGGATTGCCGACGGTGCAGTGATCCACCCGTTCAGCCATCTGGAAAACGCCGAAGTCGGTGCCGGTTCACTGATTGGCCCTTACGCCCGCCTGCGCCCTGGCGCGGTGCTGGAAGAAGGCGTGCACGTCGGCAACTTTGTTGAAGTCAAAAAATCGACCATCGGCCCGGGCACCAAGGTCAATCACCTTTCCTACATTGGTGACGCACAGATTGGCAGCGGCACCAATATTGGCGCCGGCACCATCACCTGCAATTACGACGGCGTGAACAAGTCGCTGACCACCATTGGCGACAACGTGTTCATTGGCTCCAACAATTGTCTGGTGGCCCCGGTGACGATTGGCGACGGTGCCACGACCGGTGCGGGCTCGGTGATCAGCAAGAACGCGCCGGCGGGTGAGTTGACCATCGGCCGCGCACGCCAGGTGACCCTGACCGGCTGGAAACGCCCGGTCAAGCACAGCAAGTAAGGCGACTCAAGCGGGCGCATCTTCATGGGTGGTGGTGATGATGCGCACCGCATGCGCGGTAGGCCGGATCGGCACGCCGCGCGCCTCTGCCACCGCCTCGGTCAACTCCGCGCCCAGCAACAGAATCAGCGCCGAGTAGTACACCCACACCAGCAGCACCACCACGCTACCCGCCGGGCCATAAGCCCCGCCGACGTTGGAATTCTGGATATACAGGCTGATGCCCACTTTCCCCAGAATGAACAGGATGTCGGTCAGCACCGCCCCGGCCAGGGCATCGCGCCAGGCAATGATGGCGTCTGGCAGTACCTTGAAGATGGCGGCGAACACGAACACGAAAATGGCGGTGGACACCCCGGCCTCTACCCAGCGCCAGGCCAGCGTGTGCCCCGGAACAAAGAAGCCGATGACCGTACTGGCTGAAAACGAAATCACCAGCAAGAACGCCACCGCCAGCAACAAGCCCAGCGCATTCATGCGTGAGCGCAGCCAGCCCATGACAGCCTGACCCGGGCGGGAACGCAGCCCCCACACCCGATTGATCGCTCCTTGCAACTGCGCAAACACGGCCGAAGCACCGACCAGCGTGATACCCAGCCCGATCAGCCCCGCCATGTTGCCGACACTGGGTCTGCTGGAGGCATTGCGGATCACCAGTTGCACCGCGTCGGCCGCCCTTGGCCCGACCATGCGGTTCAGGCCATCAACCAGTTGCGTCTGGTAATCGGGCGAGAGGGACGCCACCACCCACAGCAGCAACACCAGCAGCGGCGCGAAAGACAGCGCAGAGTAAAACGCCAGCGCAGCCGCGCGCGTCATCAGTTCGTCGTCAAAAAAACCGGCGATGGTTTTGTTGACGACATGCCGGGCCAGACGCCACAGCACGGTGATTTGGTGTCGCACGCCAGTGGTCTCCTTGCTTTGTGCCTTCCAGCCTGGCACCCAAACGCCAACAAATCATGGTGTGTTGTCCGGTTTTGTTGCAAGACAGACCAGGACAAATGGGGATGGCCCGACGGGAACACCTTGAGTTCCAAAAGAATTTGCCGTGGTCAGTGGTACAATCGCGCCTGATTGTGGCCACCGCAACGCGCTGGCCCCGGCAAGCTGCCACAAAGGCCTGCCGACCCTGAATAAGACGCAGCAAGACCGGTCTGGTTTTGCCGCGTGCCAGTTTGAACACAAGGAAAGCTCCAATGAGTCTTAAATGCGGCATCGTCGGCCTGCCCAACGTCGGCAAGTCCACGCTTTTCAACGCCCTGACCAAAGCCGGTATCGAAGCGGCCAACTACCCGTTCTGCACCATCGAGCCCAATGTCGGCATCGTGGAAGTGCCCGATGCCCGCCTGCAGCAACTGGCCGACATCATCAACCCGCAAAAGATCGTGCCTGCGATTGTCGAGTTTGTGGATATCGCCGGCCTTGTGGCGGGTGCCAGCAAGGGCGAAGGTCTGGGTAACCAGTTCCTGGCCAATATCCGTGAAACCGACGCCATCGTGAACGTGGTGCGCTGTTTCAATGACGACAACATCGTGCACGTGGCCGGCAAGGTCGACCCGATCGACGATATCGCTGTCATCGGTACTGAACTGGCGCTGGCCGACCTGGCCACCGTTGAAAAGTCCATCCAGCGTGATGGCAAGAAAGCCAAGAGTGGCGACAAGGAAGCGCAAAAGCTGGTCGCCGTACTGGAAAAACTGGTGCCCGTACTCAACGAAGGCCGCCCGGCCCGCGCCGCCGGCCTGTCTGAAGAAGACAAGCTGGCGATCAAGCCGCTGTGTCTGCTGACCATCAAGCCGGCCATGTATGTGGCCAACGTGGCTGAAGATGGCTTCACCAACAACCCGCTGCTGGACAAGGTCACCGAGTTTGCCAAGGCCGAAGGCGCGCCGGTCGTGGCCGTCTGCGCCGCGATCGAGTCTGAAATTGCCGAACTGCCGGATGAAGACAAGACCGAATTCCTGGCTGAACTGGGCTTGCAAGAGCCGGGCCTGAACCGCCTGATCCGCGCCGGTTTTGATCTGCTGGGCCTGCAAACCTACTTCACCGCTGGCGTGAAGGAAGTCCGTGCCTGGACCATCCACAAGGGCGACACCGCCCCGCAAGCCGCTGGCGTGATCCACACTGACTTCGAACGCGGCTTCATCCGCGCGCAAACCATCGGCTTTGACGACTTCATCAGCTACAAGGGTGAACAAGGCGCCAAGGAAGCCGGCAAGATGCGCGCTGAAGGCAAGGAATACATCGTCAAGGATGGCGACGTGATGAACTTCCTGTTCAACGTCTGATGAGCAGACCATCTTTCCTGGAACATCAGGAAAAACTCTGAAATCAGAAAAACATCAACAAAGCCGCGCACTTACGCGGCTTTGTCGTTTCTGGGCGTTGCTAGAAATCGCGCGAGCAGCCACCTTCTGATTGAGTACAAAGGTGAGTACGCATCTTTGCGTGTCGCGCGACAAGTGAGTACAGTGAGTGCATCGTCTTCATCGAGCACCCACCATGCTGACCGACACCCACTGTCGCAATGCCAAACCTAAGCCCAAGCTCTACCGACTCACTGACCACCGCGGACTGTGTCTGGAGGTCAAGCCCAGCGGCGTGAAGGCTTGGCGCTACCGGTTCACGCTGGAGGGCAAGGCCAGCATGTTCGCCCTGGGCGAGTACCCTGCCGTCAGCCTGGCCGAGGCACGAGACCGGTGCGAGGCAGCACGCCAACTCGTCAAGCAAGGCATCAACCCCGCCCAGCAGCGGCAGATCGACCGCATCAAGCAAGCCAGCGACGCCGAGATCACCTTCGAGAAGGTGGCGCGCGAGTGGCTGCAGACCAAAGACTGGGAAGACATCACCAAGAACAGGCGCCTGGACATGCTGGAGCGCGTGGTCTTTGGCGAGATCGGCCAGATGCCCATCCGAGCGGTCACACCAGCCCATGTGCTGGGCATCCTGCAGCACACGGTCAAGCGCGGCGCCCCTACCGTGGCTGCCGAAGCCTTCCCTTCCGTGTGATCGACATGGCCAGCACACAGTCCAGCTCGCCGCTGGCCGGGTCGGAATCGTTCTGGTCGAACTCGGAGCCTGGGGTGGTGTTCGAGCTACTGGCCTACCAGCCACTGGCCAATCCGGTGATCGTGCTGGACGAGCTCGATAAGACCGACCAGCAACGTCAGTACGACCCACTCGCGGCGCTCTACACCCTGCTGGAGCCTCGCAGCGCACGCGACTTCATCGACCTCTCGATCCGAGACTTCGCCATCGACGCCAGCCACGTGAACTGGATCGCCACGGCCAACAGCATCGAGAGCATCCCTGCACCGCTGCTGTCGCGCATGACGGTGCTGCACGTGCAAGCCCCCACGCCAGAGCAGGTGGCTCATATCGCTCGACAAATGTATGGCCGCATGCGGGCCGAGAGCCCGTGGGGGGCAGGTTTTACGCCGAGGCTGGACGACCGGGTGGTGGACAAGCTGAAGAACTTGCCGCCCAGGACCTTGGGGCTAGCTTTGAAGCGTGCATTGGGGCGGGCGGCGAGGGAGGAGCGGGAGCACATCCGCGTCGGCGACGTGCCAGACCAAGTCTCCTCAACCAGAAAGCCCATGGGGTTCTTGGCGTAGCGGCCCAAGAGTTGAACGCTCCGTACGCCTGTGAGCGTTTCAGCGTACCCTCTGCCGCCGAGTGCAAACTCGCGAGCATGAATCCACAAAGTGCTGGCATCGTTCAAGCCATGCGCGAACGCGCAGTTGATCAGGTCAACGCGCAGCTCGTGCCCGCAGACTGCCCCGGCGTACTCAGCCGCCGCAGGATTGAGTACAAATCGGAGTACATTTTTTGCGGCAAATAAACGAACCAAAGATAAATCAATTGCTTGCCAATGTTCTTCCGCTTTAACGTCTGATATTCAAGCACCCGGCGCACTGCGCCGCTTGCCCGCAAAGCCCCTGGATGTCATGTCCCGGGGCTTTTTGCTGGCCGCGATCAACGCACTGCGCGTGGCGTGGTGGTCTTGCTGGCCTGCTGGATAAAAAAGGTCTGATCTTTGTCGGTTGCCGGACTAATCTGACTCAGGACGTTCGTCGGCGGTGAAGCCGGCGACGGCGATGACCCACCAGTCCAGCCGGCACGGATGCATTGCCACATCCGGCCTGGGAGGCTTAGCAATGATGGCGATGTTCAAAATGTTATGCCGGGGAGCGGCGCGTGCCTGGCTGCTGCCGGTGTTGTTCATGCTGGTCAGCGTAGCGGGCCACGCGGCCGATGATCAGCCGCTGTCCAATGCCCAGCTTGACCAGCTGGTCGCACCGATTGCCTTGTACCCCGATTCCTTGCTCTCGCAATTGCTGATGGCAACCACCTACCCGGACGAATTTGCCAAAGCCTATGAATGGTCCAAGGCGCATCCGGACGCCAAGGGCGATGCTGCGGTCAAGCAGGTCGAAAGCCAGAACTGGGACCCGTCCGTGGCGTCCATGGTGGCCTTTCCTGAAGTATTGATCACGCTGGGCGGCCAGCCCAAGTGGGTCAAGGACATGGGGGATGCGTTCCTCGGCCAGACCTCGGGCGTGATGGATGCCGTGCAGCGCTTGCGGGCCCAGGCGCAAAAGGCCGGTAACCTCAAATCCAATGAACAAGTCACCGTCACCAGCCAGCCGGCCTCGACCAGCAGCAGCCAGCAGGTGATTGTGGTGGAGCCCGCCAAACCGGATGTGGTGTACGTCCCCGCGTACAACCCGACCGTGGTGTACGGCGCCTGGGCCTACCCGACCTATCCGCCGTATTACTATCCGCCACCGCCCGGATACTGGTTCTCTACCGCCGTCATGACCGGGATTGCCTGGGGCGTGGGGATTGCCGTGGGTAACGCGCTGTGGGGGGGCTGCAACTGGGGCTCAAGCAACGTCAATATCAACGTCAACAAGTACAACAACATCAATACGAACCGCAAGATCGAAGGCGGCGGCGACCGGAGTTCATGGAAACACGATCCGGGGCATCGCACGTCTGATTATCGGGGCGGCTCGGCCGAGCGTAACCGTCGCCAGCAAGACTTCAACACCAATCAGCGCGAACAGTTCCGTGGCCGCGACAATGCCGGTACCCGTGATGTGGGCAATCGCGACAACGGCGGTCGCAACAATGGCAACCGTGAGGTGGCCAACCGCGATAACGCGCGTGAAAACAGCCGCCGTCAGGCCGCGCAAACCATGGAGAACCGTGGCATTGGCAGTCCTGATCATCGTGGCGGTGGCTCGGCGGGCCAGATGGACCGCAACCGCGGTGGTGGTCAGGGTGGTGGCTTTGATAACAGCAACCGCGCACGCGGCGATACCGGTGCACGCCAGCAACCCTCGCGGGATAACGCGCTGACCGGGGTGAACGACCGGCAATCCGGCCGTGACTCGGCCCGCGGCCGTGAAAGCATGTCGTCGCAGCGCAGCCAGGGCACCAGCCGTGCGGCCAGCAGCAATCGCAGTGGTGGCGGCGCAGCGCGCAGCACCCACCAGCGCCCCGCACGCAGTGGCGGCCGTGGTCGTTGATTAACGAGGGCAGATCATGCAGGCAAACGTATTTATGAAAATGATGCTGGCGCTCGTCACCTTGTGCGCGTCGATTACCGTTGCAGCGGCCAACGGGCCGCGCAGTTTTGCGACGCCGGATGCCGCCGCAGACGCGCTGGTCGACAGCATTGCCACCCACGATGACGATGCACTCAAAACCATCCTGGGCAGCAATTACCGCGACTTTATCCCGTCCGGGGGCGTGGCGCCGGAAGACATCACCCGGTTCCTTGCCGCATGGGCGCAAGCGCACGAGATCGTGAAGGTGGATGACCGCACCGCCTTGCTGTCTGCCGGTACTGCGGGCTGGACCTTGCCGGTACCGATTGTGGCCGGCAAGGACGGCTGGGCCTTCGATACGCAGGCGGGCGCGCAAGAAATGCGCCACCGCTATATCGGTCGCAATGAACTCGCGGCGATCCAGTCGGTGCTGGCCTATGCCGATGCCCAGCAGGATTACTGGCAATGGTCGCAGGCACAGGGCACGCCGTCGTATGCCTCGCGCTTGTTGTCCAGCCCGGGCAAGAAAGACGGGCTGTACTGGGCCACTGCGCCGGGTGAAGACCCCAGCCCGCTGGGTTCCCGGTTTGCCGAGGCCCGTCCCGGCGAGCCCTATCATGGCTATGTCTACCGCATCCTGACCACGCAAGGCGATGCGGCGCCGGGCGGTGCCAAAAAGTACCTCAAGGATGGCCGTATGGAAGGGGGTTATGCCTTGATTGCCTGGCCGGCCAGTTACGGCAAAACCGGCATCATGAGCTTCATGATCAATCAGGATGGCGTGGTGTACCAGGCCAACCTGGGCCCGGCGACGGACCGCATTGCCAAGGGGATTCGCAGTTTTAATCCGGTAGAGGGCTGGACCCAGGCCGATACCACGCCCTGAGCCATTCATACGTCATGCACCGCTTTGATGCGCCGTACGCAAATGACACACCGGTGCCCCATAAAAAGCCCCGCCGAACGGGGCTTTTTATATTCCTGGCCCGCCGGCATTGGTGGCAAGGCCAGACCTGTTAGAATCTGCGTCCAGATATTTGCCGCAACCTGGTATTTTCAGGAATAGAAAGCTCAACCATGTACAACCGCTTGCCTTGCGCGGGTCAACAGACCGCGCAGCCGTATCGCGGCCCGCTGTGTTTTGACGTTCCGGGCCCGCAACGGTATGACTTTTTGCCCAAGCAGGCGTTAAGTGACTCACTTTCTTTGATCGTTGCTACCGGGGCATTGTTTCCCCCCGGCCGCCTTCACCGTCACTGAGCTTTGATCCATGCGTCTTTCGGTCATCCTGATCACCAAGAATGAGGCCGCCAACCTGCGGGCTTGCCTGGCATCCGTCGCGTTTGCGGATCAGATCGTCGTTGTCGACTCTGGCAGTACCGATGGCACCGTCGCCCTGGCGCACGAGCTGGGCGCCACCGTACTGGAAACCGACTGGCCCGGCTTTGGCCGCCAGAAAAACCGCGCGCTGGACCTGGCCGATGGCGACTGGGTATTGTCGATCGATGCCGACGAACGCGTGACACCAGCGCTGGCGGCAGAAATCCAGCAGATCCTGGCCGCCCCGCAGTTTGACGCCTATGAAATCCCCCGGTTATCCAGCTATTGCGGCCGTTTTATCCGCCACAGCGGCTGGTGGCCCGACCCCGTCCTGCGTCTGTTCAAGCGTGGCGTGGCCCGCTTTACCGATGTCCCGGTGCACGAACGCGTGGACTTTGCGGGCGCCAAAGGCCGGCTGCAGGCCTGGTTCGAGCACTACACCTATCCCGATCTGGATAGCGCGCTCATCAAGATGAACCGCTATTCCACCGACGCTGCGCAAGCCATGCATGCACGCGGCAAAAAAAGCTCGCTGCCCGGCGCGCTGGCACGCGGCTTCTGGACCTTTATCCGTATTTATCTGCTGCGCCGCGGCTTTCTGGACGGGCGGGAAGGGTTCTTGCTCGCCGTGACCGCAGGCGTGGGCAACTTTTACCGGTACGCCAAACTGGCGCAACTGAATCGGCAAACCCGCGCATGAAAATTCTGGAGCTGGATTTCGAAGCAGGCTGGCGCGGTGGCGAACGGCAAACCTTTTTGTCGATGCAGCAGTTTCGCGCGTCCGGGCACGAGGTGCATATCCTGTGCCGGCGTGGCGGCAAGATGGCCGAACGCGCCAGTGCCGAGGGCTTTGTCGTGCATGCCTGCACCAACGTCGCTGGCGTGCTGGCGTTTCTGGCACTGCATGGCGGGCAATACGACGTGTTGCACCCGCAAACCGGCCATATGCTGAGCTGGGCCGTACTTACGCGCTGGTTCCACCGGCGCCCCGTTGTGTATTCGCGACGGGTGGCCTTTGCGCTGAATGGCACTTTCACCCGTTACAAGTACCATCACGCCGACCAGGTAGTGGCGATCAGCCAGGCCTGCGCCGACAGCGTGCGGGCGCTGGGTGTGCATGACATCCTGATCATTCCTTCGGCCGTGCTGCCGGTACGGCCGGATACCGCGCGGATCGAAGCGCTGGCAGCGCAACTGGGCGTGGCCGGCCGGCGCGTGGTGGCGACAACCTCGGCGCTGACGTCAGATAAAGACCCATTGATGCTGGTTGATGCGGTCGCGGCCTTGCATGCGCGACGTAACGATTTTGTATTCGTACATTTCGGTGCCGGCAATATGGCCGAAGTTGCGAAGGAACGCGTCATCGAACAAGGACTCGAACACGTTTTCCTGTTGGCAGGCTACCAGCAGAACGTCGAGTCCCTGTTTGGCCTGTTTGATGTGTTTGTAATGAGCTCGCGCGAAGAGGGCCTGGGCAGCAGCGTGCTTGATGCCTTCAGTGCGCGGGTCCCGGTGGCATCGACTGATGCCGGTGGTTTGAAAGAGTTACTGGCCGAGGGCCGCGGCCTGCTCAGCCCGGTGGGCGACAGTGCTGCCCTGGCGGCGAACATCGACACGTTGCTTGATGCCTCGTCCCGGGTGGTGGGGATGGTTGAACGCGCGCATGAATACGTCGAGCGCGTGCATAGTGTTGAAGCGATGGCGAACGGTTATTTGCGTCTTTTTGAGAGCTTGGTACAGCGGGCACGGCCGCGCTGAACCCGACATACAAACAAATATATGGTCAAACGACGCATCCTTTTTCATCAGACGCACTTCTTGCGGGGCGGGATAGAAACCTCGCTGATTTCGCTGTTGCGGGCGCTGGATCGCCAGCAGTTTGAAATCGGGTTGACGATTACTTACCCGACCGAAGCCCTTGAGACACTTTACCGGGCCCAGATTCCCGCCGATGTCGCCGTGCATGTACTGGCGCCAGAGGGCTGGTTGTCGTATTTCCGCCAGAAAAAAACCCAGGGCAAGCTTGGGCTGCCGGGCAAGATTTATGAAGAAGGCCTGTTGCCGCTGGTGCGCCGGGCCATTGTCAGCCGGCGTTTTCGCAAGATTGCCGCCGGTTACGATGCCGTGGTCGATTACGACATGTCGCTGTCGCGGCTGACCGGCCGGCTGGCCCTGCCCATGCTGGGTTATTCGCACTTCAGCGTGGCGCATCTGCCCAGCCAGAACCCGCGCAAACTGCGCAAACTGCGCAAGCAGACCAGTGAGCACTACGATCGCGTGGTGTTGCTGAACGACACCATGCTGGCGGATATCCAGGCGCTGATCCCGGACCAGGCGGACAAGTTTGTGCGTCTGTACAACTCCATTGATCTGGCGCGCATTCGGGAACAAGGCCAGGCCGGACCGGCGCCGCTGGCCGAGCCTTATATGGTGTCGGTGGGCCGTTTGCAGGAATCGCAGAAAGATTTCACCTCGCTGCTGCGGGCCTACGCGCTGCTGGTCAAAGACGGCATTACCGAGAAACTTGCCATTGTGGGCGAGGGTAAATCCCGCCTGGAACTACAAGCACTGGCCGCCGAACTGGGTATTGCCGATCGCGTGGTCTTTGCCGGATTTCAGACCAATCCGTATGTCTGGATGCAGCACGCCCGGCTTATGGTGTTCAGTTCGAAAATGGAAGGCTTGCCCAACGTCTTGCTGGAAGCCATGGCGCTGGGTCAACTGGTGATCAGTACGGATTGCCCGGTCGGCCCGCGGGAAATCCTGGCCGAGGGCAAAGCCGGCCTGCTGGTGCCGGTGGGGGACGTGGCGGGCCTGGCCCATGCCATGAAGCAAGGTTTGCAGGATGAACCAACCCGCACGGCGCTACTTGATTACGCCGCACAACATATCGAACAAATGGGTTTTGGCCCGACTGCCGCAGCGTTTGCCAGCTGCGTAGATAACCTCATCAAAGCGCATCCATGAAAGATTATGCACAAACTGCGGTCTTGACCGATGCTTACAGCGTCGAGGTCGGCAAGGAGCCGGACATGCCCCGCAAGGAAACCGTGAAACCGCAGCGGTTGATGTCTCCGCCAGGGCAGATGGCTTCCGGTTTTGCCAGTGTTCTGGTGTTTGCATTTCCGTTGCTGATGCTGGCAGTGCCGCGCGGCGCCGGCGTTTTCCTGATTGGCATCGTGTTGCTGCTGATCATGAGTGCAGGCAGCCTGGCTGAACTGCACCGGCAGTATCGCCACGTGCTGCTGCCGGTCTGGCTGAGTGTGGGCGCCATCCTGGCGGTGCAACTGGTCTCCAGATACACCTTCGGGCTGCCGTGGGACGTGCTGGATAACCCCTCACGCGTGCTGGCGATTCCGCTGGTCTGTCTGGTGGTGCTGCGTTATCGGCCCAACCCCATGTTGCTGTGGAAAGGCATTCCGCCAGGCTTGTTGCTGGCGCTGCTGATCGTGGCGTACCAGTTTTTCATCGACAAGGACAGCCGGCCAGGCGCGTGGACCTTCATCATTGCGTTCGCCAATATGGTGGCCACACTGGGCGTCGTCGGGTTTTTCCGGCCTGGCCAGACGCACCGCGATCATGTTGCTGCCTGGCTGTGTCCGGCGCTGGCCATGCTGGTGCTGATCATGAACGGCTCACGCGGGGCCTGGCTGGCGCTGGTGCTGACGGTGGTGGGCTCGATCTACTTCCGTTATCAAAAATTCAACCTCAAGGTGGCGGTGATCTCGCTGTGCTCGCTCGCGCTGATCGGCACTGCGGCGTGGACCTTGCCCAACAGCCCGTTCAAGGAGCGTCTGGAGCAGGCGCGCCACGACATTGCGGAATTTCACAAAGGCAATACCGATACCTCGCTGGGTGAGCGCCTGGTGATTTTCCAGCTGGCAACCAGCGCAGTACGCCAGCACCCGCTGACGGGCGTGGGCTCGGGCCAGTTCGGATCGCTGACGGATGCGCTGCCCGGTTGCCCGGCGGATGAAAAAGAGATCTGTACGCTCAAGCACGCCCACAACGATTTGCTGGATGCCGCGGCAACGACCGGCCTGCCCGGGTTGGCGGCGTTTCTCAGTTTGTTGCTGGTACCGGGTTTCATTTTCTGGCGCGCCTGGATGAGAACCTGTGGCCGTGACGAAATCGCGCCTTATCTTGGCAAGGCCGGGTTTGGCGCGGTGGTGGCTTCGCTGATCTGCGGGTTCAGCCAGGTCACCATGGCGCATCAGGCCAATATTGCGTTCTATGCCAGCCTGATCGGTCTGATGCTGGGCTTGCTTGCCGTGCGCATGCGGGCCTTCACGCAAAATACACAAGATCAGCCTTGATACGCAGATACGGGCCGGGTAAAGCGCGCCGCTTCGGGCTATAGTGGCCAGGACAGAACAAATCTGCCGGGTCCGCGCCCGGCCCTGACTGACGCATGCTTCCTGGCCCTTCTTCCGTCGAATCCATTCTTCAGGCCGACCCGGCCAAAGCCGCGCGCTTGCGGCGTGCCCGCACCTTTGCGACCTCGCTGCTGATCGTGGTCACCGTGCTGTATCTGATCACCTTGCGGCTGGAACATCTGCACCGGGCGTTTGGCTATGTGGCCGCGTTTTCAGAAGCCGCCATGATCGGCGCCCTGGCCGACTGGTTTGCCGTCGTGGCGCTGTTTCGCTACCCGATGGGCGTGCCAATCCCGCATACCGCGATCATTCCGCGCAACAAGAACCGCATTGCCGATAACCTGGGCACGTTTATCGAGACGCACTTTTTGCAGCCAGAACAATTACTGGCGCGCATTGACGCGTTTGATCCGGCCCGGCGCCTGTCCATCTGGCTGGCCCGGCCGGGCGCCAAGCGAGAGTTGACCGAGCAGGCGGCGCATTTTCTGCACTTTGTGCTGGGCACACTGGATGACCGGCGCTTTGCCCATATCGCGCGTGACCTGGTGCTCAAGGCCATAGGCAACGCCGACTTTGCCGGCAGTGCCGCCACGCTGATCCAGGTCCTGCGGGAAGACGGCCGCCACCAGCAAGTGCTCGATGGCGTGCTGCGGGTGTTGCTGGGCAAGCTGGAAGACCCGAAAACCCAGTCGTGGCTGTCTGGCTTGCTGGCCAAAGAATTTGACGTGCTGCGCTGGGTGGCGCTGGATGAGGCCGGCGGCCGTTACCTGGCGCGCAAGCTGGTGACCGCCGCAGTGCTGGAACTGGATCACGCGCTGGTGCAGCCCGATCACATGCTGCGGCAAGCGTTTGACGATCAGTTGCGCCAGCTGGCCAAGGATCTGGCCGAGGACCCGGCCCTGCGCGGCAAAGTGGATGCCTGGCGCGATATGCTGACCGCCTCGCCCATGTTGCATGACAAGCTCGATGACCTGTGGCGCACGCTGCTCGATAGCCTGCAGCGTGATCTGACCAGCGAAAACTCGCAGATTCGCAGCCGCGTGGGCGCCGCCATCAAGCAACTGGGTCTGCGCCTGCATGAAGACCAGGCCTTTGCTGAATGGCTCAACCAGCAAATCCGCGATTTTGCCGCGCGCTCGCTGGTGCGCTACCGCAGCGAGATCGGCCGTTTCATTGCTGACCAGCTCAAAGCCTGGGACAACCGCGTGCTGGTGGCGCGGCTGGAACTCAACGTGGGCGTTGATCTGCAATTCATTCGGGTGAACGGCACACTGGTCGGCGGGGCGGTGGGCCTGCTGATTTACAGCGTCCGCCATGCCGTTGGTTTTTAGGCGACGGTTTTCGTTTCAAACACGCCCATGCAGGGCTTTGCGCATTGACCACCGGGCCGTCGCGCAGGCAGTCTTGCCCACTTCGCTTCCCCACGGTTTTTGCTGCACATGAAGATCATGTTCTGGCGCTGGTTGATCAACATCTGGCCGCCGCTCCTGTTTGCCGGTATCCGCGTCAAGCACGTGGCACCGGATTTCAAACGCATTGTTATCCAGCTGCGCTCGTACAAGATCAACCTCAACATCATGCGCTCGCACTTTGGCGGCAGCCTGTATGCCATGACCGACCCCTGGTACATGGCCATGCTGATGCAGATTCTGGGGCCGGATTACTACGTGTGGGATCGCCGCGCAGAGATCGACTTTCTCAGCCCCGGTTATGGCACGGTCACGGCCATCTTCACGCTGGATGATGACCAGATTGCGGCCATCCGCGCTGCCACCGACAACGGCGACAAACACCTGGCCGAGTTCAAGGTGGAAATCCGTGATCAGGCCGACAAGCTCATCGCCACGGTCGACAAAACGGTTTACGTGCGCAAAAAGCCGCACAAACGCCAGGGCTGACGCGGCGCGCAGTGGTGAACGGGACAATTAGCCCGCATAATGCAACAAAAATTCCCAGTGACTCTCCACGCCACCGCGCACCCGACTTTATGAACGCTCCGGCCGACCTTGTCCGCTCCCTGCTTGAAGCTACCCTGAACAGTTATTCCCGTGCCGAACTGGCCCGGTATCTTGACGTCAACCCGGCCACCATTGCGCGCTGGATCAACGGCCAGTCTGAACCGCGTGCCTATGTGGCGCAGGCCCTGCAACAACTGCTGCAGCCGCAAGCGCCCATCCGCACCACGCCGGCCGACTTCACGTTTATTGATCTTTTTGCCGGCATCGGCGGCATCCGTCGCGCCTTTGAAGATGAAGGTGGCCACTGTGTGTTCACCAGCGAGTGGGACACCTACGCGCAAAAGACCTATCACGCCAATAACCCGGATGGTCAGCGCATTGCCGGCGACATCACCAAAGTGGCCGAAGCCGATATCCCGGCGCATGACGTGTTGCTGGCCGGTTTCCCTTGCCAGCCGTTCTCGATTGCCGGCGTGTCCAAAAAGAACGCGCTGGGCCGCGCGCATGGTTTTGCCGACGCCACCCAGGGCACGCTGTTTTTTGATGTCGCCCGCATCATTGCTGCGCACCGTCCGCGCGCGTTTGTGCTGGAGAACGTGAAGAACCTGCACTCGCACGATCAAGGCCGCACCTTTGCCGTGATCTTGCATACCCTGCGCGAAGAACTGGGTTATGAGGTGCATTACCGCGTGATTGATGGTCAGCACTGGGTGCCGCAACACCGTGAGCGGGTGGTGATTGTCGGTTTCCGGGAGCCAACAGAGTTCAACTGGGATTTGCTGCAACTGCCCGACAGCAAAGTGCCCACCCGCATGGCGCAAGTGCTGCACCGTACCGATGGCAGCGAGCCGCAACTGGCGCATGACGGCGACAAGTTTTTTGATCACGCCAAAGGCGAGGTCAACCCCAAGTACATCCTCACCGACAAACTCTGGGCTTATCTGCAGAACTACGCCGAAAAGCACCGCGCCAAAGGCAACGGTTTTGGCTTCGGGCTGGTTGATGCCAACAGCGTCTCGCGCACCTTGTCGGCCCGGTATTACAAGGATGGCAGCGAGATTCTGGTCAGCCGGGGCGCGGGCAAGAACCCGCGCCGGCTCACCCCGCGTGAATGTGCGCGGTTGATGGGGTATCCGGATGACTTTCGCATTCCGGTATCCGACACCCGCGCCTACAAGCAGTTTGGCAATTCGGTGGTGGTGCCGGTGTTCCGCGAAGTGGCGCGCGCGATCAAGCCGTGGATCGTGCCGGAGCCTTCACAAGGCTGACCGCCATGACCGACGTCGTCGATGCCGCCACCCGCAGCCGCATGATGTCGGGCATTCGTGGCAAGAACACGTCGCCAGAAATCACCCTGCGCAAAGCCTTGTTTGCGCAGGGTTTCCGTTACCGTATCCATGCCCCTCATCTGCCGGGCAAGCCTGATCTGGTATTGCCGCGCTACAAGGCGGTGATTCTGGTGCATGGCTGCTTCTGGCACGGCCACGATTGCCGCTATTTCAAAGTGCCGCAGACGCGCACCGGGTTCTGGATGGGCAAGATCAACGCCAACCGCGCGCGGGACCAGCGCGAATATGCCGCGCTCAAGGCGCTGGGGTGGCGGGTGCTGGTGGTGTGGGAATGCGCCGTGCGGGCGGCCAGGAAAGAAGAGGCCTTCCGGCTGGTGGATTTCGTGGCGGAATGGTTGGTGACTGATGCTGCGGATGCCGAAATCAGCGAGGCCGGTGTGAAGGCGTTGATTGCCGCACCGTAGTGCATCCGGTGTGGCAATCAGCCTGGAGCGCGTTTATTTCTTCGCCACCTCAAACGCCTCACCGGTTGCAAAGAATGTCCCGCCGGCGATGTAGTGGATCGAGCGGTTCAGCGGTTCGTCATCAAACTGCCAGTGGCCGTCCTGGAATACGCGCGGGTCGGCATGGGCGGCGACGACTTCGCCAATGAACATATCGTAGGTCTGCTGGTTGTGCGGTTCCGGGATCACCTTGCATTCCAGCCACGCCAGGCAGCCTTCTACCAGTGGCGCGCCCACTTTGCTGGCGGGAAAGTGTTTCAGCCCGGTGGTGCTGAACTTGTCGCCGTCACGGCCAGAGCTGGAGCCCGCTGCCAGCGTGGCCTGGGCCAGTGCGCGGCTGGGCACATTCAGGACGAACTCGCCGGAGGCTTCGATCAACTCACGCGTGAGCGTGGATTTGTCGATGATCACCAGCATTTTGGGCGGGGCGAAGTCCAGCGGCATGGCCCAGGCGGCGGCCATGACGTTCTGGCGGCCAGCGTGGGCGCTGCTGACCAGCACCGTCGGGCCGTGGTTGAGCAAGCGGTAGGATTTGGCGAGATCGACTTCGATAGGGGCGTGATCAGACATGAGTGGGCACCGGCAAGAGACAAACAATGCCTCTCAGGTGCGGCCAGCGCCCAGCCAATGCAAGACCCCCGCGCCCGCCGCGCGGCCGCTGGCAAAGCAGGCGGTCAACAGGTAGCCGCCGGTGGGCGCTTCCCAGTCCAGCATTTCGCCGGCGCAGAACACGCCGGGCAGGGCGCGCAGCATCAGATTGTGGTCCAGCGCGTCAAACCGCACGCCACCGGCGCTGCTGATGGCTTCATCCAGCGGGCGTGGGGCGATCAACTTGAGCGGCAGGGCCTTGATGGTGCGCGCCAGCCGCGTGGGGTCGGCCATTTCTTCCTTGCTGAGCACCTCACGTAGCAAACCGGCTTTGACCCCGGTCAGCCCCAGTTTGCTTTGCAAATGACTGGCCAGCGACCGCGAACCGCGCGGGATGGCTACTTCTGTCTGCACGCGCTCCAGGCTGCGGCCCGGCAACAGATCAACATAGATGGTGGCGCTGCCTTGCGCGGCAATGCGATCACGGATGGCGGCAGAGAACGCGTAGATCAGGCTGCCTTCCACGCCGGTCGCAGTGACGACAAACTCGCCCGGTTTGACAGTGGTGGCACCGCGCGCATCGGTATACGACACCGCAACAGATTTGAGCGGCGCGCCAGCGTGTTTCTCGGCAAAAAAGGTGCTCCACGGCAAATCAAAACCGCAGTTGCTGGGCTGCAGCGCTGCCACGTGCACGCCTTTTTCTGCCAGTAACGGCACCCAGGCACCGTCTGAACCCAGGCGGGACCAGCTGCCGCCGCCCATGGCCAGCACCACGGCATCGGCGTTGAGGGTGATCTCGCCCGCAGGCGTGGCAAAGCGCAGGCTGCCGGCTTCATCGCCCCAGCCCAGCCAGCGGTGACGGACTTCAACCGTGACGCCGGCGTCTTTCAGCCGGTGCAGCCAGGCGCGCAAGAGCGGCGCAGCTTTCATTTCTTTGGGAAACACCCGGCCAGAGGTGCCGACAAAGGTCTCGATACCCAGGTCATGAATCCAGTTGCGCAGTTGATCTGGCGTAAAGGCATTGATCAACGGCGCCAGGGTTTCCGCACGTGCGCCGTAACGGCCCAGAAACGGGCCGATGGCTTCTGAATGCGTGATGTTCATGCCGCCCACGCCGGCCAGCAAAAACTTGCGTCCGACAGAAGGCATGGCATCGAACACGGTCACTTTGGCGCCGCCCGCGGCCAGCACTTCTGCCGCCATCAGGCCGGCCGGACCCCCGCCAATAATGGCAACAACGGGCGAAGACGGAGAAGAAGGACGGGCAGGCATGGCGGTTCCAGGCAAAAGCTGTGAGACAAAACGTCATTGTACAGGTCGCAGCCGGTGGAGCGCGGGCGGGTGTTTGGGTACACTGCCGCGTCTTTCACTACTGCGGGCATGCCGACGTGGCGCTCAAATCCACCATTTTCAAGGCCGAACTCTCCATTGCAGACATGGATCGCGGTTATTACGCCACGCACGCGCTGACCATTGCCCAGCACCCGTCCGAAACCGACGAACGCATGATGCTGCGCCTGGTGGCTTTTGCCCGCCATGCCAGCGAGACGCTGGAATTTGGCCGCGGCATCAGTGATGAGGAAGACCCGTCTTTGTGGCAGCGCTCGCTGACCGAAGAGATCGAACTGTGGATTGATCTGGGCCTGCCTGATGAAAAGCGCATCAAGCGCGCGGCGCAGCGGGCCAATGAGGCCTGGATTTATGCCTATGGCGGCAGTGCTGCCGATATCTGGTACGGCAAGAACCAGGCGGAAATCCGGCGCTTTGACAATCTGCATGTGGTGTCGGTGAGCCCGGAGATCATGTCTGGTCTGGCGGGGCTGGTGGAGCGGACCATGCAGCTGCAGTGCACGATTCAGGATGGGGAGATGTGGCTCTCGGGTGACAAGGGGAGTTTGCAGGTGGTGGTGAAGGAAATGGGGTAAGGGTTTTTTTGGGTGGGGCGGGGTGGGGTGGGTTTGGCGCCTGGTGACAGTCCACCATTGCTGTGTGTGTGTTAGCGCCTGACGGCGCGGTGTTTTGATACCGGCGGTGGCCGGAGCACGTTACTTTTCTTTGCTTCGCCAAAGAAAAGTAACCAAAAGAAAGGCGACCCCGGCGACTGCGCCCTTCGGGTTCCCTGTGCTTCTCGCAAGGCGCGGCTGGCTCGCGAGTTCGGCCTTTGGCCTACCGCTTCGCCTTGATCGCCGCGCCTTGCTGCGATGCTCGGCGCAGTCAAGGGGGCCCAACGTCAAAAGCAACCCCAACCCCAACCCCAACCCCAACCCCGAAAGTCAACAGCAACCCTGGAAACCGTCTGCTTGCCAGAATGAGCGGTTCCCCTCTCCACATCGTCATTCCTGCGAAGGCAGGAATCCAGTACGCCCGCCGCAGGCGGGCTTTGCCTGGCAAACCAGTTTCAGTGCTTCGGCACACCTGTTTGCGCCTGGATTCCGGCCAAGGGGGCCGCCGAGGTCAGGAATGACGAGGCTGTGGTGTGCGTAAAAGAGCAGTTGCATCTGGCAGACCGGCACTTACACTCTGCACACCTCACACCTCACACCTCACACCTCACACCTCACACCTCGTACCAAATTCCCTAACCCGCAAACCAACCGTTCTTTGGCATCACGCCCCCTCTGCAGTTAAGCTGACAGCGTTGCCACCAGCGGCGTATCTTGCCGTTGCGTAAAAAACCAGAATACCCGCAGGAGAAAAAAACCATGGTTCTGAGGATGCTCGCCGTTGTCGCCGTCGCTGTGCCGGCGCTGGCTTTGGCCAAACCGTTGTCGGTGTGTACCGATGCCAATCCGGATGGCTTTGATGTGGTGCAGTACAACGCCCTTGTCACGACCAATGCCTCGGCGGATGTGTTGTTCAGCCGGCTGGTGGAGTACGACGCGCAGGCGGGCAAGGTGGTGCCGGCGGTGGCGCAGTCCTGGACGGCCAGTGATGATGGTCTGACCTGGACATTCAAACTGCGCAGCGATGTCCAGTTTGGCGCGACGGACTGGTTCAAGCCTACGCGGCCGTTGAATGCTGATGACGTGGTGTTTACCTTCGAGCGCGTGTTCAACACGCAGCATCCCTGGTACAAAACCTCGCCCAGTGGTTATCCCAGCGTGCAGTCGCTGCAGTTGAACAAGCTGGTCAAGGCGGTCAAGAAGGTGGATGACCACACCGTGCAGTTTGAACTCAATTATCCGGATGCCACGTTCCTGCCGACGCTGACCATGGGCTGGGCGTCGATTTATTCGGCGGAGTACGCCAACAAGCTGGGCGTGGCCAAAGCGGGTGACCTCAACACCAAACCGGTCGGCAGCGGGCCGTTTGTGCTCAAGTCGTTCCAGAAAGACGCGGTGATCCGTTACGACGCCAATCCCAACTGGTTTGGCGGCAAGCCCAAGGCGGAAAAGCTGATTTTTGCGATCACGCCAGATGCCACGGTGCGGTTGCAGCGCCTCAAGGCCGGCGAGTGCCAGATTGCGCTGGCGCCCAAGCCGCTGGATATCCAGTCTGCCAAGGCCGACAAGAACCTCAAGGTGGTTGATAACGCGGCATTCATGACGGCGTTTGTGGCTATCAACACGCAGCACAAACCGCTCGATAACGCCCTGGTGCGTCAGGCCATCAATTACGCGTTTGATGCCAAAACCTATCTGAAGACGGTGTTTGATGGCACGGCGCAAGACGCCAGCCGGCCGTTCCCGCCCAATACCTGGAGCTTTGACAAAGACCTGGGGGATTACAGCTACGATCCGGCCAAAGCCAAAGAGCTGTTGAAAAAGGCCGGTTTTCCCAACGGTTTTGAAACCACGATCTGGACGCGCCCGACCGGCAGCGTGCTGAACCCCAACCCCAAGGCCGGCGCAGAGTTGTTGCAGTCTGATCTGGCCAAGGTGGGTATCAAGGCCACTATCAAGACCATTGAATGGGGCGAGTTGATCAAGCGCGGCAAGGCGGGCGAGCATGATCTCCTGTTCATGGGCTGGGCGGGGGATAACGGTGATCCGGATAACTTCTTCACGCCGCAATTCAGTTGCGCCGCCGTGCAGTCGGGCACCAACTTTGCCCGCTATTGCGACTCGCAACTGGACAAGCTGATTGCCGATGGCAAAAAGGTGAGCGATATCAACCAGCGCACCAAGCTTTACCGCAACGCGCAGAAAGTGATTTTTGACCAGGCGCTGTGGGTGCCGCTGGCGTACCCGACAGCCTACGCGCTGACGCGTGCCAATGTGTCCGGGTACAAGGTCAGCCCGTTTGGCCGTCAGGACTTTGCCGGTGTTACGGTGAACTGATCCGGTTCATGCGCGCAAAAAGGCCAACCGCTGCGGTTGGCCTTTTTTCTGGTATCCGGGCGGCCAGGCGGGTTGATCAGAATGCCCGCAGCGCTGCGCTCATCACCCGCAAGGCGCTGCGCGAACGTTCATCGTGCACGCTGCGATACAGCACCACATTGGTCGGTTGCAGCGCGGGCAAGCCCAGTCGCTCCCGTACCGGCACCAGTCCGGGCGGGGCGGCCCGCCGACCCATGGCACCCACGGCCAGACCGGCCAGCACGGCGGCGCTCAGCGCGCTGACGCCGTCGCCCACAAACACTTCCAGCCAGCTGATCCCGGCGCCGTCTAGCGCTTCGATCACATTGGTGCGCAGGCCGCACGGCGGGGCCAGCATGGCCAGGCGCAGGGGCTCGTTGGCTGTCCAGCAGGTGTCGGGCAGGGCAAACCAGTCCATGTCGTCTTCAAACAGGATCTCGCCATCCTGGCGCTCAAACTGGCGATCAGTGTGATGCAACACGTAGGCCGCATCCAGTTGTCCGGCGTCGTAACTGGCCAGCACCTCGGCCGAGGTTGCCACGCGTACTTCAATCACCAGCGCCGGGTCATGGGCCGCCACGCGCGCCAGCAAGCCGGGCAGCGATGCGCCGGCAATATGGCCGCTGAAGCCCACCCGCAAACGGCGCGGCGGGGCGTGCAGTACAGACCATGCCCGGTCGTGCGCGGCCAGCAGTTCGCGCGCGGCGGTCAAAAAGGCCTGGCCTTCCATCGATAACCGTACCTGGCGCGGCGTGCGTTCCAGCAGGCGCCGATCCAGATGGGTCTCCAGTCGCTTCAGTTTCAGGCTGACGGCCGATTGCGTGGTGTCCAGCGCCTCGGCGGCGCGGGTAAAGCTTTGCATGTCGGCCACCAGCACAAAGGCCTGCACGGCATCCAGATCCAGCGTATTCATGGCGGATTCACTATTTCAAATCATCATCACTGAAATATTCAACCATATCTGTTTGTTATGGCAAGCCGGTGCGACGATGGGTACCGTCCATTCAGCCTGGAGCGCGCCATGTCGACGCATCTTGATATCCACCATTTGCCGGCCAATCACCGCTGGAAAATCCTCGGCCTGGGGTTTGCTGCCAACGCGGCGTTCTCGGCCACTTTTGCCGGTATCCCGGCGACGTCGGTCTTGCTGCGCGCCGATTACCACCTTGATACCCACCAGTTGGGCCTGGTGCTGGGCATGATGGGCCTCGGGGTGGCGGTCAGCGAGTTACCCTGGGGCATGCTGACGGATCGCTGGGGTGATCGCCGCGTGTTGTTGCTGGGTCTGTTCAGCATTGCGGCCTGGCTGCTGTTCATGATGCTGCGGGTGTCGCCCGCGCCGGGCTACGTACCAACCATGGCTGCGCTGATGCCGGGTTTGTTGCTGGTGGGTTTGCTGGGCGGCAGCGTGAACGGTTCCAGCGGTCGCGCCATCATGGCCTGGTTTACCGACAAGGAACGCGGCCTGGCCATGAGCATTCGCCAGACTGCCGTGCCGTTTGGTGGGGCGCTGGGCGCCCTGGTGTTGCCGCCGCTGGCCCGCTGGGGCGGCTTTGGCATGGTGTACGGCGCACTGGCGTTGTTCTGCCTGCTCAATGGCGTACTGGCCTGGCGCTGGCTGCATGAACCGCCGCACCATGAAGCAACCACAAAGCGCACCGGCACCACCGCGAACGTGCCGCCACTGCAAGATCCGGTTTTGCTGCGCATGACGCTGGGCATTGGTCTGCTGTGCGTGCCGCAAGTCGCCGTGCTGACCTTTACCCCGGTGTTCCTGCACGACTTTGGCCACTTTGGCACGCTGGTGGCCTCTGTGGCGCTGATTACCGTGCAACTGGGCGGCGGCGCGCTGCGGGTCTGGAGCGGCTACTGGACTGACCGCCATCACAATCGGCAGCGTTACATTGCAGCCTGCGCCTCGATCAGCGTGTTGTTGTTTGCCCTGCTGGCCTTGCTGGTACTGGCGCAGATGCTGGTTGCGCCGCTGGCCAGCGTATTGCGGCTGGCTGTAGTGGTGGCGCTGGTCGCCGCTGGGCTGGGCGTATCGGCATGGCATGGTGTGGCGTATACCGAACTGGCTACCCAGGCGGGCGCCCAGCGGGCTGGCACCGCGCTGGGCATGGGCAACGCGGCGGTGTTTGTGGCGTTCTTCATCACGCCGATGGTCATCCCGGTCCTGAACGGTTTCTCTGGCTGGCCCGCCGTCTGGTTGATGGGCAGCCTGGGGGCATTGCTGGCGCTGTTTGCCTTTCGCCAGGGCAACGCGGCGGTGGTCCGTAACGCGGCCTTGCAGGTGCAACGACGCGGCGCCCGCTAAGCCCGCCGGGGCAGGCTGGCCTGCGACGGGAAAAATTCCGCCGTAATCGACAGTCTGCCCTAGCCGTATCCGCGCAGATGGCGCAAGATGTCGGGCTGTTCGACACAGACACCCGATTAGCGAGGATGCAATGCAAGAAGTAAACAGCGCACTGCCGGCAGGCGAACTGGCAAGCCTGAGCAACGACGACCTGCAACGCTTTTATACCGCCGCGAACGAACGCTATACCGCGTTCCGCGCCCGTGGCCTCAAGCTCGACTCCACCCGCGGCAAACCGTCCGCAGACCAGCTTGATCTGTCCAACGGCCTCCTGGCCGCCGTGGATGAATCCGAAGCCCGTGGCGGTGGCGATCTGCGCAACTACGGCGGCGGCGTCAACGGCCTGCCGCAAGCGCGTGAACTGTTTGCCCCCATGCTGGGCGCACCGGCCGCGCAAGTGGTCGTGGCAGAGAACTCCTCGCTGGCGCTGATGCACGACACCATCGTGTACGCGCTGCTCAAGGGCGTACCGGGCGGCAAGGCCGGCTGGTCGACCGAGCCGGTGACCTTCCTGTGCCCGGCCCCGGGTTACGATCGCCACTTTGCGATCTGTGCCCAGTACGGCATCAAGATGATTGCCGTGCCGATGACCGGTACTGGCCCGGATATGGATATCGTCGAAAAGCTGGTTGCTGAAGACGCGTCCATCAAGGGCATGTGGTGCGTGCCCAAGTACGCCAACCCGACTGGCGATATCTACTCGGACGAAGTGGTTGTGCGCCTGGCGAAGATGAAAACCGCCGCCGCCGATTTCCGCATTTTCTGGGATAACGCCTACGCCGTTCACCACCTGACCGACAAGAAGCACGAGATCGCCAACATTCTGGAAGCCTGCGCGGCAGCCGGTAACGCTGATCGCGCCTTCGTGTTTGCCTCCACCTCCAAGATCACCCTGGCGGGCGCAGGTCTGGCGCTGTTTGCATCGTCCCCGGCCAACGTGGCCTGGATGACCAAAAACATGGGCTTTCGCTCGATTGGTCCGGACAAGATCAACCAGCTGCGCCACGTGAAGTTCCTGAAAGACTTCGCCGGCCTGGAAGCGCTGATGGAAAAACATCGCGCCCTGATCGTGCCAAAGATGAACGCCGTGCTGGACGTGCTCAAGCAAGAACTGGCTGGCCGTGGCGTTGCCACCTGGACCAACCCGGATGGCGGTTACTTCATCAGCTTTGACGTGCGCGAAGGCTGCGCCAAGCGCGTGGTGCAACTGGCAGAAGAAGCCGGTGTCGCCATGGTGCCGGCCGGCAATACCTTCCCCAACGGCAATGATCCGAAAGACAGCAACATCCGTATCGCCCCGACCTTCCCGGCGCTGGATGGTGTGAAACTGGCGGCCGAGGGCATTGCCTTGGCCACGCTGGTCGGCGTTGCCGAAAACGAGTTGAAAAAACGCGGCCTGGCTGCGTAATCAAATAAACGGGCGCTGATCACAGCGCCCGTTTTTCTTTGGAGGCAGGCCATGCAATATCGCGGCGGTTGTCATTGCGGTCAGGTGGCGTTTGAGGTGGAAGGCACGATCGAAGGCGCAGTCACGTGTAATTGTTCGATCTGCCAGCGCAAGGGCATGATGATGTGGTTTGTGCCCAGAGCCAGTTTTCGTCTCATCACGCCGGAAGAAAACAGCCGCGTGTATACCTTCAACAAGCATCGCATCAAGCACCGGTTCTGTCCGCAATGCGGCATCCAGGTGTATGCCGAGAGCACTGACAAGCAGGGCAATCCGATTGCGGCGGTGAATGTGCGTTGTATTGAGGGGATTGATCTGGCGGCGATCCCGGTGAAGGAGTTTGATGGGCGGAGTATGTGAGGCTGTTGCGGTGAGCCACCGTAGCGGTTGTAACAGCGTGTGTTAGCGCCTGACGGCGCGGTGTTTTGATACCGGGGGTGCCCGGACCACGTTACTTTCTTTGCTTCGCCAAAGAAAGTAACCAAAGAAAGGCGACCCCAGCGACTGCGCTCGCTGCGCGAGTTCCCTGCGCTTCTCGCAAGGCGCGGCTGGCTACGGGAACTCGCTTCGCTCAGACACCCCTCCGCCGAAACCCCGCGCCTTGCTGCGATGCTCGGCGCAGTCAAAGGGGCCCAACGTCAAAAGCAACGGCAACCCCAGCCCCAACCCCAACCCCGCAAGCCGTCTGTTTGCAAGAATGGTTGGCCCCCAACGTCGCCGTTCCCGCCAAAGGGCCAAACCGTTCTCAGCCGCGTGCCTGAGCGACTGCCGCGGGCATACCCCCAACCTGGCGCCACAATACCCACGCCAGCAAACCGCACAGACTCAACAGCGCGCCTACGGCCGACACTCCGTTCCAGCCCCAGTGTGCATAGGCGGTGGCAGACAGCAGGGAACCCGTCGAGCCGCCAATGAAGTAGCTCGTCATGTACCCGGCGGTGACGCGGTTGCGGGCATGCGGGAACAGTTTGTAGATCACGTTCTGGTTGGTCACATGCACGCCCTGCACGGCCAGGTCCAGGACCAGAATGCCGATCAGCAAGGCGACGATGGATTCTTTGGCCAGCGCAATTGGCACCCAGGACAACAACAACAGAATCAGTCCGGCCCAGGTGGTGGTATCGGTCTTGCCTTTGTCGGCCAGCCGGCCGGCCAGGTTGGCGGCCAGTGCACCCGCTGCGCCAACCAGCCCGAACAGGCCTATTGCGCCATCAGAGAAGTGGTACGGATCGCTGGCCAGCAAGAACGCCATGGACGTCCACAACACGCTGAAAATGGCGAATGAGAACGCGCCCAGCAATGCCCGCAGGCGCAAGACGGGTTCGTGGGCAAACAGCGTGAATACCGAGGCCAGCAGTTTGTGATACGGCAAACCGGCGTGCTCGTGGTGATGCGGCAGCACGCGGGCCAGCGCGATGGCGGTGATGATCATCACCCCTGCGGCCACCCAGTACACCGTGCGCCAGTCGCCCAGGCTGGATAAACCGCCTGCCACCGTACGCGCCAGCAAGATGCCCAGCAACAGGCCACTCATCAACGTCCCGACCACCTTGCCGCGCTGTTCTGGCGCGGCCAGCGTGGCGCCCAGCGGTACCAGCACTTGCGAGACCACCGCAAACAAGGCGGCAATCGCGGTACCCAGCAATACCAGCGCCAGGCTCGGGGCAGAGGCGGTGATCAGCAAGCCCACGGCGCAGAGCAAGGTCATGCCGACGATCATGCTGCGGCGTTCCAGCAGGTCGCCCAGCGGCACCAGCAGCAACAGGCCGACGGCGTAGCTCAACTGCGCCACGGTAATGATGACGCCCGCGCCGGCTGCGGTCAGGCCAAATTCGCTGGCCAGGGTGTGCAGCAAGGGCTGGGCGTAATAGTTGCTGGCAACCACCAGCCCGGTCGAGAAAGACATCAGCGCCACTTGTGCGCCGCTCAGACGATGTGCAGAGCCGTCCATGAGTATCTCCGTGTGATCTGTTTGTGCTGCGCAGTATCTGACGACGTCATGCATCACACAAATGTATACTTTTCATCACATTGATCTTGTTTTGAGATGATTGAGCATGAACTTGCGCCAGATTGAATTCGCCGTCGCCGTGGCGGAGGAACAAAGCTTCACCCGCGCTGCCGAGCGCTGCCATACCGTGCAATCCGCGCTGAGCCACCAGATCGCCAAACTGGAAGACGAACTGGGCGCCAGGCTGTTTGAGCGCAGCAGCCGTAACGTGCGGCTGACGACCGCTGGCCAGGCGTTCTTGCCGGTAGCGCGGCAAATGCTGGGCGCCGAGTCGCGCATCCGCGACGAAGTCGCCGCCGCCGCCGGCACCGTGCGCGGCACGCTCACCGTGGGCACGATCTCCACCTTCAACCACGCTGATCTGGTTGACGTGCTGGCGCGCTTTCATGAGCGCTACCCGCATGTGGACATCCGCTTTTACCAGGGCATGAGCGAGAACCTGCTGGTGGACGTGCGCGCCGAGCGCACCGATGTGGCGCTGGTCGGCCTGTGGCCCGGCGAGCCGGTAGAGGGGGTCAGCAAGCAGAACATTGCCGATGAAGAACTGATCGCCATCATCCCGCAAGCGCACCCGCTGGCGCAGCGCGACCAGATCTCGCTGCTGGACCTGGTCGGCTCCCGGCTGGTGGATTTCTACGCCAACAGCGGCGCGCGGCGGCAGACCGAACAAGCTTTTGCCCGCGCCGGGATCGAGCACCGGGTGAGTTTTGAGGTAAGCCATATCGACTTGCTGGAGCGCATTGTCCGGCGCGGCCTCGCCATCGGCCTTGTGCCACGGTTTGAGGGGTATACCTGCGACCGGCTGAAAATGGTGCCGGTGTCAGATGGCCCGCAGCGGCGGGTGTGGGCGGTGTGGAATCTGGACCCGACGCCGGCGGCGGTGGCGTTTTTGCGGATGGTGCATGAGGCGTTGATTGAGAATGGGCATGGGTTGCCGGAGCCGCGGGTGATGCCTTGAATGGCTGGTTTTGACTGACCTGGCTGGAGACCCTTTGACTTAGAACTTTGAACTGCTGTTAGCGCCTTGCGGCGCGGTGTTTTGGGTGTCGGGGGTTGCCCGACAGCAAGTGGTTTTCTTTTGGGGCGCTAAGGGTGTTGTGGGGTTGGTTTGGGGTGGATTTGGAGCGTTAGCGATGATCCACCTTGGCTGTCTTTAAAACCTTGAACTGCTGTTAGCGCCTGCGGCGCGGTGTTTTGATACCGGGGGTGCCCGGAGCACGGTACTTTTCTTTGGGTCGCCAAAGAAAAGTACCCAAAAGAAAGGCGACCCCTGCGACGGCGCCCTTCGGGTTCCCTGTGCTTCTCGCGAAGTCCGGCTGGCTCCAGGGAACTCGGGCTTTGCCCTCAAACACCCTTACGCCGAAACCCCGGACTTCGCTGCGATGCTCGGCGCAGTCAAGGGGCCCAAGGTCAAAAGCAACAGCAACCCCTAAAGCCAACGGCAACGGCAACGGCAACCAGTACCAACACCAACACAAGGTCATCCGGGTGCAGGTTTTGTAGGGTGGATTCGGAGCGGGGCGACAATCCACCATCGCAACGGTGGATTGCTTCGCAAATCCACCCTACGCCACTGTTTGCAAGAATGATTGGCTGGTCTACCACTTCGTCATTCCGGACCTCGGCGGCCCCCTTGGCCGGATTCCAGCTGCAATGCATGCAAGTGCCACGGAATCAGCACAAGACAACAGTGGTAGGCCACCGAAAGCAGCCCGTTGGGCTGCGGACTGGATTCCGGCCTTCGCCGGAATGACGAGCCAGTGGGGTGCGTGGTTGGATTTACCGTTACCACTGCCCCGCCATTGCTATTGCCACTGCCACTGCTGTTGCAGTTGCTTTCGTTGTTGATTTTCCAGTTCTAGGTGTAGTTGCAGTTGGTTTGGATTTTGTCGTTGCAGTTGGCTTTTGGGGTTGCAGTTGTCTTTGACTTTCCTCCCCCATTAAAGCCAAGCGCCGATGGAGCGGAGGGAGACCTTAGGCTCCCGACCGACTGAGGGAAGCCCGGAGGGCCGCCAGGCTGGGGTCGCCTTTCTTTGGTTACTTTCTTTGGCGAAGCAAAGAAAGTAACGTGCTCCGGCCACCGCCGGTATCAAACGCCTTTAAAAGCCGCGCCGCAAGGCGCTACCACCTCAGCCGTCTCCACTAATACCACTGCCATTGGCTAATCATCTCCCCCCCGAAAAACCTTTTATGCACCTTGCATTATCACGGTGCAAAAACAACACCCCCTGTAAACATCTGGTGCATCCCACCCTCCTCACATCACCACAAATCCCCCCACCAACCTCCACAAATTCACCACTAAACCAATAAAAATCAACGCATTAAAACCACTGGCACGCCCCTTGCTGTTCCTGTTGCAGTGCGATGTATACAAGACGGGATACAAACATGGGTGCAAAGATCGTTCCGCAAGCAGGCTGGACCTTACCGGAGTGGCGTAGTGCTTACATCAACGGCATGCAAGCACAAGATGCCGTTGAGCACGTGCTGGCGCAGTTGCCAGCTGATGACAACGCGTGGATTTCCCGTGCCACGCCCCAACAGATCACAAAGCAACTGACAGCGCTCAATGCGCGGCTGGATGCCGCCGGTGGCGATCTTTCCCGTTTGCCTTTGTTTGGCGTGCCATTTGCCGCCAAAGACAATATCGATGCCGCCGGCTGGGAGACCACGGCCGCCTGCCCGGCGTTTGCGTATGAACCGGCAGCCAGCGCCACCGTCGTGCAGCGCATGCTGGATGCCGGCGCGATCCTGATCGGCAAGACCAATCTGGATCAGTTCGCCACCGGCCTTAACGGCACGCGTTCGCCGTATGGCCCGGTGCCCAATACCTTTGATGAACGCTATGTCAGCGGCGGTTCCAGCTCTGGGTCGTCGTCGGTGGTGGCGCGCGGGCTGGTGCCGTTTGCGTTTGGTACAGATACCGCGGGCTCTGGCCGCATTCCGGCGGGGTTCAACAATATTGTCGGGCTCAAGCCGACCAAGGGCTGGCTGAGCAACGCGGGCGTGGTGCCGGCTTGCCGCACGCTTGATTGCGTTTCGGTGTTTGCGCTGACGGTCGATGACGCCCAACTCATCGCGCATCTGGCCGGCGGGTTTGATGCGGCTGATCCGTACTCGCGTGAGCCGCAAGCCACCTCGCCATTGATGCGCGCCCGGCCGCGTTTTTGCATGCCGGATCAACTGCAGTGGTTTGGCGATCATGAATCGGCGCGTCTGTTCAGCATTGCGCTGGCACAGTTGAAAGAGGCAGGCGTTGACGTAGAACCGGTGGATTTTGCGCCGTTCCTGGAGCTGGCAGAACTGCTGTACCAGGGCGCGTTTGTGGCCGAGCGCGTGTTTGCGGCAGAACATTTGCTGGCGACCAAAGCCTACGAGATCAACCCGGTGGTGCGCGGCATCATGCAAGGCGCGGCGCAGTACAGCGCGGTGGATACTTTCCGCGCCGAATACCGCCGGGCGGAACTTTCCCGCATCATCAACCAGACCCTTGCCGGGTTTGATGCCCTCGTCGTGCCGACCTCGCCCAGCATCTACTCTATTGAAGACATGCTGGATGACCCGATCACGCTCAATTCGCGTTTCGGCACCTACACCAACTTTGCCAATTTCTCTGACCTGTGCGCGTTGTCTTTGCCCGCCGGGTTCCGTAACGATGGTCTGCCGTTTGGCATCACCCTGCTGGCCCCGGCCTGGCATGACGACAAACTGGCCGCGTTTGGCCGCCGCTGGCAACAAAGCCGTCCGCTGCCACTGGGTGCCACCGGCCGCAGCCTGCCGGCCTTGCCCGCCGTAGCGCCCGCTGCGTCGGCAGATCACCACGTACGCGTGGCAGTGGTCGGCGCGCATCTGACTGGCATGCCGCTCAATGTCCAGCTGCAAGAGCGCAATGCCATCCTGGTCGAACGCACCCACACCGCGCCGAAATACCGCCTTTACGCGCTGGCCAATACCACGCCGCCCAAACCGGGCCTGGTGAAGGTCGATAGCGGCGCGGCCATCGAGATCGAACTGTGGGACGTACCGCTGTCCGCCTTCGGCAGCTTTGTTGCGCTCATCCCCGCGCCGCTGGGCATTGGCACGCTGGAAACCGCAGATGGCCGCAGCGTGAAAGGTTTTATTTGCGAGCCGTGGGCGATTGCTGACGCCACGGATATCACCCATTTCGGCGGCTGGCGCGCGTATATCGCCAGCCTGCAAACCGCCAAAGCTTGAGGATTCGCGCCATGTTCAAGACTGTACTCATTGCCAATCGCGGGGAGATCGCCTGCCGGGCGATCCGCACCCTCAAGCGCCTTGGCGTAAAAAGCGTGGCTGTGTATTCAGATGCCGATCGCAACAGCGCCCACGTGACCGAAGCCGATGTCGCCATTGCCTTGGGTGGTGACAAACCGGCTGACAGCTATCTGTGCATCGACAAGATCATCGCCGCCTGCAAAGAAACCGGCGCAGAGGCCGTGTTCCCCGGCTACGGCTTCTTGTCTGAAAGCGCAGAGTTCGGCGCGGCCTGCGTTGAGAACAACATCGTGTTTGTTGGCCCGACCGCTTTGCAGATGGAAGAGTTCGGCCTCAAGCACCGCGCCCGCGAACTGGCTGCCGCCGCAGGCGTGCCGACCACGCCGGGCAGCGGGCTGCTGGATTCGGCCGACCACGCGCTGGCGGAAGCAGAGAAGATTGGCTATCCGGTCATGCTCAAAAGCACGGCCGGTGGCGGCGGGATTGGTCTGACGCGCTGTGATGACGCGCAGCAACTGGCCGCCGCGTTTGAACGGGTGCAACGGCTGGGCGAGCAGTTTTTCCGCGATGGCGGTTCGTTTATCGAACGGTTTGTCGATCAGGCGCGCCACATCGAAGTGCAGATTTTTGGCGATGGCAACGGCAAGGTGTTTGCCCTGGGCGAGCGTGATTGCTCCATCCAGCGCCGTAACCAGAAAGTGATTGAAGAAACCCCGGCACCCAATCTGCCGGCCGCTACGCGCGCCGCGCTGCTGGCCTCGGCCAGACGGCTGGGCGAGTCGGTGAACTACCGCTCTGCCGGCACGGTGGAATACGTCTACGACAGCAAGCGTGACGAGTTCTATTTCCTGGAAGTGAACACCCGCCTGCAGGTGGAACACCCGGTCACCGAATCCGTCACCGGGCTGGATCTGGTTGAATGCATGTTGCGCGTGGCTGCAGGCGATGCGCTGGATGAAGCCGCCATGGCGCGTGCGCCGCAAGGTGCCGCCATTGAAGTGCGCCTGTACGCCGAAGACCCGGTCAAGCAGTTCCAGCCCTCGCCGGGCGTGCTGACCGAGGTGAGCTACCCCGACAGCGCCATCGTGCCGCTGCGGGTGGATGGCTGGGTCAGCACCGGCACGGACGTGCCTTCGTTTTACGACCCGCTGCTGGCCAAGCTGATTGTGCGTGGCGAGAACCGCGCCGAGGCGCTGGCCAATCTGCAAACTGCGCTCAACCACACCGCCTTGCATGGCATTGCCACCAACCTGGACTACCTGCGCCAGATCATCGCCAGCGCCGCATTCGAGGCCGGCCAGGTCTCCACGCGTTTCCTGGATACCTTTGCGTATCAACCGTCGGTGGTCGAAGTGCTGGAACCGGGCACTTACACCAGCGTGCAGGATTACCCCGGCCGCGTGGGTTACTGGGATATCGGTGTGCCGCCGTCCGGGCCGATGGACGATTACGCGTTTCGCCTGGCCAACCGCATTGTCGGTAACGATGTGGCGGCCGCTGGCCTGGAATGCACGCTGCAAGGCCCGACGCTCAAGTTCCATACCGATGCCGTCATCGCTCTGACCGGTGCCACCTGCCCGATCACGCTGGATGGCCAGGACGTCGCCATGAACGCGCCGTTGACGGTCAAAACCGGCCAGATTCTGGCCGTGGGCCGTGCTGCCAGCGGTTGCCGCACCTATATCGCCATCCGTAACGGTATTGATGTGCCGGTGTACCTGGGCAGCCGTTCAGCCTTTGCGCTGGGCCAGTTTGGCGGCCACGCCGGCCGCACGCTGCGCGCCGCCGACATGCTGCCGGTCAGCCAGATTGATCTGCCGGCCTGCACCACGCCTGCACCTGCGGCCGAACCCGCCGCCGCGCCGGCACAACTGGTGCCGCAATACGGCACGCATTGGGAAATCGGCGTGCTGTACGGCCCGCATGGGGCGCCGGATTTTTTCCAGACCGAGGCCATCGACACCTTCTTTGCCAGCGATTGGGAAGTCCACTACAACTCCAACCGCCTGGGCGTACGCCTGATCGGCCCCAAGCCGACCTGGGCGCGTAGCGATGGTGGCGAGGCCGGCTTGCATCCGTCCAACGTGCACGATTGCGAATACGCCATTGGCAGTATCAACTTCACTGGCGATTCGCCGGTGATCCTGACGCGTGACGGCCCCAGCCTGGGCGGTTTTGTCTGCCCGGCCACCATTGCCAAGGCCGAGTTGTGGAAGGTCGGCCAGGTCAAACCGGGCGACAAGATCCGCTTCAAGTGCATCAGCTACAAAGAGGCCGTGGCGCTGGAACGCGCGCAAGACGCGCAACTGGCCGCGCTGGCCTTTGTGCCGGTTGAGGACATCGCCGCGCCGGAACTGCCCGCTACCTCATCCCCGGCCATTCTGGCTGAACTGCCGGAAAACGGCGTGCGCCCGGCCGTGACCTACCGCCAGGCGGGCGACACCTACATCCTGATGGAGTACGGCCCCAATGTGCTCGACCTGAAACTGCGGCTGCGCATCTATCTGATGATGCAAAAGCTCAAGCAGTTGCAAGTGCCGGGCATTCTGGAACTCTCGCCGGGCGTGCGTTCGCTGCAAATCCGCTTTAACGGTTACGAGATCAGCCAGCAACGGCTGCTGGCCACCTTGCTGGCTGCCGATGCCGAACTGCCGGATGTTTCCACGCTCAAGCTGCCGACCCGCGTGGTCTACATGCCGCTGGCGTTTGAGGACTCCGCCACGCTGGGCGCCGTACAGCGTTATCAGGAAACCGTGCGCCACCAGGCGCCATGGCTGCCCAACAACGTCGATTTCATCCAGCGCATCAATGGTCTGGCAAGCCGCGAACAAGTGCGCGACATCATTTTTGATGCCAGCTACATGGTCATGGGTCTGGGCGACGTGTACCTGGGCGCGCCGTGCGCGGTGCCGGTGGACCCGCGTCACCGGCTGTTGACCAGCAAATACAACCCGGCGCGCACCTTCACCGCCGAAGGCACCGTGGGCATTGGCGGCGTGTACATGTGCATTTACGGCATGGACTCCCCCGGCGGCTATCAACTGGTCGGCCGCACGCTGCCGATCTGGAACAAGTTCCTCAAGAACGCTGTGTTTGCACCGGGCGAGCCGTGGCTGCTGCGCTTTTTTGACCAGGTACGGTTCTACCCGGTGACCGAGGCCGAGCTGGACGGGCTGCGCGAAGACTTCCGCCATGGTCGCACCGGCGTGCGCATTGAAGAAGAAGTGTTCGACTTCGCCGCCTATGAGGCTTTCCTGGCCGACAACAGCGCCAGCATTGCCGACTTCCAGGCGCGCCAGAAAGTGGCCTTTGAAGCCGAAGTGGCCCTGTGGCAAGCCGATGACAGCGCGCACCACCACGCCGCCGTAGAGGAAGAAGACACCGAAGACGCAGTGGACGATGGCCACCACGTCATCAGCGCCGACCTGTGCGGCAGCATCTGGAAAGTGCTGGTGGAAGTGGGCCAGAAAGTGGACGCCGGCTCGCCCCTGATTGTGGTCGAAGCCATGAAGATGGAACTGGCCGTGCACGCGCCGGTATCGGGCACCGTGCGCTCCATCCGCGCCATGCCGGGCAAAGCCGTCACACCGGGCGAACGCTTGCTGGTGCTGGAGCCGCACGCATGAAACCCGAACCGGTCGCCTCGCTGCCGAACGAAGACGCCGCGCCTGGCAAACGGCGCGGTTCCCGTGACAACCTGGCCAACGGCATCTACGCCAGCATCAAGGCGGACATCATGGAGTTCCGCCTGTTGCCCGGTGACCGCTTTACCGAAAGCGAAGTGGCCGAACGCCTGAACGTCAGCCGCACCCCGGTGCGTGAGGCGCTGTACCGCCTGCAGAACGAGCACTTTGTCGAGGTGCAGTTTCGCAATGGCTGGCAGGTGCGACCGTTTGATTTTGCCTATTTCGAAGACCTGTACGACGTGCGCGTGATCCTGGAACTCGCCGCCGCCCGCCGCCTGTGTGAGCACGTAGACCTGGATGCCTCACCGGAACTGGCCGACCTCAAAGCCCTGTGGCTGGTGCCGGTGGGCGAGCGCCTGACTGACGGCAAGATCGTCTCCGGTTTTGACGAGTTGTTCCATTCCACCCTGGTGGCCGCCACCGGCAACCGGGAAATGGCGCGGATCCACCGCGACGTCACGGAAAAAATCCGCCCGATCCGCCGGCTGGATTTCACCAAGCCGTACCGGGTGGACACCACCTACCACGAACACGGCGCCATCCTGCGCGCGATCTTGCAACGCCGCGGGGATGAGGCGCAGCGGATGCTCAAGGCGCATATCGATGAGAGCAAATCTGAAGTCAGAAAAATCACACTGCATATGTTGCATGCTGCACGGCAGAAACTGACAGGTTGAACCGAAATTGCTCGCAAACAGACGGTTTGCGGGGTTGGGGTTGCAGTTGGGCCCCATAAGGAGTGCCGAGCATCGCAGGGAAGTCCGGGGTTTCGGCGTAAGGGTGTTTGAGCCCAAAGGGCGAGTTCCCTGGAGCCAGCCGGACTTCACGAGAAGCGCAGGGGACCCGCGAAGCGGGCGCTCCGCCGGGGTCGCCTTTCTTTTGGTTACTTTTCTTTGGCGAAGCAAAGAAAAGTAACGTGGTCCGGGCACCCCCGGTATGTAAAACATCGCGCCGCAAGGCGCTAACAAAACAGCAGCACCAAAAAAAGCAGACCAGTACGACAACTGATTAACAGCATTACCAGAAAGCAAGAAAAGCAAGAAGCAGGAAGGAAACAACCCGTTCTCACACTTTCGTCACTCGTTATCAGTTATCAGGAGATGCAGTCATGAACCGTCGTACCGCACTGAAACTTGTCACTGTTTGTACCCTCGCTGCCGCCAGCGGTTTGTCGGGTGGCGCTTTTGCCGCCGACACCATCAAGGTCGGCATCCTGCATTCGCTGTCGGGCACGATGGCGATTTCTGAATCGGCGCTGGAACAGACCGCGCTGATGACCATTGCAGAAATCAACGCCCAGGGCGGCGTCATGGGCAAGCAACTGGAACCGGTGGTGGTTGATCCGGCCTCCAACTGGCCGCTGTTTGCCGAGAAAGCCCGTCAGTTGCTCTCCAAAGACAAAGTCGCCGTAGTGTTCGGCTGCTGGACTTCCGTATCGCGCAAGTCGGTGCTGCCGGTGTTCCGTGAACTGAACGGCCTGCTGTTCTACCCGGTGCAGTACGAAGGCGAAGAGCTGGAAAAGAATGTGTTCTACACCGGCGCCGCGCCTAACCAGCAAGCCATTCCGGCGGTGGATTACCTGTTGTCCAAGGACGGCGGGGAAGCCAAGCGCTTTGTGCTGCTGGGTACCGATTACGTGTACCCACGCACCACCAACAAGATCCTGCGCGCTTACCTGCATACCAAGGGTATTCAGGACGCCGACATCATGGAGGAGTACACCCCGTTTGGTTACTCCGACTATCAAACCATCATTGCCAAGATCAAGGATTTCTCCAGCCAGGGCAAGAAGACGGCGGTGGTCTCTACCATCAATGGCGACTCTAACGTGCCGTTCTACAAGGAACTGGGCAACGCGGGCCTGAAGGCGACCGACGTGCCGGTAGTGGCGTTCAGCGTGGGTGAAGAAGAACTGCGTGGCGTGGATACCAAGCCGCTGGTGGGCGAACTGGCCGCATGGAACTACTTCATGTCGGTGAAGAACCCGGAAAACACCAAGTTCACCAAGATGTACCGCGACTGGGCCAAGAAGCAAAAGCTGCCTAATGCCGATACCGCCGTGACCAACGACCCGATGGAAGCCACTTACGTCGGTATCCACATGTGGAAGCAGGCCGTTGAGAAGGCGCACTCCACCGATGTGGACAAGGTGATCGCCGCCATGGGTGGCCAGACCTTCAAGGCACCGAGCGGCTTTACGCTGGAAATGGACCCGAAAAACCATCACCTGCACAAGCCGGTGATGATCGGTGAAGTGAAGGCCAACGGTCAGTTCAACGTGGTGTGGAAGACCAAAGAGCCGGTGAAGGCCCAGCCGTGGAGCCCGTTCATTGCCGGTAACGACAAGAAGAAAGACGAGCCGGAAGCAAATTGATCTGGCTGTGAGGTGAGAAGCGTGAGGCGTGAGAGGTAAAACCGCGTGCCCTCGCCCTCGCGCCCCCACGACTGACTCGTCATTCCTGCGCAGGCAGGAATGACGAACTGGTGGTTTGCCTGAGACACAACGCAGTTTGCCTGGCCTGAACACACCGCAACACCGAACACGGGGATACCCCAATGAACACATGGATGCGCCATTTGCTGGCGCTGCTGCTGGGCTGTTTGCTTAGTCTGTCTGCCCACGCTGCGCTCGATGCCAAAGTCATCCGCCAGTTGGTCGATGATGACTCCGACCAGAAACTGGCCGCGATTGCCGCGCTGGTGCAGGTGGGCACGCCGGAAGCTGCGCGCGTGTTGCAAGCGCTGAGCGATGACGCCCTGTACGCCACTGACCAGCGCGTCTGGCTTAAAGCCGACGACAAAGTCTATGACGCTACCACCGGCGCCGAGATCAACCCCGCGCCCGACGACGTGGATACCGTGTCGATCAACAACCGCGTCCGCGGCGCGCTGGATTCTGCGTTAAGTGGCTTCAAGTTGACCGCCGCTGATCCGGCCGCGCGCCTGGCTGCCGCCCAGTCGTTGCAGGGCGATGTCAGCGCCAGCATGATCCCGGCCCTGACTGCGGCGCTCAAACAAGAGACCGACAGCAAGGTCAAGCCGGTGCTGGAACAACTGCTGGCGCAAGCCAACCTGAAAAACCCGGATGTCAAAGCCCGGCTGGCGGCGGTGGAAGACCTCAGCCACAGCAACTCGCCCAATGCGCGCGGCTTGCTGCTGACCCGCATTGATCCGGCCAACGAACCCGACGCCAAAGTACGCGCCGCTGCGCAGTCTTCCATTGCCGCCATTGATTCGCGCCTGGCCTGGATCAGCGCGCTGGGCAGCGTATTCTCTGGCCTCTCGCTGGGCAGCATCTTGCTGCTGGCCGCGCTGGGCCTGGCGATCACCTACGGCGTGATGGGCGTGATCAACATGGCCCACGGCGAACTGTTGATGGTGGGCGCGTATTCGGCTTACGTCGTCCAGGGCGTTTTCCACGCGCATTTTCCGGGCGCGCAAGACTGGTATCTCGTCGCCGCTGTGCCCGTGGCCTTCTGCGCCGCCGCCGCGGTGGGGATGATCATGGAACGCACCGTCATCCGCTGGCTGTACGGCCGCCCGCTGGAAACCCTGCTGGCCACCTGGGGCATCTCGCTCGTGCTGATCCAGGCCGCCCGCGCCTTGTTTGGCGCGCAGAACGTGGAAGTCTCCAACCCGTCCTGGATGTCGGGCGGGCTGGAAATCCTGCCTAGCCTGACCTTGCCGTGGAACCGCGTGGTCATCATCGGCTTTGCCTTGTCGGTGCTGGTGCTGATGTGGGCAATCATGCAAAAGACCCGCCTTGGCTTGTTTGTGCGTGCCGTCACCCAGAACCGCGCCATGGCCGGCTGCGTGGGTGTGCCGACACGACGCATCGATACGCTGGCGTTTGGCCTTGGTGCTGGCATTGCCGGGCTGGGCGGGCTGGCGCTGAGCCAGATCGCCAATGTCGGGCCTGATATGGGGCAGGGCTATATCGTGGATTCGTTCCTGGTGGTGGTACTTGGGGGTGTGGGCCAACTGGCCGGCGCCGTCTGGGCCGCGCTGGGGCTGGGGATTGTCACCAAGCTGTTGGAAGGCTGGGCGGGGGCGGTGATCGCCAAGATTATTGTGCTGGCGATCATCATTGTGTTTATCCAGCGGCGGCCGCAGGGGTTGTTTGCGGTGAAGGGGCGGGTGGTGGATTGAGTGTTAGCGCCTGATGGCGCGGGCTGAAAGGCGTTTTGATACCGGGGGTGCCCGGAGCACCCCACTTTTCTTTGGGTCGCCAAAGAAAAGTGGGCAAAAGAAAGGCGACCCCCGGACTTTTGCCCTCCGGGCTTCCCTCAATCAGTCGGGAGCCTGAGGTCTCCCTCCCTCAATCGGAAAAGTCCTTGAAAGGGGGAGACGGTCAAAAGCAACAGCAACAGCAACAGCAACAGCAACAGCAACAGCAACAGCATTAGAGGGCTTGCACTCCACCTCGTCATTCCCGCGAAGGCGGGAATCCAGCAGAGCCAGTCGCAAAGATGATGCAGGTGGCGACTTCGCGCCGCCCACAAACGCAATACCTGGCAGCTTTTGAAATACCAACAGGAAACGACCGATATGCGTACTTCCTACACCGAACGCACCGCCCGCTTGCTTGGCCCCAAAGGCTGGACTGCGCTGGGCGTGTTCCTGGCCATCATGCTGGTCGCCATGCCGGTGCTGCACTTGCTGGTGCCGCCAGGCAGCCCGCTGCATGTATCCAATTACGTCATCACGCTGACGGGCAAGATTCTTTGCTACGCCATGGTGGCGGTGGCCATGGATCTGATCTGGGGTTATGCCGGCATTTTGTCGCTGGGGCATGGCCTGTTTTTTGCGCTGGGTGGTTACGCCTTTGGCATGTACCTGATGCGCCAGATCGGGCTGGATGGCAATTACCACAGCCCGCTGCCGGACTTCATGGTGTTCCTGGACTGGAAAACGCTGCCCTGGTACTGGCAAGGTACGGATCACTTCATCTGGGCGGCGATCCTCACGCTAGCGGTGCCGACGGTGATTGCCTTTGTGTTTGGCTTCTTTGCTTTCCAGTCGCGCATCAAGGGGGTGTATTTCTCCATCATCACCCAGGCGCTGACCTACGCCGCCATGCTGCTGTTCTTCCGTAACGAGACCGGTTTTGGCGGCAACAACGGGTTTACCGATTTCAAACGCATCATGGGTTATTCCGTCACCGCGCCGGAAACCCGCGTGGTGCTGCTGGGCCTGACCGCGCTGGCGCTGGCCGGTACGCTGGTGCTGGGGCGCTGGCTGGTGACATCCCGCTTTGGCCGGGTGCTGGCCGCAACGCGTGATGCGGAGTCACGCGTCATGTTCATCGGCTACAACCCGCTCTGGTACAAGCTTTTCATCTGGACTTTGTCTGCCATGCTGTGCGGGATTGCCGGCGCGCTGTACGTACCGCAGGTGGGCATCATCAACCCGTCGGAAATGTCGCCGGCGGCCTCCATTGAAATTGCCATCTGGGTTGCCGTTGGCGGTCGGGGCACGCTGATTGGCGCGGTGATCGGGGCGATTGCGGTGAGCCTGGCCAAGAGCTGGTTCACGGTGTCGTTCCCGCAGTACTGGCTGTTTTTCCTGGGTTTCCTGTTCATCCTGGTCACGCTGTTTTTGCCGGAAGGCCTGGTGGGCTTGTACCGCCGCCTGCGTGGCAACAAGGCCGAGGCCGTGGCGCAGGAGCCTGCCTTTACGCCTGATCCGGAAACCGTCAGCAGCGCCGCGCCCAAGGCGGGCCTGCCCACACCGCAACCGCACCTGACCGGAGAAAGCGCATGATCACCGTCGCAAGTGGCGAAGAACTGCAAACCCGCCCGCAGTGGGCCGACCCCAGCGCCGGCCAGGCGCGCGCCGTGCAACCGGGCGAGGTCGATACCGCCCACGGCGTGATTCTTTATCTGGATGACATCACGGTCAGCTTTGACGGCTTCAAGGCGTTGAACAAGCTCAGCCTGCATATCGACGTGGGCGAATTGCGCTGCATTATCGGCCCCAACGGCGCGGGCAAGACCACCATGATGGACGTCATCACCGGCAAGACCCGGCCCGATAGCGGCAAGGCGTTTTTTGGCCAGACGCTGGACCTGACCCGCCTGAAAGAACCGGAAATCGCCCACGCCGGCATTGGCCGCAAGTTCCAGAAACCCACGGTATTCGAGAACCACACGGTGTTCGAAAACCTGGAACTGGCCATGAAGACCGACAAGCGCGTGTTCAAAAGCCTGTTTTTCAAACTCGACAGCGAAGCGCACGGCCGCATTGACGCGGTGATGAAGCAGATCCGCCTTGATGCCCACGCCAATCGCCTGGCCGGTTTGTTATCGCACGGCCAGAAACAGTGGCTGGAGATCGGCATGCTGCTGATGCAGGAACCCCGGCTGCTGTTGCTGGATGAACCCGTCGCCGGCATGACCGACGATGAAACCATGCGCACCGCCGAGTTGTTCCTCTCGCTGGCCGGCCAGCATTCGCTGGTGGTGGTCGAACACGATATGGCGTTTGTGGAAAAACTGGGCGGCAAAGTCACCGTACTGCATGAAGGCAGCGTGCTGGCCGAAGGCGATCTGGCCACCGTGCAGGCCGACCCGCGCGTGATCGAAGTCTATCTGGGCCGCTAAGACAACAAGGACAAGCCACCATGCTGCAAGTTGAAAACCTGAACCAGTATTACGGCGGCAGCCACATTCTGCGCGGCCTGTCTTTCACCGCAGAACCCGGCCAGGTAACCACGCTGCTGGGCCGCAACGGCGTTGGCAAAACTACGCTGCTCAAAACGCTGATGGGACTGGTGCCGGCCAAAACCGGGTCTATCCATTTCGGGGGCGCGGACATCACCAAAATGGCCTCGTACGACCGCGTCAAAGCCGGCATCGGCTACGTGCCGCAAGGCCGCGAGATTTTCAGCCGCCTCTCGGTGGAAGAAAACTTGCGCATGGGTCTGGCCACCCGCCCCGCCAGCACGGCCATCCCGCCCCGTATTTTTGACATGTTCCCGGTGCTGAAACAGATGATGCGCCGGCGCGGCGGGGATTTGTCTGGTGGTCAGCAGCAACAACTGGCCATCGGCCGGGCGCTGGCCATGGGGCCGAAGTTGTTGATTCTGGATGAACCGACCGAGGGCATTCAGCCGTCAATCATCAAGGATATCGAACGCGCCATCCGTGCGCTGGCAGAGACCGGGGAGATGGCGATTCTGGTGGTCGAACAGTATTACGATTTTGCCCGTTCGCTGGCGGATCAATATCTGGTGATGGAGCGGGGGGAGATTATCCGCGCGGGGAAGGGGGCGGAGATGGATGCAGATGGGGTGAGGGAGTTGTTGTCGGTGTGATTTTTGTCGCTGGGAAAACCTGAACGGCTTGTTAGCGCCTTGCGGCGCGGTTGTTTTGATACCGGCGGTGGCCGGAGCACGGTACTTTTCTTTGGATCGCCAAAGAAAAGTACCCAAAAGAAAGGCGACCCCTGCGACGGCGCCCTTCGGGTTCCCTGTGCTTCTCGCGAAGTCCGGCTGGCTACGGGAACTCGCTTCGCTCAAACACCCCTCCGCCGAAACCCCGGACTTCGCTGCGATGCTCGGCGCAGTCAAGGGGCCCAACGTCAAAGGCAACTGCAACTGCAACTGCAACCCCGAAAATCAACGGCAATGGCAAAACCCTGCGGCAATAGCCAATCCAACACGACGCGCATTCCGCCACTACTACTGACACCGGGCCTTCGCCAATGCTGTTGCTGTGGCTGTTGGCGTTGCTTTTTGGGGTTTTGTCGTTGCAGTTGCAGTTGGCTTTTGGGGTTGCAGTTGCCTTTGACTTTCCTCCCCCATTAAAGCCAAGCGCCGAAGGAGCGGAGGGAGACCCCAGGCTCCCGACCGACTGAGGGCAGCCCGGAGGGCCGCCGGGCTGGGGTCGCCTTTCTTTGCCTACTTTCTTTGGCGAAGCAAAGAAAGTAGGGTGGGCCCGGCACCCCGGGTATCAAAAGGCCTTTAAACCCGCGCCGAAGGCGCTAACAGGTTTCAAGGCCTTTTGGTTTTGGCTAGAAAAGGCCAGCTACGCCGGGCCTGACAGGACGGCCGCCAATGAGCCCGGCTATATGTCCCCAAATACCGCCTGCAACACCGCCAGCACCGCCGGCCCGGCGGTCTCCGTGCGCAAAATCCGGGGCCCCAGCACCACGCCTTCAAACCCCGCCGCCCGCGCCGCGGTTTCTTCCGCGGCAGACAACCCGCCCTCCGGCCCCACCAGCAACACCACACAAGTCTGTGGTGCGGGCAAAGCGGCCAGGCGCGTCGCTGCACCTGGGGCCAGCAACAAGCGGGTGGCGTCTTTGGGCGCTGCGGCCAGCGCTTCGTCCAGCGTGGTCACGGGCAAAATCTGGGGGATACGCGTGCGTCCGCTCTGTTCGCAGGCGGCTTGCGCCACACCTTGCCAGTGCGCCAGACGCTTTTGTGCGCGCTCGCCAGACAAACGCTGCTGGCTGTAGGCGCCGTGTACCGGCCAGATGTCGGTCACGCCCAGTTCGGTGGCTTTCTGGATGGTGTAATCCATGCGCTCGGCCGCAGAGACGGCCTGGATTAGTACGGTGCGCAGCGGCGATTCGCGGTCTTGCGGGGCGTAGGCGGTCACGATCACGGCGACGTCGCGCTTGCCCATCAAGGTGATGCGCGCTTCATATTCGCCGCCCTGGCCGTTGAACAGCGTGATCGATTCGCCTGGCTGCATGCGCACCACCTGGACATGCCGGGCCGGGCCTTCGGGCAGGTTGAAGGCGTGGTCTACGGCGAGGTCATGATCGACAAAAAAGCGCGGCATGCGGCAAATCCAGGCGGGCGGTAAAACATCTATTCTGGCAGATCGTGCAGCGTCATCGCCAGATGGCAGCTGTTCTGCATATTTTGTAGTCAGATTGCTTCATGACTCAAATATAAGCTTGTGGCTACAATGCAAGACCCGGTCTTTTGCCGGGCCTTATCACTCACTGCCGGATAACACCATGTCTGAAGCCACGAACGACTATCTGGAACGAATCCTCACCGCGCGCGTTTATGACGCCGCCATTGAAACACCGCTGGAAGCCGCGCCGAACATTTCGCGCCGAATTGGCAACCACGTGTTCATCAAGCGTGAAGATATGCAGCCGGTGTTTTCGTTCAAGATTCGTGGCGCGTACAACCGCATGGCGCAACTGACGCCGGCCGAGCTGGAACGTGGCGTGGTTACGGCTTCGGCCGGTAATCACGCCCAGGGCGTGGCGTATTCGGCGCAGATTCTCAAGTGCCGCGCGACGATCTTCATGCCGACGACCACGCCCAACATCAAGGTCGATTCGGTCACCCGTCGTGGCGCTGAAGCCGTGCTGGTGGGCGATTCGTTCAGCGATTGCTATCAAAGCGCGGTGAACCTGGCGCAGGAAACCGGCGCGGCGTTCATTCATCCGTACGATCACCCGGACGTCATTGCCGGGCAGGGCACGATCGGCATGGAACTGCTGCGCCAGCACTCCGGCAAGCTTGATGCCATTTTCATTCCGGTGGGCGGCGGTGGCCTGATCGCCGGTGTCGCAGCGTATATCAAGCGCCTGCGGCCTGAGGTGAAGATCATCGGCGTGGAACCGACCGATGCCAATGCCATGTACCTCTCGCTCAAACTGGGTGAGCGCGTGTTGTTGCCGCAAGTGGGCATCTTTGCCGATGGCGTCGCCGTCAAACAAGTGGGCGAAGAGACTTTCCGCCTGTGCCAGGAACTGGTCGACGAAGTGATTCTGGTCGATACCGACGCCATGTGCGCGGCGATCAAGGACATGTTTGAAGAAACGCGCTCGATCCTGGAGCCGTCCGGCGCGCTGGCCATTGCCGGCATGAAAGCCTGGGTGGCGCGGGAAAAGGTGCAGGACAAAACGCTGGTCGCCATCACCTCTGGCGCCAACATGAACTTTGATCGCCTGCGTTACGTGGCCGAGCAAGCCGAGCTGGGTGAAGAGCGTGAGGCGATCATCGCCGTTACCCTGCCAGAGCGGCCGGGTGCATTCCGTGCGCTGTGCAGTGCCATCGGCGCCCGTAACATCACCGAGTTCAACTACCGTTTCGGAGACAAGGATCAGGCCCACGTGTTTGTGGGCCTGCAGATTCAGAACCGCGCCGAGGTGACGGATCTGATCGAGAAGCTGGCCGCCGAAAAACTGGCTGCAGTAGACCTGACCGACAACGAACTGGCCAAGCTGCACATTCGCCACCTGGTTGGCGGCCACGCCCCGCACGTGGATAACGAACGCGTGCTGCGCTTCGAATTTCCGGAGCGTCCGGGTGCGCTCCTGAACTTCTTGAGCAGCATGGTCGATACCTGGAATATCTCGTTGTTCCACTACCGCAACCACGGCGCCGACTACGGCCGCACGCTGGTTGGTATTCAGGTGCCGCCGCAAGATGACGCTGCGTTTGCAGATTTCCTGGAAAAGCTGGGTTACCCGCACTGGCTGGAAACCGACAACAAGGCGTATCAGCTGTTCCTGGGTTAACAGCACCCAGAGGCCAGTACCAGAAGCGGGGACACCAATCCCCGCTTTTTCATGGGTGGCCGGTTACAATCAAGGCAACAACCGTACACAACGCAAAGCAGGATCAGTCATGAAGATTTACCGCGTGGGCGGCGCAGTGCGCGACGAAATGCTGGGTTTGCCGGTCAAGGATGTGGACTGGGTCGTGGTCGGCGCCACGCCGGACGACATGGTCGCGCAGGGCTACAAGCCGGTCGGCAAGGATTTTCCGGTGTTCCTGCACCCGCAAACGCACGAGGAATACGCGCTGGCGCGTACCGAACGCAAATCCGGCCATGGCTATAAAGGGTTTCAGGTGTACGCCGCGCCGGATGTCACGCTGGAAGAAGACCTCTTGCGCCGTGATCTGACCATCAACGCCATGGCACAAGGCGAAGACGGCCAGATTGTCGATCCGTTCAACGGCGCCGATGACGTCAAGGCCGGCGTGTTGCGGCACGTCTCGATTGCGTTTGTGGAAGACCCGGTGCGCGTGCTGCGCCTGGCGCGGTTTGCTGCGCGTTTTGATTTTGCCGTCGCCCCGGAAACCATGGACCTGATGCGCGAAATGGTCAGATCGGGCGAGGTGGATCACCTGGTGCCCGAGCGCGTATGGCAAGAGATCGCCAAGGGGCTGATGGAAGACACGCCCTCGCGCATGTTCACCGTGCTGCGCGAGTGCGGCGCGCTGGCGCGGGTCATGCCGGAAATCGACGCCCTGTTTGGCGTGCCGCAGCCAGAAAAACACCACCCGGAGATCGATACCGGCGTGCATGTGATGATGGTGATCGACTACGCCGCCCGCCAGCAATTGCCGCTGGCCACGCGCTTTGCCGCGCTGTGCCACGACCTGGGCAAGGCGCGCACGCCGGAAGAAATGCTGCCGTCGCACCACGGTCATGAAGGCAAAGGCGTGCCGCTGGTCGAGCAATTCTGTGAACGCATCCGCGCGCCGGCTGAATGTCGTGACCTGGCCATCATGGTGTGCCGTGACCACACCAATGTGCACCGCGCGCGTGAATTGCGTGCTGGCACCGTGCTGGAACTGTTCGGCCGCTGCGACGGCCTGCGCAAACCAGACCGGTTCTCTGCCATGCTGGACGCCTGCGCCGCCGATGCGCGTGGCCGGCTGGGGCTGGAAAACACGCCCTATCCGCAAGCCGAATACCTGCGCGCACTGTTGGCGGCAGCCCGCGCCGTGGATGCCGGTGCCATTGCCGGCGCCACTGAAGACAAGGCGCAGATTCCGCAACGCGTGGCCGCTGCGCGTACCGACGCCATTGTCGAGGCCATGCGGGTCTTGCGTGAACAAGCACAGTTTCGTCACGAAACCCATTGATATTGAAACTGAAACACGGGTGCGATCCAGTACAGGCATGATGTGCTGACCGCCCCTAACCGCGCAGTGCGCAGCGAGTGAACGTGCTCTACCACCCCGATACCATTGCCGCCATTGCCACCGCCCCCGGACGCGGCGGCGTGGGCGTGATCCGCGTGTCCGGCCAGGACCTGTCTGCCCTTGTGGCCGGGCTGATCGGGCGCGAACTCACACCGCGCCACGCGCACTTTGCCAAATTCAAGGATGAAGACGGCAGCGTGATCGACGAAGGCTTGGCGTTGTATTTTCCTGGCCCCAACTCGTTTACCGGCGAGAACGTGCTAGAGCTACAAGGCCACGGCGGCCCGGTGGTCATGCGCATGCTGCTGGCGCGTTGCGTGGCGCTGGGTGCGCGCCATGCCGAGCCAGGCGAGTTCACCAAGCGCGCGTTCCTGAACAGCAAACTTGATCTGGCCCAGGCCGAAGCCGTGGCCGACTTGATCGACGCCCAGTCTGAAGCCGCCGCGCGTTCTGCGCTCAAATCGCTCGATGGCGCTTTCAGCCGCGAGATCAACACGCTGGTTGAAGAACTGATCAACCTGCGCATGCTGGTTGAGGCCACCATTGATTTCCCGGAAGAAGACATTGATTTTCTGGAAGCTGCCAACGCGCGCGGCCGCCTGAACGACTTGCAAGCGCAACTGGCGCGCGTGCTGGCCACGGCCAGCCAGGGCCGCTTGCTGCGCGAAGGCATGCACGTGGTGCTGATTGGTCAGCCCAACGTGGGTAAATCCAGCTTGATGAACGCGCTGGCGGGCGAGGAAGTGGCCATTGTCACCGACATTGCCGGCACCACCCGCGACACCGTGCGCGAGCTGATCCAGCTCGATGGCGTACCGCTGCACATCATTGATACCGCCGGCCTGCGCGAGACCGAAGACACGGTGGAACAGATCGGCATTGAGCGCACCTGGCGCGCGGTAGAAAAAGCCGATCTGGCGCTGCTGCTGATCGACTCGCGCGAGGGTGTGACCCCGCATGACGAGGCCATTCTGGACCGCCTGCCGCCCGCCTTGCCGGTGCTGCGCGTATTCAACAAGATCGACCTGACCGGCGAAGTGGCCGGCGCCGTGGGCGAGACCGAGGTGCATGTTTCTGCGCAATCAGGGCAGGGGCTGGACCCGTTGCGCACCCGTCTGTTGCACATGGCCGGCTGGCACGGCGCCAACGAAGGCGTGTTCATCGCCCGTGAACGCCATCTGGATGCCATCCGCCGCGGCGCGGAACATCTCGTTAACGCGGGACATGCGTTTCATGCGCTGGAATTGTTTGCCGAGGAATTGCGCCTGGCGCAGGTGACGCTGAACGAGATCACCGGCGAGTTCTCATCTGACGATTTGCTGGGCGTGATTTTCAGCCGCTTTTGCATCGGCAAATAAGCGCCATCCTTGCGGTGCGGCGAATGTGAAAAAGCAGCTTTCGGGCTGCTTTTTTCATGTCTGTTGATCTGCGTTGTCACAACTTGCGCAGCTGTGGCGTCTAGTTCCTGACCCCACGAATCAGCACGGTTGCATGGTTCGTGCCAGACGTTACTGTACCCAAGGAGTTGCAAGATGAAACAACGGATTCTCATTATTGGTGCTGGTTTTGCCGGCATGTGGAGCGCGCTGTCTGCCGTGCGCCTGCTGGATATGCATGACCGCACCAACGTGGAAATCGCACTGATCGCCCCGCTGGCGGAGCTGCACGTGCGCCCGCGGCTGTATGAACAAAACCCGGAGGCCATGAAAGCGCCGCTGCAAGCGCTGTTCGATGCGGTCGGCGTGCGGTTTATCCAGGGCATGGTGGGCCGGATTGACGTTGAAGGTCATCAGGTTGAAGTGACCAATGCGGCGGGTGAAACCACACTGCAAGGCTACGACCGGCTTGTGCTGGCCGCTGGCAGCCGCTTGTTCCGCCCGCAGATTGCCGGCCTGGCTGAGCATGCCTTCAACGTCGACCAGCTGGCCGAGGCGGTGCGGCTGGATGAGCACATCAAGGCGCTGGCGCAACAGCCGTCCTCGCTGGCGCGCAACACGGTGGTGGTGGCCGGCGGTGGCTTTACCGGTATCGAAACCGCAGCAGAAATGCCCGCCCGCCTGCGTGAGGCGCTGGGCGAGGACACGCCGATACGCGTGATCATGGTTGAGCTCAATGCCGATATCGGCCCCGACCTTGGCCCCGGCCCGCGTCCGGTGATTGAAGAAGCGCTGGGTTCGCTGGGTGTCACCTGGCGTTTGAGCACCGCCGTCGCCGCAGTGGATGACCATGGCGTCACGCTGGATAACGGCGAGCGCATTGAAGCTGCTACCGTGATCTGGACCGCCGGCGCCCGCGCCAGCGCACTGACGGCGCAAATCCCGGCCGAGCGCGATGCCTTTGGCCGCCTCGTGGTCGATGACAACCTCAAGGTGCCGGGCGTGGCCGACGTGTACGCCACCGGCGATTGTGCCCACGCGGCGACCGATGACATCGGCAACCACGCCATGATGTCCTGCCAGCACGCCATGGCGCTGGGGCGTTCGGCCGGCAACAATGCGGTAGCAGACCTTCTGGGTGTGACCCCGGCCGCCTACCGCCAGCCCAAGTACGTGACGTGTCTGGATCTGGGTCCGTGGGGCGCGGTGTACACCGAGGGCTGGGATCGTCAGGTGGTCTTGCGCGGGGCCGAAGCCAAATCGCTCAAGCAGCAGATCAACAGTATCTGGATCTACCCGCCGGAAGCCGATCGCGCCGCCGCGCTGGCACTGGCTGACCCGGCCCGCCCGGTCGTGGCGTGATCGGGCTGGGTTCAACGCGGCCTGATCAAAACAGGCAGTGAGCCGCGAACAGGGGGCCAGGCACGCAAGCATTACGCTGCCATTGGCCCCTTGTTTGTGACATCAGCCGACGGACTGCCACGAAACTGCCAAATGATTCAGGCAAAATAACGTGTTTTCCGGCGTTGTGTTATTGCTGCACCGCGCCGGCTTAACCCTGGTTGCACGGTCACCCATGTCTTTGTGTATTCGCAAAACGCCGCAAGGCTGGCATGATGAGGTGTCCGGGCGGGGCTCAACCCCTTGCCGCAACCTTGTACCAAGTCAGGACACGCTTTGAATCATCCCGCTGTTTCGCAGTTAGCCCATCCCGCTGCCACTGAAGCCGCCCGCGCTTGCGGCATCGACTTTGGCACCTCCAACTCTACTGTCGGCTGGGTCCGCCCCGGCGCGCCGCTCCTGCTGGCGCTAGAAGACGGTAAAACCACCCTGCCTTCCATGCTGTTCTTCAATATCGAAGAAGAAACGGTCAGCTATGGCCGCGCAGCGCTGGGTGAGTATCTGGAAGGGTATGAAGGCCGGCTGATGCGTTCGCTCAAGAGCATTCTGGGCACCGGGCTGATGGATTTGCAGACCGAAGTGCAAGGCCGCTCGCTCTCGTTCAAGCACATCCTGGGGCATTTCATTGCCGAACTGAAACACCGCGCTGAAGCCTCTGCCGGGCGCGGTTTTGACAGCGCGGTGCTGGGCCGCCCGGTGCATTTTGTCGATGACAACCCCGCCGCTGACCAACTGGCGCAAGACGTGCTGGCCGAGATCGCCCGTGCACACGGCCTCAAGCATGTCGAATTCCAGTACGAACCGATTGCCGCCGCGTTTGACTATGAAAGCACGCTGTCGCGCGAAGAACTCACGCTGATTGTCGATATCGGCGGTGGTACGTCTGACTTCTCTTTGCTGCGCCTCTCGCCAGAGCGCGCGCGCAAGATTGACCGGTTCGACGACATCCTCGCCAACGGCGGTGTGCACATCGGCGGGACGGATTTTGACAAGGCGCTGAGCCTGTCGAGCATCATGCCGCTGCTGGGTTATCGCAGCCGCCTGAAGAACAACTCGGAAGTGCCGTCCAGTTATTACTTCAACCTGGCCACCTGGCACACCATCAACTTTGTCTACACGCGCAAGATCTGGACCGAACTGCAGGATGTGTTCCGCGATTCCGGAACCGAGACCCGCGCCGTGCTTGATCGCCTGCTGAACCTGATCCAGCGCCGCACCGGCCACTGGCTGGCCATGCGCGCCGAAGAAACCAAGATCGCCCTGTCGGATACGCCCAGCCACCGTCTGGCGCTGGAACGCATTGAAGACGGCCTGTACCACGATATCTCCCGCCAGGATTTCGAAGGCGCCATTGACGGCCAGATCACCCGCATTGAAGACACCGTGCAGCAGATCCTGAGCCAGGCCGGTTTGCGGGCGGACCAGATCGACACCGTGTTCTTCACTGGCGGTTCCAGCGGCGTGCCGCTGTTGCGCCAGCGCGTAGGTGCTTTGTTGCCGGCTGCGCGCCATGTGGAAGGCGATCTGTTCGGCAGCATTGGTGCCGGTCTGGCCATCGACGCCCGCCGCAAATTTGGCTGACCGCAAGGACAAAACCCGGTGCGGGCTGCGTAGGGCGCACCGCCCGCCCCCAAGGCGCGTTTGCGTGCCTTGCGCGCACCGGCTTTCTCCGTCACCGCGATCGTGCTGACAAAACGACCAAACGATAAAAACTCAGGAGCACTGCATGTACACGGTTCATGGCGTTGCCCAGTCCGGCAACTGTTACAAGGTCAAACTCGCCCTCAGCCAGCTGGATAAACCGTTCACCTGGAACGAGGTGGACATGATGAATGGCGCCACGCACAGCGCGGCATTCCTGGCCATGAACCCTGCCGGACAAGTGCCGGTGTTGCAGATCTCTGCCGCTTCTTTCCTGCCTGAATCCAACGCCATCCTGTATTACCTGGCCCAGGGCTCTGACCTGTTCCCGCAAGACCGGCTGGAACAGGCGCAGGTGATGCAGTGGCTTTTCTTTGAACAATACAAACACGAGCCCAACCTCGCCGTCGCCCGCTTTATTGTGCTGTTCGCCGGCCGCCCGGCTGAGCGGGAAGCCCAGTTGCAGCAGAAGATCAAAGCCAGTGCCGAAGTGCTGGCGGTGATGGAACAGCACCTCTCGACCCGGCGTTTCTTTGTGGGTGAGCGGTATTCCATTGCGGATATCGCGTTGTATGCCTATACGCACAAGGCGCATGAAGGGTTGATTGATCTGGCGCCGTTTCCGGCGGTGCGGGGCTGGCTGGAGCGGGTGGCTAGTCAGCCGGGTTATGTGGAAATGGGGTGAGGAGGGGGGGTGAGTTGCCTGGCAGGCTCGTTATTGCGGGCTTGAGGGGGAATTCAGCTGCGATGTTGGCGATGGGGGTGGCTTTTAGCGGTGCTTCATAGACTCGTCATTCCGGCTTTAAGCTGGAATCCAGCTGCGATGATGACGGTTGTGACGGTTTCAACGTTGTTCCACAGGCTCGTCATTCCGGCCTTGAGCCGGAATCCAGCTGCGATGGGTGCCGGGGCTGCTGAAACCTGGGTCTTTTGTTAGCGCCTGGCGGCGCGGGTGTTTTACATGTCGGGGGTTGCCCGACAGCAAGTGCCTTTCTTTTGGGTCGCCAAAAGAAAGGCACCAAAGAAAAGGCGACCCCTGCGACGGCGCCCACTACGTGGGTTCCCTGTGCTTCTCGCAAGGCGCGGCTGGCTCGCGAGTTCGGCCTTTGGCCTACCGCTTCGCCTTGGTCGCCGCGCCTTGCTGCGATGCTCGGCGCAGTCAAAGGGGCCCAACGTCAAAAGCAACCCCAACCCCAACCCCGAAAATCAACTGCAACTGCAACTGCAACTGCAACTGCAACCAGCCCATCCGGGGGCAGGTTTTGTAGGGTGGATTCGGAGCGGAGCGACAATCCACCATCACTGCCGTGGATTGCTTCGCGAATCCACCCTACGCCGCTGTTTGCAAGCATTGGTTGCAATACTGATTGGCGCGCCCCACCACGTCGTCATTCCGGACCTCGGCGGCCCTCTTGGCCGGAATCCAGCAAAGCGGTTGGCACCTTATCAATGGTGAATGGGCTCTCCGTTCGGGTTGCGCACAATATTCACGCAACACGCCTGATGGCAATCTGTCGGCCTGACTCTCACGCGCTGCATTCACCATGATCGACCCCAGCACCATCGCCTTGTTGATTCCGCTTTCTTTTGTCGCCGGCATGATTGATGCCGCTGTGGGCGGGGGTGGCCTGATTCAGGTGCCGGGGTTGTTTGCGATCTTGCCGAATGTGGCGCCAGCGACGCTGATGGGTACCAACAAGTTTGCCAGCATCATGGGTACGGCTTCGGCAACGTGGCGGTATGCGCGGCAGGTGAAGCTGGACTGGCATATTCTGCTGCCCTGTGCGGTGGCGGCGTTTCTGGGTTCTTATGGGGGCGCCAGCATGATCCAGTTGCTGGATAAACACTGGGTGCGGCCGCTGGTGATTATCTTGCTGGCCGTCATGCTGGTGTACACGTGGATCAAACCGGATTTCGGTACAGAAGATGCCGGCCGGCCGCTGACCCGGCGTGATCTGTATGTGGGGTTGGTGATCGGCGCGTGTATCGGGTTTTATGATGGCTTTTTCGGGCCGGGTACGGGGTCGTTCCTGATCTTTTTGTTTGTGCGCTTTTTCCACTTTGATTTTCTGCGCGCTTCGGCCTCGGCCAAGGTGGTGAACCTGGCTACCAACCTGGCGGCGCTGGTTTCTTTCATCCCGGTCGGCGCGGTGATCTATGGTTATGCCATACCCATGGCCGCCGCCAACGTGGCGGGCGCGCAGGTGGGCAGCCGCATGGCGCTCAAGGGCGGCAATACGTGGATACGCCGTCTGTTTCTGACCCTGGCCATTGTGCTGCTGGCCAAACTGATCTGGGATACCTTGCACGCATGAGCACTCGTCCTGTTCACTACTGGCTGATGAAGTCAGAACCCGATGAAGCCGGGATTGATCACCTGGCGCGTGATGGCAAGCTGGGCTGGTTTGGCGTGCGCAATTATCAGGCGCGCAATTTCATGCGGGATCAGATGCAGGTGGGCGACGTGGTGCTGTTCTATCACTCCAGTTGCCCGGAGCCTGGTATTGCGGGGATTGCCGAAGTCAGCAGCGCGGCCTACCCGGACCCGACCCAGTTTGAGCCGGACTCCAAGTACTTTGATCCGAAATCCAGCCGCGAAAACCCGCGCTGGATGCAGGTGGACGTGAAGTTTGTGAAGAAAACCCGGCTGATGGGCTTGCCGGAAATGCGCGCCATGCCAGAACTGGCCGAGATGCAGGTGCTGCAGCGGGGCAACCGGTTGTCGATTACGCCGGTAAGCCGCGCCGAGTGGGACGCCATTAGCCACAAACTGTGATGGCAACGGCATGTTTGCCACGGCAAACATCGGCCGCGCAAAAGAAAAAAGGCACCTGCATCAAGCAGGTGCCCTAAAGCTCGTGCCTGTTAAGGCGACAGAGCGTTGTCAACCGCACACGAGCAGCTCTCGCCGCCCGCACGGTAATAACGGGGTGTTTTTCCGGCTGGTTGACACATTTCGCAAAAAATTTTCAAAAATGTACGCAGAACGGGTCAGGCCCCAAGACGGTGCAGATGCTTGCCTGCTGCAAGCACCGTGTCATGAACTTTTGTCGTGACTGCGCGTATGATGAATCCATGCCGCTCTCCAGCTTTGTTCCCGCTTTTGCCTCTCGTTGCGCCGATGATCAGGCGCGTTGCTACGCCTTTGTGGGTGAAGAGTTGCTGCTGGATGACAGCCGCGGCCTGCCGCGCGCGCAAGTCCTGATCGAACAGCTTGGCTCGCCAGAGCTTGATTACCTGATTGGCCACCGCGCGGGCGAGCCCTGCCGCCTGCTGTTCTGGCCGCAGACCACTCAGGCGCCTTCCGGCTGGGTGAACCACAATCTGCGGGCCATTTACGGCCATATGGATGAGGCTGATTTCTGGATTGCCACGCGCGCCAAACAAATGGCGACCTGGGATCGGGAGCATCGGTTTTGCGGCGTTTGCGGCACAAAGACCGAGGTCGCGGCGCATGAACCGGCGCGGGTCTGTCCGGCTTGTGGCTATCGTCATTACCCGCGGGTATCGCCGGCCATCATGGTGCTGATCCGCGATGGCGACCGGCTGCTGCTGGCGCGCTCGCCCCACTTCAAACCGGGTATGTACAGCGCGCTGGCCGGGTTTGTCGAGGCCGGCGAATCGTGCGAGGACACCATCCACCGCGAGGTCATGGAAGAAGTCGGCCTGCGCGTGAAGAACCTGCAATGGTTCGACAGCCAGAGCTGGCCGTTTCCGCACTCGCTGATGCTGGCGTTCACCGCAGATTACGACGGCGGCGAGATCGTCTGCCAGCCTGATGAGATTGAAGACGCGCAATGGTTCACGCTTGATCGCCTGCCCGACTTGCCCATGCGCGCCAGCATTGCGCGGCGCCTGATTGAAGCCACCGTCGCGCGCATGCAGGCCGATGCGGCCATCGATCAGTGACAAGCCGGCAAAGTGCATGCTAAGGTCATTGGCATGAACCGTGTAGCTGCATTTCCCTTTTCTCTGTGGCACGCATCCTGGCATCTGAACGCCCGGGGGTGAGTGCCTTTTTGCCATCCCGGCGCGAGGTACCGGGACGGGATGGCAGCGCAGTCAACATCACCCCAGTCACGGTCTTCGCCCCACGGCCAAGGAACCGTGAATGTCTGAAACAACGCTGGCAACACCCCACGAACACGCAGATGGCCGCTTTCGCTTTGGCGTGATCCTGGCCCTGTGCGCCGCCACCGGTTTTGCCTCCAAAGCCATTTTTGTAAAGCTGGCCTACCGCTACCACGTTGACGCCATCACCTTGCTCACCTTGCGGCTGGCACTGGCCTTGCCCTTGTTCTGGCTGGTGAAACTGGTGCGGCGTGACGATGGCCCGGCCATGACCCGGCAAGACCGCTGGCATTTGATCGGCCTTGGGCTGGCGGGCTATTACCTCTCCAGCCTGTTTGATTTCCTGGGCCTCGTCACCGTCAGCGCCAGTCTGGAGCGGCTGATCCTGTTTCTGTACCCCACCTTTACCGTGCTGTTATCAGCCGTGTTTGCGCACCACGCCATCACCCGCCGCGTGGCCGGGGCGCTGGTGATCTCTTATACCGGCATGTTGCTGGTGCTGTGGCCGGAGTTGTCTGCCGCGCAAGGCACGTGGCTGGGGATTGGTCAGGTGTTCCTCAGCACCTTGTGCTACGCCGTGTTCCTGACTTTCAGTCCGCGCGTCATCGCCCGTGTGGGCGCCATGCGCTTTACGGAAAACGCGCTGACGGTCTCGGCTGCGGCCATGCTTACGCACTTTGTGCTGACGCGGCCCTTCTCGGCGCTGGTTTTGCCGTGGCCGGTGTGGGCTTATGCCGCAGTGATTGCGCTGGTGGCAACGGTATTCCCGATTTACGCGCTGGCCGCCGCCATGGCCCGCATTGGCGCGCCGCGCACCGCCATCATCGGCAGCATGGGGCCGATTCTGACCATTTTTCTGGGGGTGCTGATACTGAACGAGCACCTCACACCGCTACAATGGCTGGGCACGGTCGTCGTCATGGCCGGGGTCTGGCGCATCAGCCACAAGAAATGACAAGGATTGCGGATGTTTGATTTTGATACGGTCATCAACCGTCGCGACAGCGACAGTACCAAGTGGCGCAAGTATGACGAGGACGTCCTGCCCTTGTGGGTGGCGGATATGGATTTCGCCTCGCCGCCCGCCATTGCCAGTGCCCTGCAGGAACGCGTGGCGCACGGCGTGTTTGGCTATCCGGACCCGCAGGCCTCACTGGTACAAACTCTGGTCATGGCTATGCAGCGCGATTACAACTGGCAAATCCAGCCTGACTGGCTGGTGCCCTTGCCAGGCCTTGTGGTCGGCCTGAATGTGGCGTGCCGCGCCACTGGCAGCAATGATGATCCGGTGCTGACCGCCACCCCGGTTTATCCGCCCTTCATGAGCGCGCCGATCCTGTCGCAACGGCGGCTGGTACGCGTGCCCATGCTGGAAGCCGAAGGCAGCGACGGCACGCGCTGGGCCTGGGATATCGACCAGCTGGTGGGCAGCCTGGGGCCGGGCAACAACACGCTGATGCTGTGCCACCCGCACAACCCGGTCGGGCGCGTCTGGCGGACCGAAGAACTGTTGCAACTGGCGGCCGTGGCCCAGCGCCATGACATGGTCGTGGTCAGCGATGAAATCCACTGCGACCTGATTCTGGATGCCGGGCACAAACACGTGCCGTTTGCCGCGCTCAGCCCCGATGCCGCCCAGCGCAGCATTACGCTGATGGCGCCCTCCAAAACCTACAACGTGCCGGGGCTCGGGTGCTCGTTTGCCATCATTCCCAACCCGGCGCTGCGCAAGAAATTCACCGATGTCATGCGCGGGATCGTGCCGCACGTGAACATCTTCGGCTACGTGGCGTGTGAAGCCGCCTACCGCGATGGCGTACCCTGGCGCACGGCATTGCTGGATGTACTGCGCCGCAATCGTGATCTGGTCATGCAGCAACTGGATGGCTATCTGGGGCTGCGCGTCACCCGCCCGGAAGCCACGTATCTGGCGTGGGTGGACTGCCGCAACACCGGCATCGAAGACCCGGCCGCGTTCTTTGAAGCGGCGGGCGTGGGGTTGTCCAACGGGGTGGATTTTGGCCTGAAAGGCTTTGTGCGCCTGAACTTCGGTTGTGCGCTCAGCACCCTGCAAGACGCCCTGCACCGCATGCGTGAAGCGCTGGCCAACCGGACCAGTTAGCCGGCATTGCCGCGTTTGCGGCCACCGGCAAGCGCGCGCGGTAAGCTGCGGCCATCTGTGAGAAAGGGCGGGATCATGGCCAAAGAATCGGTGAAGTACCAGTTTGCAGACATCGGGCAAAACCAGGAGGCCCGCCAGGCCGTGCGCGAGAGCCAGCGCCGCTTCAACGACCCCGCCACCTCTGATGCCGAACGCGCCGCACTGCTGCCGCTGTTGTTCGGCCAGGCCGACGGCGCCACCGTGACCCCGCCGTTGTTTGTCGCCGCCGGGCACAACGTGCGGCTGGGCAAGAAAGTCTTCGTCAACCTGGGGCTGACCATCTCGGGCAGCGCCCCGGTCATCATCGGCGACTACACCCTGATCGCTCCTTGGGTACAAATCCACAGCACCACCCACCCGGTCGACCCGTGGGAGCGCCAGCAAGTTGCCTTCACCGCCAAACCGGTGACCATTGGCGAGAACGTCTGGATCGGCGCCGGCGCCATCATCTGCCCCGGTGTCACCATTGGCGACCACGCCGTTATTGGTGCTGGCGCCGTCGTGACACAAGACGTTCCCCGCTGCACCCTTGTGGCTGGCAACCCGGCCACAGTGGTCAGAGCGCTGGATGAACCGGATATGGCGACGATTTATCTGAAGCGGCAGGAAGAGTAAGGCCGGGCCACGCGGGATTGGTGGATGCGGGCAGTTTTGCTGGCATCGTCGGGTTTGCCGTTGTTTTTGTTTTTGATTTCTTCCCCCATCAAAACCACCACGCCGTCAGGCGCTAACAAGTATCCAGGGTTTACGGCGCCTGCCTGCACAGGCCACCTGCGGCAGTCGACTGGATTGCAGCCTGCGCCGGCATGACAAACTGATGTGCAACCCGGCATATTCACGCAGACATCGCGATCGCCGCGCCACCGGCGCGTTTTACCCCCCGCTAATCCCCGCGCCGTTTATAATCAGCGTTTTGCGCCAGACAAGCCGCCTGCATGAGCAACCGCACCACCAGCCGTAACCTCTATTTCCGCATCCTGCAACAGATCAAGCCCTACTGGGGCATGGTCGTGATGTCCATGGTGGGCCTTGCCGTTTCTGCCGGCGTTGATGCCGCACTGACGCGCTTGCTGCAACCACTGGTAGACCGCAACCTGCGCGCAGACTCGCTCGCCCGCCAGGACGCCTGGATCTTGCCTGCCGTCATTCTGGGCATGGCCGTGCTGCGGCTGGTCTCCAATTTCTCCAGCGATTACGCCAGCGCGTGGCTGTCCTCGCGTGTGATGCATGACCTGCGCGAACGCATGTTCGGCCGCTTCATGCAGTTGCCGGTCAAGTATTTCGACAAATCCTCCGTGGGCGTGCTGGTGTCGCGTGTGACGTATGACGTCAACCAGATCATGGATGCCGGCGTGCAAGTGCTCACGGTGCTGGTGCGTGATTCCATGCTGGCGGTGTTCCTGCTGGGCGTGATGATCTACACCGACTGGAAGCTCACGCTGTTGTGCGTGGTGCTGCTGCCCGGCGTAGCGTTGTCGATCCGTATTGTGGGCAAGCGCCAGCGCAAGCTCTCGCGCGCGACGCAGTCGTCCATGGGCGAGATGACCAGCATCCTGGATGAATCCATCTCTGGCCAGCGCATCGTCAAGGTGTTTGGCGGCGGCAAGTACGAGACCAACCGCTTTTTCACCGTGAACAACCGCGTGCGTTCGCTGGCGGTAAAACGTGCGGCGACGTCCAGTACCAACTCGGGCCTGATCATGTTCCTGATCGGGATCACGCTGGCCGCCATCATTTACTACGCCAGCCTGCGCGCGCAGGCCGGGGTGCTCACGGCGGGTTCGTTTGTGTCGTTCATGGTGGCCATGATGGCGCTGCAAACCCCCATCAAGAACATCACCAAGATCAACGAAAGCCTGCACCGTGGCCTGGCTGCGGCAGAGTCTGTGTTTGCGGTGCTGGATGAAGAAACCGAACACGATGAAGGCACGCAAACGCTGGAGCGCGCCCGTGGCGAATTGAAGGTGGAAGACCTGCAGTTCCGCTACAACGACGACGACCGTCCGGCGCTGGATCACGTGTCGCTGACGGTGGCGCCGGGTGAATCGGTGGCGCTGGTGGGGAGCTCCGGCAGTGGCAAGACCACGCTGGCCAATCTGCTGCCGCGTTTTTACGATCCCACGGGCGGCAGCATCAAGCTTGATGGCGTGAAGTTGTCTGATTACAAGCTGCTGGACCTGCGCCGGCAGTTCGCCATGGTCAGCCAGGATGTCGTGCTGTTCAACGACACCGTCGCGGCCAATATTGCCTACGGCGATGCCAACCCCTCGCGGGAGCGGGTGCTGGCGGCTGCAGAAGCGGCCTTTGCGCGGGATTTCGTCGAAGCCATGCCCGAAGGGTTTGATAGCATTCTGGGCGAAAACGGCGTGCGGCTGTCTGGCGGTCAGCGCCAGCGCCTGGCCATTGCCCGCGCCATCTACAAAGATGCGCCGATCCTGATTCTGGATGAAGCCACCAGCGCGCTGGATACCGAATCCGAACGCAAGGTGCAGGCTGCGCTGGAAAACCTGATGAAAAACCGCACCACCATTGTGATTGCGCACCGCTTGTCCACCATTGAAAACGTGGACCGCATCATTGTCATGCAGCACGGCAAGATCATCGAGTCTGGCCACCATAGCGAGCTGATCACCAAGGGTGGCCAGTACGCCCACATGCATGCGGCGCAGTTTGCCGGGGATGATTCGTCGTCCGCCGCCAAAGCCTGATCCGGCATACATCGCAACAAGAACAAACCTGAATTAGCCAACAGGACCGACCATGACCAACCCGTCAAGCGTAGGGATCGTCTCAGCCCAGAAGGCCGTGTTCGATCAGCCCATCGCCTTGTCCAGCGGCGTGACCTTGCCGCGCTACGAGCTGATGTATGAAACCTACGGCACGCTCAACGAGAACCGCACCAACGCCATCCTGATCTGCCATGCGCTGTCGGGCCACCATCACGTGGCTGGCCGTTATCAGGAATCCGACAAGAATCCAGGCTGGTGGGACAACATGGTCGGGCCAGGCAAGCCCATTGATACCAACCGTTTCTTTGTGATTGGCCTCAACAATCTGGGCGGTTGTCATGGTTCTACCGGCCCGTCGTCCATCGACCCGGAAACCGGCACACCGTACGGTTCGCGCTTTCCGCTGGTGCTGGTGCGTGACTGGGTGGAAACCCAGGCGCGGCTGGCTGACATGCTGGGCATTCACCAGTTTGCGGCCATTATCGGCGGCAGCCTGGGCGGCATGCAGGCGCTGCGCTGGACCATCACCTACCCGCAGCGCGTACGGCATGCGCTGGTGATTGCCTCTGCGCCCCGGCTGACCGCGCAGAACATTGCCTTCAACGACGTCGCCCGCCAGGCCATCCTGACTGATCCGGATTTTCACGGTGGCGATTTCTACGCCCACAACACCGTACCGCGCCGCGGCCTGCGCCTGGCGCGCATGCTGGGCCACATCACCTATCTGTCTGATGACGGCATGGGCGAGAAATTCGGCCGTTTGCTGCGCAGTGGCGAGTACCGGTACAGCTACGATGTCGAGTTCGAGATCGAATCGTATCTGCGCTATCAGGGCGACAAGTTCTCTGACATTTTCGACGCCAATACATATCTCTTGATGACCAAGGCGCTGGATTACTTCGACCCGGCCCGGCATTACGGCGGTGATCTGGCGACGGCGCTTAAAGAAGCACTGGCCAAATTCCTGGTGGTGTCATTTACCAGCGACTGGCGCTTTGCGCCGGAGCGCTCGCGCGAGATCGTCAAAGCCTTGCTGGATGCGCGCAAACACGTCAGCTACGCCGAGATTGAATCGGCCCACGGCCACGACGCCTTCCTGATGGAGGACGCGCCGTATCACAACATCATGCGGGCCTATCTGAACCGCGTTGCAGCGGAGGTGAACGCATGAGCAACAATCTGACTTTGCGCCCTGACCTCAGAAATGTGGCGGACTGGATCAACCCCAACGCCAGCGTGCTCGATCTGGGTTGTGGCGATGGCTCTTTGCTGGCCTGGTTGTCGGGCAACAAGCGCGTGCAGGGTTACGGCGTAGAAATCGATGTCGATGGCGTAACCGCTTGCGTCGAGAAGCATGTCGATGTGATCCAGACTGACCTGGAAAGCGGCCTTGGCACCTTCCAGGACAACACGTTTGATTATGTGGTGTTGTCGCTGACCATTCAGGCCATGCACAACATCGAGAACATCCTGCTGGAAATGCTGCGCGTGGGCCGCACCGGCATCGTCACCTTTCCCAATTTCGGCTTCTGGGAAAACCGCTGGCAACTGGCGCTGGGCCGCATGCCGGTGTCGGAGACCATTCCCTATGAGTGGTACAACACGCCCAACATCCACCTGTGCACGATCTATGACTTCGGCCGGCTGCTGAACAAACTGGGCATGAAGACCACCGGTCAGGTGGTGATGCATCAGGGCCAAAAAGTCTCGTTCCTGCCCAACCTGCGCGGCAGCCTGGCGCTGGTGCGCTTCGACAAAGCCTGACCTGGCTGGCGTCTGCTTGAACAAAAGGGCTGCGGATGCAGCCCTTTTTTATGGCTGTGCTGTGGGTGCGCGCAGCACAGAATTTGACGCTTGCCGTCTGTCCAGTGTTTACCCGGTTCGCCCGTCACATCGGGCGGGGTATCATGGCCGGACAAAATCCAGTCAACGGAATGTGCCATGTCCTCCCAAACCATACGCTTTGGCGTGATCGGAACCGGCGGGATTGCCCGTCGTTTTGCCGAAGGCCTCAAACTCGTGCCTGATGCCGCTCTGGCTCAGGTCTGGAATCACACCGCAGACAAAGCCGCTGCCTTTGCCAAAGAATTTGGCGCGACGGCCGCAGCGTCGCTCGAATCCTTGCTGGCCAGCGATATCGATGCCGTTTACATCGCTACACCGCACAACAGCCACGCCCAGTACTGTCTGGCCGCGCTTAGTGCCGGCAAAGCGGTGCTCTGTGAAAAGCCCGCCGCGATCAGTCTGGGTGAACTGGAGGCCGTGCTGGCGCAAGCCGCGGTCAGTGACAAGCTGTTCATGGAAGCCATGAAGCCGCCGTTCTACCCGCTGTACCGCAAGCTGCGCGAGACCCTGCAAAAAGACCCGATCGGCCAGATCCGCTTTACCCGCGCAGGTTTCGCAATTCCGGAAGCCCAGTCGGGCGGCCGTTTGTATGATCCGCAACTGGCAGGTGGCGGTTTGCTGGATATCGGCGTGTATGGCGTATTCCTGGCTGTGGACTGGCTGGGCGCCGCCGATAACGTGCAGGTGCAGGGCAGGGTTGAAGGCGGCGTGGATACCTTTGCCGCCATCAACAGCCGCCATCGTGACGGTTTCTCGCAGGTATATTGCGGCCTGGGCGTTGGTGGCTCGGGCGACGCCATGATCGGCGCCACCGGCGGCCATATTGTGATTCACGAAAAATGGTGGCACCCGGAGCGCGCCACGATTGTGTACGCCGATGGCCGCAAGGTAGAACTGTACGAGCCGGCCGAAGGCGGTGGTCTGAACTACGAAGCCGCGCACTTTTGCGAGCTGCTGCGCGAGGGCAAGCGCCAGAGCCCGATCCTGTCGCACGAGACCTCACGCGCCATGATCCGCTTGCTGGATCACGCGCGGGCAGAACTGGGTGTCGTATACCCGTTCGAGCGCGGGCTTATCGGTTCAATCTGACCCAGTCGCGCCAGGGGCCGAACAGGGCGGGGGTGCGCGCAGCAATGGCTGAGCGCGCCATCACCCGGTCGGCCCAGTAGTCATCCAGATTCAGTGTCGCCAGCTGGCAGCCGGCTTCCTGGGCGATCAGCGCGCCAGCCGCGTAATCCCACAGTTTTTGCGAGCCGTGCAGCATGATGTCGACGCGACCGGCAGCCAGAAAGCACCAGTCAATGGTCGAGGCGCCAAAGTTGCGCAGGCTGGAGAACGGCGCGACGGTGACCACGCGGTTGGGCAACCGGCCGGTCAGATGCTTGGTTTCGACAATCGCCACGCCATCGCCGGTTTTGATATCCGGCGCAATCAGCGGCAGCGGCTCGCCGTTGCACCACGCGCCCTGGCCTGCGGCCGCGTAATAACACTCATCAAGCACTGGCAGATACACCACGCCCAGCGCCGACCGGCCCTGCCGCATCAAGGCAATGGAAATGGCGAAATACGGCAAGCCATGCACGAAGTTGGTGGTGCCATCGATAGGGTCGACAATCCACAGGCCGTCCGGGTTGTTTTCCAGCAACGCCAGTTGCTCTGCGTGGGTCATCTCTTCGCCCAGCACCGGGCAATTGATGATTTCCGGCAGGCCTTTGACCAGGGCGGCCTGACTGGCCAGGTCTGCTTCGGTAAACGTGCTGCCGTCGTGTTTGCGCCCGCTGGCGACTTTCAGAAAGCGGGGCATGACTTCGCGCGCGGCGACGTCGCGGGCAAGGTCACAGATGCGGGTCAGTAGTTCCAGGTCAGACACAGGGCACTCCGGCTTGGTGGCTCAGTGCTCGATTGTATGCGAGCTCTGCAAAATGTACTGTCGGAATTTGCCGCACCGCAATACTGGTTTTCCAGCCGGGCTGCGTTTTGTCATGGCCAATGCTGACGACGCCCAATAAAAAACGACCTGCCGGAGCAGGTCGTTTGTGGTTTCAAACCGGTAAACCGGCTTAGTACGGCCACTTCCAGTCGCGCACTTCCGGCATGTCGTCGCCATACTCATTGATGTAATGCTTGTGTTCAATGAGCTTGTCTTCAAACTTCTGACGCACATGGGCGCCCTTGACGGCGAGTTCCGGCACGCGGTCGATCACGTCAATCGCCAGCGAGTAGCGGTCAACCTGGTTCATCACCACCATGTCGAACGGGGTGGAGGTGGTGCCGTTTTCGACATAACCACGCACGTGCAGGTTGTCGTGACCGTTGCGGCGATAGGTGATGCGGTGGATCAGCCACGGGTAGCCGTGGAAGGCGAACACGATCGGCTTGTCGGTCGTGAAGACCGAATCGAACTCGTGATCATCCAGACCGTGCGGGTGTTCCACCTTCGGTTGCAGGGTCATCAGGTCAACCACGTTCACAAAGCGGATCTTCAGATCCGGGAAGTGCTGACGCAGCAGATCGGTCGCGGCCAGTGCTTCCATGGTCGGCACGTCGCCGGCGCAAGCCACGACCACATCAGGTTCAGCGCCCTGGTCGTTGGATGCCCAGTCCCAGATGCCGACGCCCTTGGTGCAATGCTTGATGGCCTGATCCATGGTCAGGTACTGCAGCGCCGGTTGCTTGCCGGCAACCACCACGTTCACATAATGACGCGAACGCAGGCAGTGGTCGGTCACCGACAGCAGCGTGTTGGCATCGGCCGGCAGGTACACCCGGATCACTTCAGACTTCTTGTTCACCACGTGATCCAGGAAGCCCGGATCCTGGTGCGAGAAGCCGTTGTGATCCTGCCGCCACACGTGGCTGGTCAGCAGGTAGTTCAGCGACGGCACCTGCTTGCGCCAGTGGATGTCACGCGTGGTTTTCAGCCACTTGGCGTGCTGGTTGAACATGGAATCAATGACGTGGATGAAGGCTTCGTAGCAGCTGAAGAAGCCGTGACGGCCTGTCAGCAGGTAGCCTTCCAACCAGCCCTGGCAAGTGTGCTCGGACAGGATTTCCATCACGCGGCCGTTTTGCGCCAGGAAGTCGTTGTCCGCATCTTCCGGCTTGTAATCGGCCTGCCATTGCTTGCCGGTCACATCGTAGACGTCTTGCCAGCGATTGGATGCGGTTTCATCCGGGCCGAAGATACGGAAGTTCTTCGCGTCCAGGTTGTCCTTCATCACATCGCGCAGGAACTTGCCCATGACGCGGGTTGCTTCGGCATTGATGGTGCCCGGCTTTTTGACTTCGACTGCATATTTGCGGAAGTCCGGCATTTTCAGATCACGCGTGACCTGACCATGCACATGCGGGTTGGCGCCCATGCGCAGTTCACCCTTGGGGGCGAGTTCCTGCAGTTCGGCCTTGAGCGCGCCGTCATCGGTGAACAGCTCTTTGGGCTTGTAGCTCTTGAGCCAGTCTTCCAGGTTTTTCACGTGTTCCGGCGTCATGTCGGAGAACGGCACCTGGTGGCTGCGCCAGTAGTCTTCCACTTTCTTGCCGTCAATTTCAACCGGGCCAGTCCAGCCCTTGGGGCTGCGCAGGATGATCATCGGCCACTTCGGACGGGTCAGCGGCTTGCCGGCTTTTTGTTCCTTGAGCGCGTTCTTGCGGATTGCGTCCAGCTCGTCGAGCACGGTATCGAGCGTCGCGGCAAAGCGCTGGTGCATATCGGCGTAGTCATGGACATCCTTGCCCACTTCTACAAAGTGCGGCTTGTAGCCGTAGCCTTCGAACAGCTTTTGCAGCTCGTCATGCGGAATGCGCGAGAGCAGCGTCGGGTTGGCAATCTTGTAGCCGTTCAAATGCAGGATCGGCAGCACAAAACCGTCGTCAATCGGGTGCAGGTACTTGTTGGAGTGCCAGCTGGTTGCCAGCGGGCCGGTTTCGGCTTCGCCATCGCCTACCACGCAGGCCACGACCAGGTTCGGATTATCGAATGCCGCGCCAAACGCGTGAGAAACCGAATAACCCAGCTCGCCGCCTTCATGCATGGAGCCCGGGGTTTCCGGTGCCACGTGCGACGGAATGCCGCCCGGGAAAGAGAACTGCTTGAACAGACGCTGCATGCCATCTGCGGTCTGGCCAATGCTTGGATAAACCTCGCCGTAGGTGCCTTCCAGCCAGGTATTGGCGACCAGACCCGGGCCACCATGGCCAGGACCGGCAATATAGGCCACAGACAGGCTGCGTTCCTTGATGACGCGGTTCAAATGCACGTAAACAAAGTTCAGACCTGGTGTCGTCCCCCAGTGACCCAGCAGACGCGGCTTGACGTGCTCGCGCTTGAGGGGTTTTTTCAGGAGGGGGTTATCGAGCAAGTAAATCTGGCCAACTGACAGATAATTGGCTGCGCGCCAGTAGGCGTGCATCTTGTCGATGAGGTCCTTGGGAAGAGCTTTTTGAGCCACGGTTCACCTCGTTCTGGTTGTGATTGCAAAACTGGTCAGGCAGCTTGTCTTTGTGAAGCAAAGCATTTGCCGGGTTACGATCAGTTTATGCCGTTTACATGAACGGCTTCTGACCTGGATCAACGCGCCAGGCTGAACTTTTGCTCACTGTGACAAAGTTACTGGGTAACCTTAGAACAAACTCTGAGACATAGAGAGAAAGTTACCGGATAGGTTCAACGGGTAAATTCAGGGAAGAAAAGAAAGTACCGTGAAAATTATCATGGCATATTTTGAGAAATATGCCTGGCAGGCGGGGCAAGGGGCAGAACGGATCACGCGCCGGGCGCGGCGTGATCCGCCAGATCAGAAGTGGAAAAAGATCAGGGTGACCAGCAGGAACAACGGCAACAAAATGGCACCTGACCAAAGCATGTAACCAAAGAAGCCGGGCATCTTCACTTTGCCTTGCTCGGCAATGGCCTTGACCATGAAGTTGGGCGCATTGCCGATATAGGTATTGGCACCCATGAAAACCGCACCCATGGAGATCGCCAGCAGGGTCGATGCCAACGGGCCCATCATGTGCGCCGCATCGCCATGCGCTAGGTTGAAGAACACCAGGTAGGTCGGCGCGTTATCCAGAAAGCTCGACAGCAAGCCCGTCATCCAGAAATACATGCCGTTGACGGGTTCCCCCATCTCGTTACTGACCAGACTGACAAGGCCGGACAGGTGGCCTTCAGGCCCGGCGCGCAAAATGGCAATGGCCGGGGCGATGGTAATGAAGATGGCCGCAAACAGCTTGGCGACTTCCAGGATCGGAAACCAGTTGAACTCGTTGCCGGCGCGAATCTGCTTTGGCGTCAGCCACAATGAAAGCAGCCCCAGCATCAGCAACAGCGCGTCGCGCACCAGGCTTTGCAGATCAACCGCTGTACCGTAAATGTCGATCTGCACGCCGCTGTTCCACAGCCCGGACATCAGCACCGCACCCACAACGCCGGCGATCAGCAGCATGTTCCAGGTGCCGTAGAGTTTGACCGGCTGCGGTTTTTCTGTGGCGACCGGGGCGGGGTCACGTTTCCAGAAATGGCGATCCAGGAAATAGAACAAGGTGAGCAAAACAGCCGCGCAAAACGCCACGGACGGCAGCATGTGCTGCACCGTCCACATGAACGTCACGCCCTGCAAAAAGCCCAGGAACAGGGGTGGATCACCCAGCGGCGTCAGCCCGCCACCAATATTGGCCACCAGGAAGATAAAGAACACCACCACATGAACATTGTGCTGGCGGTGCGCATTGGCCTTGAGCAAAGGCCGGATCAGCAGCATGGCCGCACCCGTGGTGCCCATGACAGACGCCAGCAGTGTGCCCAGTGCCAGCAAACCGGTATTGAGCGCAGGCGAGCCACGCAGCGTGCCCCAGACCAGAATGCCGCCAGAGATCGTATACAGCGCAAACAGCAGCAAGATGAACGGGATGTACTCGCCCACCAGTGCATGTACGACGTTATGCAGGGCGGCATCCACGCCAAAGACGGCGGCAAACGGCAGCAGGAACAAGGCAATCCAGAAAGCCGCAATCTTGCCGAAATGGTCATGCCACAAATGCGGCGCCACCAGCGGGAACACGGCAATCGACAACAACATGCCGGCAAACGGAATGGTCCATGCCAGCGACAGGCTGGCCCCCGCAGGCTCTGCGCCAAAGGCGAGTGCGGGCAACATCATCAACAGTGGCACAAGGCGTTTGCAAAGAAGTGGCATGAGCAATCAGTAATCAATATGCATGACAAAGCCGGGCAGGCCGCCCGGCTCGCAAATCCAGTGACCCTCAGGTCTTTTTCTGGATGAACTCGATCTTGTAACCCTGGCTACACATAATTTCTACCCATATGGACAATTAATTTTATTTAAAATCAATAGCTTTGCTATAACTCGTCGAGTCCACATGGACAGGAATTTATGGACAATTTTACCAGGCACCGATATTGGGCTTGGAAACCCAAGGTTCAGCTGGAGGGAGAGCCTCGCCACCTTGCAGAAGTTCAATTGAAATTCCATCAGGGGATCTCACGAACGCCATTCGGCCGTCTCGCGGGGGGCGCAAGATTGTCACGCCGAGGCTTTCCAGCTTTGCACAGGTCGCATAGATGTCATTCACTTCGTAGGCGAGGTGGCCGAAGTTGCGACCCCCGGTGTAGGTTTCTGGGTCCCAGTTGTAAGTCAACTCAACTTGCGCTTCTTCATCCCCTGGCGCCGCTAGGTAAACAAGCGTGAATCTTCCTTTTTCATACTCTTTGCGACTAATTTCCAAGAGACCCAAGGCATCGCGGTAGAAAAATAAAGAGGCTTCCAGGTCCGTTACACGAACCATTGTGTGTAAGTACTTCATAACTATTTTCCCGTGGAGTTTTTGTCGGTCAATGTTCTGTGACGAGCCAGGCCCATCTGCTGTGAACCTGCTCGAGTATTCATGCAATTTCAGAGTATTCAATAGACTGGAGGAATTTTTCGCCAACTCGCCAGTGAGATCAACCGGTTTTTACCTCAATCTATCTGCCACTGATGTGCATTAAAGGCAAGTTCCGCAGAGAGGCGGATTCTGACTGAAGAACACGTCGCACCTTGTCATACTCAAGGGAGAGCGCATAGTCTTCATCGACATTCCCATCCGTTATCTTCATAACCCGTACTACACCTTCTTTTTCCTCCAAAGCAGCTTCGATGACCTGCTGCAGGTGAGTTTCTGCTTGCAGTACGGCATCTTTGATAACGGACCGCATTGAGGCCTGAATATCACTTAAGCACTCTACGTATTGGCGCACACTTCTTCTCAGATCCACCTGATCATCCATTTCGTCCAGTACCTCTGCCTTGAATTTCCCATCTTCGGCCAACGACTGACGTGTCGTCTGAATGATGGTCCTTTGTTCCATTACTTCTTCATTCTTCACTCGAACCCACTCTACGGTTTTTGTCGTCAAGTGAATGGCGCTCCCATTGTGTTGGACGTGATTTCGGAGCGCTTCCATGAAGCGGTAGGCAAAGTGGCTGTCGTATTGTTCAGTCCTGAAGTGTTTAAGTAAACGGGCTGCTTCTTTTGGGTCGGCAAGGGCTGGCTGAATATCGCGATGGGCTTGGTCAAGATAGAGACGAGCCGTAGACAGGAAGTTAGCCAGAGCCAGATTTAGCCGTACCTTGATTTCATGAAAACTTGCGTACTCGTTCTTTTCGAAGAGAACCGAATCTAGTGTGCAGTCAAACAGCTCGCGCTCGAAGGTTGCATAGTTGCGGATGAGGTACTGATACTTTGTTTCGAGTCCAAGTGCCCCTCGCAAAATGGTCATATCCCCGAGCAAAGTCTGGTATTCCTCTTCACTCAGCAATCGATGGGTCATGCCCCTAGGTTCTGACTTGAGCCCGTCTAGGTAGTATTTTGTCTCCATATTTCTCCTGAATCCAAGTTCCGATGCGGCTTCCACATTGGAACAATGATCAGGGAGATGTTATGGCAAGCGCAATGAAAGCCGACTGTTGATTTGCACCCAAACCTGACCCGCCGGGGGTGCGGACAAAAACCTGGACTACCTGGAGGGGAGTTCATGTATTCGTACGAAGACCGGTTACGAGCAGTCCAGCTCTACCTGAAGTTGGGCAAGCGCATCAACGCAACCATCCGCACACTGGGTTATCCAACAAAAAATGCACTCAAGGCCTGGTATCGCGAATATCAACAGGGCCGGGATCTGCCGACGGGCTATGTGCGTTTGCAGTCAAAATATTCCGCCGACCAGAAGCAGGTGGCGGTCGATCATTACCTGAGCCATGGCTGCTGTGCTGCCGCCACCTTGAGGGCGTTAGGCTATCCTGGCCGTGCGACGCTGGTTGCCTGGATTGAAGAACGATGTCCTGACATCGGCAAACGCCCTGTCGGGCGGGTCGCGGGCAGCGTTCCGAAATCCCGGGAGGTCCGGCAGACGGCCGTCATTGCATTGTGCACCCGAGAAGAAAGTGCGAGCCGGGTTGCTCAAAAGGCAGGCGTGAGCAGGCCGATGCTCTACAACTGGAAGAACCAGTTACTCGGTCGGGAGGATCCCGCATCCATGAAACGCCAGAAGACACCCGTATCGGAGACTGAACGTACGGCACTGGAACAACAGGTCGAATTCCTTCGACGCAACCTCCGTCAACTACAGCTTGAACACGACATCCTGAAGAAGGCGAATGAGCTGATAAAAAAAGAAACGGGCGTCACCCTGCTGCGCTTGGGCAACCGGGAGAAGACGATACTGGTTGACGCCCTGAAACAGACTTACGCGCTCCCTGAGTTGTTGGCCGCATCAGGGCTGGCCCGCAGTTCGTACTTCTATCACCGGGCGTGTCAGTGGCTCCCGGACAAATATGCAGCGGTGCGTGATGCCATGACCAGTATCTTCCATGGCAACTACCGCAGCTATGGCTACCGGCGCATGCACGCCGTCCTGCGCCAGGGTCATGCCCGTCTCTCTGAAAAAGTGGTGCGTCGCCTGATGCAGGAGGAGCAGCTTGTCGTTCACCGGACGCGTCGCCGCGGTTACAGTTCTTACTGCGGAGAGATTGGCCATGCGCCGGAGAATCTGCTGGCCAGGCAGTTCCATGCCCGGTCACCGAACGAGAAGTGGCTGACGGACATCACTGAATTCCCGCTGCCGTCGGGCAAGGTGTATCTCTCGCCCGTGATCGATTGTTTTGATGGCAAAGTAGTCAGCTGGTCCATCGGCACCCGGCCGGATGCGCAACTGGCGAACAGTATGCTGGATCGTGCCATCAGTACGCTGGCCACTGGCGATCAGCCGTTGATTCACAGTGACCGGGGTGGGCATTACCGATGGCCAGGCTGGGTGCAACGGATCCAGTCGGCCGGTCTCGTCCGTTCGATGTCCCGCAAGGCCTGTTCCCCCGACAATGCAGCCTGCGAAGGCTTCTTCGGACGGTTGAAAAACGAGATGTTCCATGGCCGCAACTGGACCGGTATCACTGTGGAATGGTTCATGCAGGAGCTGGACATCTACATCCGCTGGTACAACGAGCGCCGTATCAAGCTGTCACTGGGCGGCCTGAGCCCGGTGGCCTACCGGCAGTCCCTGGGGATTGCAACGTAAACCAGTCCAGGAAAACGTCCGCACCCCCGCCTGATGCAGTAATTTGCACCGAAAACTGACCCACGTAGAACACTGTCCCGCGAGGTAGCGAGCGGGAGCCGGGCCTTCTTCCTGCGTGCCTAGAGGCTACAGCAACACTCGCGATAAACAGCGGACGCTATTGGTTGCAGTGCCGCCCAACGCCGCTGACAAGCAAACGGGCACTTTGGCCGATGACCTGCCTACTGTTGTTTGTGGCTGGCGGCAAATCGGCCGAAGCAGACTTGCACCCCTTTCGCCGGCATGTCCGCTTCTAACCGCTGAACAGCCCCCTGAAAACCTGACGTGCCTGGCACGGCGGGGCAACTGGACTGCCCCGGCTCCTGTAGCCAATCCCGCCCTCTGCCCGGCCGCAAGGGGGTCACGCGCAGACGGGCCGGCTTAACGCTTGCCGGCCGCCTCTTCTCGTCGGCGCTTGGCCTCTTCCAGCAGGTAGACCTGGTAATCGTCCAGATCGCCCGCGAAATCGCTGACCCCGCCACGCGACACCATCCAGAATTCGTCGCACACCGCGCGCAGCAACGCCCGGTCGTGGCTGACCAGCATCACCGAGCCTTCGAACTCGTTCAGCGCCACGCTCAGCGCCTCGCGGGTGGCAAGGTCCAGATGGTTGGTCGGTTCATCCAGCAGTAGCAGGTTCGGCCGCTGCCACACGATCATGCACAGCACCAGCCGCGCCTTCTCGCCGCCGCTCATGCTGCCGACCGCCTGCTTCACCATGTCGCCGCTGAAGTTGAAGGTGCCGAGGAAATTGCGCAACCCCTGCTCGCGGCAATCGTTGGCCGACGGCCGCATCGCCGCCGGGGTGTCGCGCACCAGACGGAACATGTGCTGCAGCGGATCGTCGTCCGGCCGCAGCACGTCCAGCTCCTGCTGCGAGAAGTAGCCGATATTGAGCCCCTTGCCACGAATGATCTCGCCACCGACCGCCTGCAGCGCCTCGGCCACGGTTTTCACCAGCGTCGACTTGCCCTGGCCGTTGGCACCGAGAATGCCGATACGCTGCCCGGCCAGCACGGTGCGGTTCACGTTGCGCACGATCACCGTCGGCGGCGTGTCTTGCGGCGCGCCCTCCGGCGCCGGATAGCCGAACACCGCGCCGGTCATCGACAACATCGAGTTCGGCAGGCTCTGCGGCTCTTTGAATTCGAACTGGAATTCGGCATCGGCCAGCACCGGCGCGATCTTCTCCATCCGCTCCAGCGCCTTGACCCGGCTCTGCGCCTGCTTCGCCTTGCTGGCCTTGGCCTTGAAGCGATCGATAAACTTTTGCAGGTGCGCCATCTTTTCCTGCTGTTTGGCCAGTGCCGCTTGCTGCAGGACCAGCTGTTCGGCACGCATGTCCTCGAACTTGCTGTAATTGCCGCCGTAGCGCACCAGCTTGGCATTGTCGACGTGCAGCGTCACGTTGGTGACGGCATCGAGGAATTCGCGGTCATGGCTGATTACCACCATGGTGCCGGCGTATTGCTTCAACCACGCTTCCAGCCATACCAGCGCGTCCAGATCCAGGTGGTTGGTTGGCTCGTCCAGCAGCAGCAGGTCGGACGGACACATCAGCGCACGCGCCAGTTGCAGCCGCATGCGCCAGCCGCCGGAAAAGCTGTTCACCGGCTGCTGCAGCTCGGCAACGCTGAAACCCAACCCGAGAATCAGCGCCTGCGCCCGTGCCGGCGCGTCGTGGGCGCCGGCATCGTTGAGTGCGGTATAGGCGTGCGCCATGCGCATGTAGTCTTCGCCGGCCTCGGCCTCGGTCACCTCCTGCTGCGCGGCGAGCAGGGTGGTATCGCCTTCGACCACAAACTCGGTCGCCGTCTGCGCTGTTTCCGGCATGTCCTGTGCCACCTGCGACATGCGCCACTGCGACGGGATCGACACATCGCCTCCGTCTTCGTGCAGCGAGCCGTTCAGCACCGCGAACAGCGAGGATTTGCCGGCGCCGTTGCGGCCGACCAGGCCGACTTTCTCGCCGGGATTGAGCGTCACCGACGCGTTGTCGAGCAGGACTTTGGTGCCGCGGCGCAAGGCCACGTTTTTCAGAATGATCATGGGAAGCGCCGTGCGGCAGCAGAAAACAGGTTACGCCGCGACCGGCGACAAGGCGGGAAGACGACAGAAAAGTGGCCAACGTTGGCCGCATCATGGCAATGGAGCAGCGCCGCCACATGCTGCAAAGCAATAAAAACGGCACGGCGCAGATGGTAACACGCCCCTACGCGCTCCGAAGGGGAAGAAAGTTGACGTTCGGTGCCGGCAACAGAGAAATGGCCGGTATGTGGCTCTGAGCAGACTTTCAGGACAAATGGGCTAACAGACCGCTTCGGCCGAACAGCCGCTGAATCCTGTCGGTTCGGATGAGCAGCAGCCCGCCGTCTGTGTGCGAACCAAATAATTGGACTCCTCTCAACCACCAAGGAGTCCGGCATGGAAACCATCTGTAAGCGAGAAGCCTGGAACAAGGGCAAGCTCGTGGGCCAGAAACCACCTCTCAGGTTGAAAGATATCTGGACGATTCGTATCTACCTTCAAAACACCCATGCTGTCCGCGACCTCGCCATGTTCAATTTGGCAATCGATAGCAAGTTGCGGGGGTGCGATCTCGTCAGTCTGCGCGTCCGCGATATCGCCCACGGGAGTCAAGTCCTTCCCCGAGCCATTGTCATTCAGAGAAAGACGCAAAGACCCGTACAGTTTGAAATGACTGAACCTACAAGAATGGCTGTCTCTGCCTGGTTGGACAAAACCAAACTGCGGGGAGATCAATATCTCTTTCCGAGCCGCCCAGCACCGGCGTTCCATATTTCAACACGGCAGTATGCGCGTATCGTGCATCACTGGGCTGACGCTGCCGGCCTTGACTCGTCGGTCTACGGGACACACTCGATGCGACGAACAAAAGCAACGCTGATCTACAAACGAACGAAAAACCTGCGTGCTATTCAACTGTTGCTTGGTCATTCCAAACTGGAAAGCACGGTCCGATACCTCGGTATCGAGGTGGATGATGCTCTGGAGATATCGGAGCAGACAGAAATATAGCTTCTAGCACCCGCTGCTCGACAATGTCGGGCAGCGGTAAAGTTTCGGCCAAAGCGGTCGGTGGGTGTTCCGTATGTGATCGGCAGCTTCCTGACTGCACCAGCCGGTCCATGGCCGTGGCGCCGGTCTAAAGGATTGAGAGTCCAATTCTGCTACTCAACTCCGGGGTGACGTTGGGTGTAACAGACGAGGTGAACCAGAAGATATTCAAGATGCTGGATTTTGAAGAGGTCACACTCTAACTCCCGGTCGATCTGGTCGATAAAAAAGCCCCGGCGCTGAGTGCGCAGGGGCTTTTTTTCTGGAGTGCCGACTATTTGGCTTCGCGCTCAAACTCGGGCAACTTCCACGTGCCAGACAAGACTTCTTCCTTGGGCTGGTAGATGCGCAGAATGGCGTAGAAACCGCCCTTGGGTGCGGGCAACCAGTTGGTGCCGTCGGTAGGTTTGTCGGCTGAGACGGTGACGGTAAAACCACCATCTGCGTCTTTCTTGATGCCCGGGGTGTCGCTACCAAACTTGTACCGGCTGATGGGATTCTCGATCAGCATTTTGGTCGTGGCATCGTAAATGGTCAGCGACCAGAAGGCGTTGTTGGGCGGCTCACCCGAGAACTTCACCTTATAGGCGTTGTTGCCATCCAGCGGCTGGTTCTGGCTGTCGGTATAACGCAGCGGGTACACCGCTTCTTTCTCGCCATTCCCACCCAGGTACGGGCCGGCCACCACCGCCCGGAATGGATAGTTGTACCCGAAATTGTCCATGCCCTTGTTGAAGCTCCAGCCCTGGCGGGACTCGGATATCTGCGTGACCGAGGCCACGGCAATGTACGGGGCATCTTCAACGGCGCGCATCAAGCCTTTCTTTTGCGCGTCGTTGAGTTTGCTCGGGTCAAAGCCCTTGTCGGTCAAGCCAATGCGCTCAAATTGCCCGTAGAGCGCTTTGTCATCCGGGCGCACCGGGTTGTCTTTCAGCACGGCAGCCAGTTGGGTGTAGAAACCCAGCGGATCGTCACCGATATCCGGCAGCGGTGTCAGCGAGGCGGCCGGGGCTTTCCAGTCTTTCTTGCCCAGCGCGGACAGCGGACGCAGATCAAACTGGTCTTGCAGGGCGTGCAACTTGCTCATGTCCTCGCCCGGCGAAACGCGCATGCGGCCCCACAGCCAGACCTTGCTGGTTTTGATATCCAGCCGTTTCACGCCAGCGGGCAGTTTGCCTTTCCAGCCCGGACCCACCAGCGCAAAGCGGCCGGCTTTGGTGCCGGTGGTGCGGCGGCCGATATAGTGTTCCAGCTCTTGCCACATGTTGAAGGTATCGACCACGTAGTAGCGGTCGTGGGTATCGGGCACCGACAACACATACGGGCCGTGCGACAGATCAACCACCGCGCTCAGGTAGGCGGTGTCGTTGTTGGCGGTCGGCATGTCCAGCGCCTTGGGCGTGGCCAGTTCACGCGCCCAGCCGATCTGGTTCATCGGGGCGCGGTAGCTGGTGGCCGGCTTGGGATCGGGTACGTCGATGTACTCGCGCATGACGCGTTCCATACGCACCAGCGGGTAGCCCCAGATATAGGCCGACAAGCCCTGTTCGTAGGCATCGTATTCCATGCCTTTGGCGACGTTTTCCGGCGTGCCGGCGGTTTTCAGTATTGGATCGGGCCAGTCTTTGGCTTGGGCAAGCGGGCTAGCCGCCAGGCTTGCGGCAATCATGGCCATGACCAACAACGATTGACGAGCTTTAAACAATTGATCTCTCCTTGCGGGTTGGTGTGGTGACGCTTCTCGATCAGCGTGCCTGAGCGTCGATCCAGGGGGATATGCGGAGCCTGCGCCGGGTGAGCAACACATGGCTGGCTCCCATCAGCATAGCCAGGCAAATGACGAGTGCAATCAACAGCCCTGGTGACAGCGAATAACCTTCTTTACTTGGGGAACAGCAGGGTCACGACCGCTCGCAGCCCCCAGCCATGCGCCCCGGAATCCGGCGAGGCGGCCCAGTAACGCACGCCGCCGCCCAGACTGACCGGCTGGTTGCCGAACTTCACGAGTTTGCTGACCATGCCATTGATGGGTACCGACCACTGCCGGTGGGTCCAGTCATAGGTGGATTCGGTGTTCAGGGTGTAGGTCCAGGCATCCTTGGTGGTGTAGGCCAGGAAGGGCTGCAAGAATGTCGAGTTCACCTCGGGACGGTCGCTTTGTCCGGCAAAAGACCAGATATGGTTGGCCAGCGCGCCGTAGGTCCAGCCGTGGTTTTGCCAGAGCAGAACGGCGGTAGGGCCAGCGCCCCATTTCTCGGCACCCAGCAGTTTGTTGGTGTCGGTGGGCAACAGCAGCACTGGGCCAACGCCCCAGATCAGGCCACTTTCAGTGGGCTTTTGCGGCGACAGGAAAAAGCTTTGCACCACGTCGCCAATCCCGCTTTGTGAGCCCGCACCCGGTGCGACATCACTTTGCGAGACCACTGGCACAATGGTGCGCGAAATCAGGTTCCATTCATCATTCAGATGAAACGGAATCACCGGCTGGAAGTTCAGTAGATATTTGTCGCCATCTCGCGACGGGCCGATGTCATCGTCGTAGTTGAACTGAAAGGGCACGCTGATCAAAGCCGCCACCGGGTTGCTCAGCTTCTGCGCGAGGTCTGAGTCACTGTCAGACCAGGCTTGGGCAGAAGATAGAGCCAGTACCATGCCGCTCAGGGCAGGCAAGACAAGTTGAATGCGTGTACGCATCGGTCTCTCCAGATTTTGACAGGGAAGGTGTGCGCAAAACCAGCGACACGACCTGGACTACCGCGTGGGCGGTCCAGGGTGTCCGGTCAGGCAAAGGCAGGGTGGCCTGCATTCGTGGCGGACCACTCAAGAGGTAAAACCGCAGAGCGCTTTACTACTGGAACAACCGCAAAGACTCAGCTCACCAGTTCAAAGTCCGGCATCTTGAAGATTTTCTGATTCATTTCATCCGTGGCCCCGTAAAAACGGAACGCAGGCAAAGGACGTTTGCCGCTGGTGGGAATCCAGTTTGCTTCCAGCCCGGCCGGTGCTTTGGGGCCGACGTAGAGCGTCACGCTGCCATCGCTATTCTTTTTCATCTTGTTCATGTCGTAGGTCGAGAGCGTCGTACGGTTGGACTCGCTGTAGATGAATGAGAACGTGGCGCGGTCGTATACCGTTAAAGCCCAGAACTGCTTGACTGGCATTTGTGCAGGGACGTCGATCTTGTACAGCTTGCCGGCCTCCAGCAGTTTGCCGTTCTTGTCGGCCATGGCCATCATGTATTGATTGGCCGGGGTGTCGGTTTCGACCTTGGGCATATAGGTGCACCAGAAATACTCGGCGGCACGTTCTGTCACATCAATGCGATCTTCATAGGTGAAGGTGAAGGTCTTGTTGGTGTCGGTCTGCATCAGCGACACGTAGTGCCGATCCGGCCAGAACACGCGCTTGACCATTTCGGTATCAAACCACCACTGCAGATAGAACCAGACATCAATGGCTGCCTGCCGCATCGCCCGTTTGGCGGTGTCGTCCGGCGAGAACGGCTTGCCTTTCTCGATCCCCAGCGAGGTCAGCATGCCCATCATGACTTTGTCTTGTTCCTTGACCGGCTCCACTGACATGATCTCGTGCATGTCCTGGAAATGGCGCTCGTCGTAGAACGGCAGCGTCGGGTAACGCATGTCGATCGGATCAAGAAACCGTTGTTTGGGCGGGTTGGCCGCATCAGACAGGTAATACATGCGCAGGCGTTGCGCATATTGGTATGCATCTGCTGCCGTCTTGCCGGCGGCTGGCACGGAGCGGAACGCAAAGGCAACCCGGTAATTGGGCGATGGCACATGGATATAGCCAGCGGGCACATCGCCTTTGAAGTCGGGCGGGGTAAACAGGATCTTGCCGCCTTTACCCTTGTCCAGACCGGACGGCCCTACATCGGCAATCGTGTATTGCCAGGCATCCACCACCTGTCCGTACAGGCTGCCATCGGGCCCGGCTGCGGGTAGTTCGAGCACAACCGGGCCTTTGCGCAAGTCTGTAAATGCGGAGATATACGGCGTCACGCTGTTGGCGGTGATGGCCTCCAGCTTCGGGGTTGCGGGTCGCGAATAGGTAATGATGTCGTTGTCTTTGAGGCCCAGTTCATCGATTGCCGCACGGCGAAAACTGTAAATGGCAATTGCAGGCATGTTCCACAGAATGGCTTCAAAGGCGCGGTGATATTTGACCTCATAATCGAAATCCTTGATCGAGGTTTTGGCACCCGCAGGCGGCTGACCACCTAATGGCTCGCCCTTGGCACCCGCTGCGCCCGTCAGTTTGACGGGTTCGGTATCAGCCAGCGCTTCGCTGGTAGAAAGGGTCACTGTGCTTGCTACTGCCGTTGCTGCACTTGCCAGCAAAAAATTGCGTCTATCCACTTCGTTCTCCCCGGTCGATCCATTGCAAAAAACAAGCGCCTCGACTGATGCGAGGTCTCCAAAGGCAATGAATTATCTTAGGCAGACATGCCAATTTGTGCCTGGGAGCCAAGAGGGCAGATGAGGATTATTCGACCACGCAGACAAGCCAGGGCCGATGGGCAACGGGACGATTGGTGTGGCAGCAATGGGTGGGGGAGCAGACGTTGAGGAACTGAAGTCGCCATGTCTGCTTCGGCCGATTTGCCGCCAGCCCCAACCCACTGTGGGTAGCTAGTCGGCCAAAGCAGCCATCACAATACCAATATGGAATGGCTGCTCTTGGTCACATACCCGCGTTTTATTTGAGCGCGTTTGAGATCATCGCCGCCAAAACCGCCGTTTGATGGCCGATCAAACTGCTGAGCTGATGTTGATCATCAAACAAGGCTCCCTTGGCTGCGCCTGCATCGGAATCCGCCAGCACAAAGGCCAGGCCTTCCGGCAAACCACCTTCCAGTAACGCAGCGCGAAACTCGGCTTCTGGTAGATTGACGTAGGGAATTTCCTTGCCGGCCTGCGAACTCAATGCAGCTGCGAAATCGGTCAGTGTGTATGCCGTATCACCAGCCAGTTCGTAGACCTTTCCGCTTTGATCTTCCAGTGTCAGCACGATGGCCGCTGCTTCGGCGTAGTCTGCACGAGCAGCAGAGGCAATCTTGCCTTCCCCGGCGGAGCCTATGTACGCACCATGCTGAAGTGCCACCGGAATGCTGGCGAGATAGTTTTCGGTATACCAGCCATTGCGCAGCATCACATAAGGCACGCCCGATGCCTTGAGATACGCCTCGGTTTCGCGGTGCTCACCCGCCAGGAACAGTGGCGATGTATCCAGGTGCAGCAGGCTGGTATAGGCCAGCAATGCGACGCCAGCCCGTTTGGCGGCGTCAATCACGTTCTGGTGCTGGGCAACACGCTGGCCGACTTCGCTGGAAGAAATCAGCAGTAATCTGGTTGCACCCGCGAATGCAGCATCCAGTGAGGCAGGGTCAGAATAATCTGCCTGACGGACCTGAATGCCCTGCGCGGCAAGATCCGCTGCCCGTTCAGGTTGGCGTACGGCTGCGATGATTTGTGAAGCGGGAACATGCTTGAGTAGTGATGCAATCACGAGGCGGCCAAGCTGGCCGGTTGTGCCGGTAACGACAAACATAATGAAGACTCCTGGTCGAAATTGGTGAGCGACCAGACTATCGCTTATACTAACTAAATGTAAGTACGCACCTGGAAGTAAGTGATGCATAACCAAGACCAGTTTGAGTCAGAAACCAAGCCCAGCCTTGTTGAACAGCTGATTCAGGGCAACCTGCTGGATGAAAATTGTCCTTCGCGGGAAGTGCTCAAACACGTGACGAGCCGTTGGGGCGTTTTAATCCTGGTGGTCCTGCTCAGAGACACTCATCGTTTCAGCGACTTGAGACGCAAGATCGGCGGCGTGAGTGAAAAGATGCTGGCGCAGACACTCCAGTGGCTGGAGCAGGATGGCTTCGTGCTTCGCGTGGCCTACCCGGTTATTCCGCCCCATGTGGAATATTCTTTGACGCCGCTGGGTCAGGAAGTCGCCAGACATGTGCAGACCCTGGCTGACTGGATCGAATTCAAGTTGCCGGAAATTCAGGCGGGCAAGCAACCGGCCTGATGCAGCATCAAAAACGCTTCAGCCTCGTACTGGTGGCTCCGGCGGAGACGCACTCTGCAAAGACGGAGCCAGTGGCAGATTCAATGCTTCACAAAGCTGTCGGATTGAACTCACGGAGCCCTGTATTTCAAGCAGGGTCCGTTCCAGAAGCTGGCCAGTAAAGCTGCACTCATCGATCGCAAGCTGCGCTTTTTTCAACAGATGCTCAGCTTGCCTGAGCACCCGGGTGGTCGAAGCCGGCATGCCGGGCTCGGCAGACTTCAGGATCGCATCAAGATCTGCCAGCGTCGCGTTGAGATTGTCCCAGATCGTTTTATTGCGTTGATGCTCCACATGCAGTTCCTTGGTGGCCCAGAAATGCCTCAACACCAGGATGCCGATCGACACGACGAGCAAGACCACAATCCAGACCATTGCAATGCTCCTCAGCGGGTCGAGCAAGAACCAGGCATCCGGGATTTCGAGAAAGTACGGTTCACTCACGAGGCGTGTTCGTATGCCATCGCGGCACAGTGGTCTCCGTGGATGCACGTCACCACCGGCGCCTGTTTTCCCGACAACAACGTGTCTACAAGCTGGGCCAGTCTGGTGACGGTATCGCGCCAGTCGTCCGAGAGGCCGTGCTCTTCGAAACTGGCGGCGCTGAGCAATACGCCATCCCGTTTGAGTGTCAGAGACGCGCTGGCCAGCGATGGCGGAGTGAGCGCGGTATTGCCCTGCTGTGCCGGATGCAGAATCGCCGCATAGGTCAACTCGGCGCAGCCGTGGGGCGCGGTGCCGCGCATATAGACCCGGCTCACCAGGCCGTAGTCATCCAGCAGTTGCTGCAAGGCGGGTACAAAATCCGGAATGGACACGTCTTCATTCCAGCTGATACAGACCTCTTTCAAGGGCAGGTGGGGCTGCACCTCTCTGGATGCCGGGTGTCGCCCCGGCATCGAGCTGGTGAGTGCTGCGAGGCTGTCGGTCGCGGAGTTATACAAGTGGGTCAGCCCATCCGGAGTCACGAGTCCACCACAAGCGCTGGTCATGCATGACATGGCCAATAGCGCGAGATATCGCAAGGTAGTGTTGAGTCGGTGGTATCGCGGGTGACGGCACATACTCGGCATGGATTGACCTGCAGACGGTTCGACAGCGCAATCACTGCAGCCAGATTTAGAGCCCAATCTGGCTGCGCTCCCGGCTTAGAAGTTGTAGTTGGTGAAGACGCCGTAGGTCATCTGGTTCTTCTTTTCTACAATCGGGCTGTCGCCGACATCGCCAGGCAGGCGAGTTGCACCGATGCGGGCACCCAGGGTCCAGTTTTTGTCCAGCTGGTACATCGCCCCGACCGAGAACCGGATTGCCGCGAGGCCAGCGCCCGGCGTGTATTCAGCCAGTCCGGAACGGGCGCTGTCTTCGGCGGTCACGCCGTAGAAGGTCTGGTTGTTCTTGCTGCTACCCCAGGTCACGCCGGGACCAGCAGACAGGGTGAGCTGTTCAGTTACCTGGTATCTGCCCAGTGCATCCAGGGTCGCGGTCGTGCCCTGACCCTTGCCGCCGACATCCTGCGTGGCGGAACCCACCACCGAAAGCCAGTCGAGGTTATAGCTCGCAAAGAAAGTCGCATGCGCCGTGCGTTCAACATCGGGCAGGCCCGTCAGGCGCGCATCATCGGATGACTTGCGGGGTTTGACCAGGTCAGCGGAGAGCGCAACGCCAACGCGAAAGGTCTTGTCCCGATACAGATAGGCCCCAATGCCAAACGGAACGTTGGCGTCGGGCACAGTGCCGAAAAAGTATCTGTCGTAGCGGACACCAATCAGGGGTGCGGGGACCACATGATTATCACTGGAGCCGGAGTATTTCGGGGCAACGAAAGCACCAAAACCCAGAGAGTAATGCAGGCCGTCATCAGGCAAGTCCTGAGGGGTTGCTGCCGTTGCAGCGACAGGGGCGCTACCTGTTGCTGCCTGTACCGCAGCGGTCGCCAGCAGCATCGCAAAAGGTGCGAGCCATCCGTTGCGCAAACCAGTTTTCTGAATAGCCATGTTCTCTCCCAAAGAGTTTTGATAGCCCCGAGCGCTGGCAGGGTCGGAGACTGACAAGGGTGAATACGTGATGGAGTGTACGGAAAAATATTTAAATTGGAAACCGTCTGGACGGTTTTTATAATGTATCGGAAATCTGACTGGGAACCTGGCGAAATCGTTGAAAAATGCGCCGTCAGAGCAACCCCGATTAGGCCCCGGCAAGCCGCATCAGTTATGCTTGCACTCTTCTAGTGAAGTCATCTCAAGGACTGATTTTGGCGACGAGGCAGGAGCGCTCAGAGCAAACCCGACGGGCGATTGTCAAAGCCGCGCTTACCGTTCTGGGGCGTGATGGCGCGGCAAGACTGACGTTCGGTTCGGTTGCCCGGGAAGCCGGTCTCAGCAAGGGGGCAGTCACGCGCCATTTCCCTTCCCGGAAAGACCTGTTGCAAGGCATCCTGGCATTCCGCGCGGAAACCTTCCGTTCGTTCCGCAATGACTTTGCTGCCACGCAGTCGCCAGATGAGACTCAGCCCTTTACCGTGCGGCAAATCGCGACGATGCGGGAAATGGTGGAGAACTCCCGCTCTCCGGCGCGTGCGGTCTTTTCAGCATTAATGGAGACCCCTGAAGCCATGCAGGAAATGGGCAAGCGCATTGCGTCCAGTCTGGCTAAAACGCAGGCTGAAACGACCGACGCTGAACTGGCCCATCTGCGCTGGGCGGCCGGTTGGGGGGTTGGGTTGTTGAGCGTCTTTGGACTCTCCCCCTTCTCCGAAGCGGAACGCGGCCAGTTGTTCGACAAACTCAGCGACAACGAACTCTGGCGCCGGCTGGAAAAACCGGTTGAACCGAACCAGTAATTTCAGAGCACATTCTTCTTCACAGCCAACGCAATCACACCATCACCATGGATAACGCCACCCGTTCAGAGCAGTCACGACTGAAAGCCATCAAAGCGGCCCTCGCCATTTTGACGCGCGACGGTGTAGGTGCGCTCACCTTTGACGCCTTGGCCAGCGAAAGCGGCCTGAGCAAGGGTGGATTACTCCATCAATTTTCGACGAAGGAAGAGTTGCTCGGCGCACTGCTGGATTACCGCCAGCAATTCATCAAGGAAACGGTATATAGCCAGGCTGCCGAAGTCTCTGACCAAGAACCTGTCCTTCATGGCCATCTCTCCGCATTGAAAGGGTTATCTGGCGGTGAAACCAAGCCGGTGAATTTATCCTTTCTGGCCGCCCTGGTGCAGGCACCGGAGCTGCTTCAGCAAGTTCTTGATGACCATGCCGAAGCCTTGACTCAAATCCGGTCTGAGGCAACAGATGCCGACGTGGCTTCGTTGCGCTGGCTGGCAGCTTCCGGATTGATGTTCATGGACTTGCTTGGCTGGGTTCCGCTGCCGGATGAGCAAGGCAATACGTTATTCGAGCGGCTCAACGACACGTCGGCTTGGACGCTCTAAAAGCCTGCTTTGCGCGGCGAATCGGGCCGGTATTTGTAGCCACTACGAGGTCTGCTTCGCTCCCCATACCAGCCGATTCCACGGGAGGCTGCAAACGGCGGCTTTGGCCGAAAAGCTGACAGCAACCTGGAGAGACGCCCCTGGTCAGAACCAGATCCCAGCCTCTGGAAGAATCGCTCCAGCTTCCAAAACCTGCAATAACCTTAAATAGCTCAAATCGAAACTCACCGCGCGGCGAACCAGAATCCACATCCCGAAGATCGCAACCATCGGCGCGACAAAAAGAAAAGCCCCTGCCAGGCAGGGCTCTTTCTTTACTTGTCGATTAGCGCATGTGCGGGGGCCGGGAGTTGCAATCCGGTCATAGATGCGGGAGCAGCGACCACAGAGTTAAACGATGTGCTGGGGGTGTCTGCCAAAGAGAGGTCACGGCGCACCACAGGCAGGCAGTGCCCTGGATATTTCGTTGTCGTAGCACTGCCCGGTATATCGATAACCTTTCTTCAGCATGCATCGCTGCCAGTTATCAAACAGCCTGGAATACGCTGCCCTGTCGTCCTCCCGCGGTTGCTGCTCTTTTTGTATCCGGTCCTGGCTGAACGCAATGCCATCAGGATATGGCACTGTTTCGAGAAGGTCTGAACCGCAGGTTCGGGAGTCCATCCGTCTGCTTTCTGGAGTTACATCCGCCTTGGCCCACTGCAGCAAATAGGGGCGCGCATTGATCAATGCCTCGACATCTTTGCCCGTCGCGATGAAGCATCCGCCGGGACAGCACCCGGCGAGCAAAATACCAAGAACACACATGCAGCAGAAACAGATCAGCTTCATTATTTCGGCTCCTCCCACACTGGGATCAATTGGTAACGAGCTAAAAAGTGGGCGTCAAAATCAGAAAGCTGCATGCTTGCCGACTCCAGACTGAACGAGTTGTCGTAGGTGGCAACACTCAGCACCATCTGACCAAAGAAAAGCAGGAAGCCAACATCAACAAGGCTACGGCGGATGACCTCGTTGGTAAGAGTCGCTGAACCGCAGGTAAGACAGGCCACCACTGAGCGCATAGCTCGTTCTGTGCAAACACCAACTTTAGAGCACCCGCCCAAAAACGTTTCTTGATAGGCCATCAAGCCTTTGCGAAAGGCATTGAGCACATCTTGTCTGGACTGTGTTGAGATTGCCCACCCTTCAGTAAAGAGATTGTGCCGAAGCCATAGGGCATAGGGCCCGTAAACGGGTTCGTCAGAGTCAGCAACGTCTTTTAAAAACTTCAAACCCTCCGCCAGCGGCTGCTCATCTTGATAAAGATGACAGAAATGCCCGGGATCAATTGCAAGAATCCGCTTCGCGTGAACGCTACCCCTTCCGTAGTACTCAGACATGGCGATTTCCATGTGATTGTATTGCACGGTGATACTCGAGATGCCGACAAGCCCCGAGTTTGTCCCGTATACAGCCAATGAGCGCCTAAGTTGTGTCGATGCTGTCGGCCATGGATTCCCAACCTTGTAAAGTGGATCCTCATGCCAGGCACGAAAAGGATCAATAGATTCAAGCTCTTCAATGTCCTCTTCTCGAATGACCGGACAAAGTAAATTGAAGCATTCGCTATCTCGTTTTGCCCGTAAAACTCCCGGATTAATATTGGTTCCACGATCTTTATTAGGGTGGCCATTTCTACACGCCCAAACCATTGAAGGGAAAAGAAACCAGCGATCTTCTGGAATTGTTATACCCGAAGGGTTGTAGCGGTAAATCAGTTCCGAAATTTCCTGAGCATATCTAATAGCTCGCATACCAATTGGTGAGGTGACCCATGAAACTAACTCAATCGGCTCTCCCTTTTCACGCTTCTTGGCAGGTATTCCATCAATAAGGCAAAATATATTTGCGCCATTTCTTTCTGTTCTTGCACAATTGTAATTGAGATAAGAAATTTCGCTGCCTCTGGCGCCCGAGAATATATGTAAAATAGCTTTGCACATCAATTGGATGTCGGAGGCTATTTTTCTTAGTCCACCAATAACTTCTCGGATATTCTTGTCGCGGAAGTAGAGCCTAAGTTCATTGCTCATCATGTCTTCAAGCTCAGGTGTTGGGTAGTATGTAATTCCCATATCGTGAGCGATTGTTCTTTGGCTTGTTTTATTGCGGCCATACACAGGATTGCTGAGCGCATTTTTAAGGTGCTCTATAAATTCAGCACGGATCCCATCGTAACGATCAAATTCTTGAACTAGATCAGATATCAATAATAAATAAATGCGTGCAGGAACGGGAGGGGTTTGTTGTTCAGATTTCCATGATGCAATATATTGAACTATCCTCTTTTCAAATTTAGTTTCAAAAACAGCAAAGCCTGTTGACGTTTCTCCGAATTCACGTAGCAGACGAATGAAATTAAGGAGTGCAGACGCAATATAGTTGTGCTTTTTAAAAAGATCTTCGACTAAAGTGTGGTTTTTCAAAATATCAGATGGCAGACAGCCTGATTCGAAAGATTCTAACGCAAGCAATCTAATATAGAGGCTAAACTTTAGGATGACATCGATAGAGCGGCGATCTTTTTGAGATTTGAAATATATATAAATTAATTTTTTTGATTGAGTGATAATATTTTTTTGAAAAGTATCTTGGTTTTTTTTATCCCAGTAATCGAATTTTATAACGGTGTGTTTTTTTCGTCTGTGAAGTTCGGTCAAATTCCAGGAAATATCGTTATATCTGACCGCTACGCCCGAGTTGAGGTTTTCGTACACGATTGGATTGCTTTCTTCTAAATTGTCAAATCGTTCGAGGAGAAAGTCCCTTTTTTTTAATTCTGCATTCCATGATCGTGTCATGCTGGGCGCCCCCACAATCCAATTAGTCTCTCAAGTGAGCCTGACCGGTATGGGTCTAGCATTCCTCGGTCGTCGACCTCAAGTTGAATTTCATTGATTAGCTGTTTATTTTCTGGAGAAATATCTCCAATTGCGTTCACGACTTCTTTAATTCTGGAAATGATCCTGTCGAAATAATCCGCAAGTTCTTCTGAAGATCTATTCCAACTTTTAGTCGTATTGATGACATAGAGACAACTCAGTAATTTTCGAACATCCTTTTCATCTGGGATTACGACGTAATTGCGACAAAATAAACAGCCTTCTGGTTGAGTACAATTAGGCGAGATAGGTGCGCTCTTTGAAATTTCCTCAGGGAGTTGAGAGCCGGAACATTCTCCGATCGCGATATCTCTGGCATTATCCAATTTTGCACGATTTGATACGATCACGATTTGCCCGAAAAAATCTGTGAGCTCACCGGCAACTTGTGTTCGGGAAGGCCTTCCGTATTTTCGCTTCAGAGTCCTTTCGTCATTCTGCAGCAGTCTGGAAACCAAATACGAATCAAAATGATCAACACCCCAGACCGACTTAAGTCGACGCCAATCACGGTAGGTAATGTTCTTCAATTCGGAACTTAAAAATTTGAGTGATTTGAAATACGAGGAATGTGAGATTATTTTGTTACAGTGATAATGACCATGTTTTTTTCGACCAGATTGAAAAAAAAGATAGTTGCAAGATTCATGAGGTTGGAAGAAGCTTCTAATTTCTAAATATTTTTTAAAAATAGGCAATATTTGTGTCGCCAAAACAAAGTGTACTTCTTTTCTATTGGCTCGATATTTTATGCTTTTGAAGCGGGCCGGCCCATTGGTTACCTTGTATTCACCAATCCACGGTAGTTCGAATACGTTCGCTGGATTCATTGCAGTTACGGCAATAAAAATGTCCAGAAACGCCCAAATTGCTATCTGAGCGAAATGCATTCTTGTGCGGTGACGAGGGTCGGAATTGGCTTCGTCTAAATCCTTTTGGGTGGATTTGACGAGTTTTCTTGCTTCTGATTTGAATCTAAAGAGATGTGCAATTTCATCAACAGTTCGGATTCTATATTCCTCTTTGCAGTAAACATTGTCTGCAAATGTGCTTTCACGGTTATGCCATTTCAAAACAGGGTGTTGAGGAATTATGCATATTTTTTGGGGTGCTCCGGATTCTTCGATCTGGATGTTCAGAGCGTGTGGAAATGGTTTGAAATTTATCAAAAAATCATACAATTCATTAAATAGCGATACCGAAGTTCTAAGTCGATCTCCAAACTGCGAGAGCGCATATTTTAGTTCAACAGGCCTTTCTGATGTAGACTCGGTGGATAGCAATTCCAATTTTCCGCGGAAATCTTCCTCTTCCCAAATAAACTCCAACGGATTCAAACATTCAAATTGTAAGCCTCTGCCATAGACAGCAGAAATTTCTCCTGCGACAATTCTTTTTTTAACAAATTGGAAGTACTTTTCTGCAGCAAGCAATGCGTCGTCAGATGAAACCAAAGGATTTGGAAAACTATTTCTATCAGTCCAGTGACAAAAAGTGATGAAACTGTGTGCTTCACTTCTGATGGTATACTCTCGCTTTCCAGCCTTCTTTTGTTGATAAATATAGTTTGCATATCTTTCAACAGCCGCTATACGGCGAATGTCGAGAGATTCGTGCATTACCATTGCAGCTAATGCATTTCTCGATCGATAAGTGGGCGCAACGTCTGCAAAGCAAATTCTGCCGACGTCTAGCTTTTGACGAATTTCTGGAAAGACGATTACAAGATCTTTGATGGCATCGAGACCAATAGGTGGCACTTCACCTATGGTCATTAAATTTGGAGTTCGTTTACAATATTTCATACTATTGAAAAAGCGAACACGGACTAATCAAGTTATGTAGAAAATCATCATATTCTTCTTGAATGGAAAGAATAAGTTCTCTATTTTCTTTATAGTTTAGATAGAGATCTGTAGTAGACCCGAGTTTGTGACCCATTCGAACTCTTACATAATTCCTTGCCATTTCGAACGTCATTTTCCCTTGCTTCACAAGTTCCATGCAGTAGTTAGATAAAAGCATTCCGCCAGTTGCTCTTAAATCATGAAGCGTATAACTGTAGTTCTTCCCAAATTCTTTTCTCATTAGAGGCAGGATGCGATCTTTCACGTACTGTCTGACAGTTTCTCCTTTTTTGGCCTGAGCATTTTTTGCACCCTCTTTAAATAATGCCCTATCTTTTTTTCTTTCATAATAGGGGCACCCCCTATTGGTGAGAAATACTAGATTTCTGACCGATATATCTGCCTTTTTCTCCCTTTCTTTGGCTCGTGGACTATTAATATATATTTGAAATAATAAATATATTTCCCTCGGCATATACAGGACTATCTGCTTGTCTTTTTTTGTGTCGACGGAAGTGCCTTTCCCTGCAGTCATTCTAATTTCACGTTCATCATTTCTTGGAGGCCTTAGAAATTTATCTTTATCAAGGGTAAGAATCGTTTGGGTTCTAGCGTTGCAAAAAATCAAGCCGAGATGAATTATTATCATCTCAGGATTGCCAAGATCAAATAATATTCGCAACAGAATATTCAACTCATTTTCTGGGAGGGGGCGAAGCCTTCCCCCGTCTTTAATTTCTTCGGTATAGGGGTCGTCTTGTTTGGCAATTTTAAGGGAGACGTCGGTTGAAACAACCTTTACCAACCTGCTATTTACAGAGTTTGAATTTCCGTATTCGATATAAACATCTACTGTTTCCCAAGGCGGATATTCAGGTTGGATTAGTGAATTATTTATGGCCCACGTATAGAACGTAATCACGTTTCTAACTTTGCGCTTTCCGGTAGATGCCGCTATTTCTCCTAAATCAATTTTTTGAATAATGTGATTGCGGTACAAATAGGTTGGTCTGTAGAATTTTGACTTATGGAATTTGTCCCAATCTATTTCTTCATCATCCAGATACCTCCTAAAATCAGCTAAATCAGAGGCTATAGATTGGCAAGTATCTATCTGATGAGTTTGATTGACTGCATTACCAAATCGTTCGATGAGGTAGATGGTCGCGGGACGCCAGATTTCGCCGCTTTTGCCTATGACGATCGGGGCGTGATTGAAACTATTGTTGGTAAGGTTGTGGGACCTTACGTCCAGGAGTTCGCGCTTATAGCGGAGAGCACCTGTGTGGTCGGGGAGTATGGACTCAGGATTGAGATCGCTAGCAGTGGTGAGCTGCAATCTCGGCAACAGAAGTCTTCTGGCTTGCGACTTGGACATCTTTCCTCCCGACGAGGAACTCTACTGTGTCCATATAGCAAACTTTAGAATAATGACAAGGAATCAGAAACTTATGTGTACGTCCGGATCGGTCACGAAGGCAATGACCGTGGTGCCGTGTTTCATCGGGCCCGGCTCACGGGTGACTGCGCCGCCCTTTTGACGAACCGCCTCACAGGTCGCGAAAATATCATCGGTTTCCAGTGCGATGTGGCCATAGCCGTTACCCAGATCGTAATGGTCCGTATCCCAGTTATGGGTCAGTTCGATGACCGAGGTATCGCTTTCGTCACCATAGCCGACAAAAGCCAGGGTGAATTTGCCTTCCGGATAGTCATGCTTGCGCAAAAGGCGCATGCCCAGGACGTCGGTATAAAAGGCAATGGAACGATCAAGGTTGCCAACGCGCAGCATGGTGTGTAGCAAACGCATGGATAATGACTCCGTGTATATCAGTGTATGAACCGCCCTCAAACAGGGCTTGCCCGGACGATATCAGGCCAGCGCGTACCGGGCCATGTAAATTGATAACCAATCACAATCTGGCTGGTGCCGATTCAATAAACAAGGAAGATCTCCATGAGTTCCCCGCAACGTGTCGCCCTGATTGGCGAGTGCATGATTGAACTGCAGGAAGAAAGCGGCGGTCTTTTGCGGCGAACCTTCGGCGGCGACACGCTGAACACGGCGGTTTATCTCTCGCGCCTGCTGCAAGCCCAGCCAGTGCAAGTCGATTACGTCACCGCGCTGGGCGACGATCCGCACAGCGCGGATATGTTGTCTGCCTGGCAGGCAGAAGGCATCAAGACCGGCCTTGTGCAGCAACTCAAAGGGCGCGTGCCGGGGCTGTACATGATTCAGGTCGATGACACGGGCGAGCGCCATTTCAGCTACTGGCGCGATACCAGCGCCGCCAAAGCGTACTTCGAGGCCGGGGTCACGCCACTGGAGGCTGAACTGGCTGGCATCGACGTACTTTATTTCAGCGGCATCAGCCTGGCGATCCTGCCGGAGGCCGGCCGCGAACGGTTGTTGCAGGCTGCCACCACATTGCGGGCCCGCGGTGGCAAAGTCATCTTCGACAACAACTACCGTCCCCGCCTGTGGCGTGACGCTACCGAAGCCCGCCACTGGTACCAGCGCGCCTATGCCGGCTGCGACATCGCCCTGATCACCCTGGACGACGATATCGCCATGGCCGCGACGCCAGTTTCCGCCGAACAAGCCCTTGCCAGTGCGCTGGCGCTGCCGGTGGCAGAAGTGGTAGTCAAGCAAGGCGGCAGCGATACCATCGTGCGCCTGGCTGGCCAGCCGCCCCAATCCATCAAACCCACGCGCGTTGAAAAAGTGGTTGATACCACCGCGGCAGGTGACTCGTTTGGCGCAGGCTATGTCGCCGCCCGCCTGACCGGCCACACCCCGGCCCAGGCCGCTGCCACCGGCAACACGCTGGCCGGAACGGTGATCCAGCACCGGGGTGCCATCATTGCCACACAGGCCATGCCCAACATCAAACTGTAAAAAAGTGCGTCAAGGCGCTTGACAGGGTAGGAATGCCTATATAGTATTGCGGGCTCGTTGGGCTGTTAGCTCAGTTGGTAGAGCAGCGGACTCTTAATCCGTAGGTCGAGTGTTCGAGCCACTCACAGCCCACCAGCGAATACAAGCACTTAGGCCACTCTGCAAAGAGTGGCCTTTTGCTTTTGTGTCGTTGTGTAGGCACTGTGTAGGCAAATTTTGATCACCATTTGCCTCAATAATGTCAGGGCAATTGCTTCAGACACTCGCGCAAATAATCACGCACCAGCCTGAATGTATTCTTCTGCTGTGCTGAATACAGGCCGTGCTTCCAGGCATTTCCAGAACTCTTCTTTTTCCCCTCGTTTGTCTTGGGCCCGGTTGATTTTAGCCACGGTGCCCAGCATTTCACTCGGCTTGCCTGTAGAGCACGTTGCTCTGGTGTGCGTACGTAGCCCAAAAAGATTTCCTTGACGTGATAGTTCGTTTGTCCGGAATCGTGAATTTTCGGGAGTCAGGAAGTTTCCATTGTGAGCCTGAATAGGCGCCAGAGTGGGTTGGTTTGGCGCGCGGGGTGACTGCTGCGGGGGTGGTTGCGGTTATCAGTCCGGCAACCACCCCGTTGCGCCAGCTATTAGAGAATCAAGGTGCAGCAATCGGGAACCAGAAGTCGAACTTGTCGAAGTAGGTCACCAGTTCATTGAATTTGGCCTTGTCGCCATCAAACTTCACTTCGCCGGTTTCAGACAGATTGCCCAGCTTCAACTGACCCAACGCAATCTTGTCCAGGGTACTGCGGTTCAGCGTGATGGTCGCATCAGCCCCGCTTGGGTATTGCTTGTCCTTGCCATACCCCAACACCCCATTCTCTGCATACAAAGTGAACTTCTCTTTGGTATCCGGGAAAATCAGGTTGAAGTGGTAAGTGTGATTGCCCAGCTTCGGCCCGTTGAAATGCACCCCTAGGAAATCCAGGAACATTTCTGTGGTCATGCCACGGATGATGTCCGGTGAACTGGTGTTGGGGGTGGCGGCTTTCTGGATGCCGTTGCGCAACTCTTGCGCGCCAGAGAGGTAAAAGTCCCGGGCCGGGCCCGATTCTGCCTGGTAGCCCATTTGTTCCAGCGCATCGGCTTCCAGATTTTTGGCGGCCTGGTTGTCGGGCAGGGCAAACACGATCTTGTTGGTAATGGTGGCGGACCAGCGATAATCACCCTTGTTGAAGGCGTCTTTGGCGGACGACATCATTTTGTCCACGCCGATCATTTCTACATACTTTTTGCTTTCTTCCACCGGCGGCAGCGGGTTCAGGTTGGCCGGGTTGCCGTCCCACCAGCCTTGGTAGAACTGGTAGGTAGAACGCACGTTGTGCTTCAGGTCGCCGTAATAACCCCGGTTGTAGAACTCTTTGGCCAGGCCATCGGGCAGCACAAACTGGTCTGCAATCTCGTGCATGGTGAGGCCTTCGTTGGCCATGCGCAGCACTTGATCGTTGATGTATTTGTACAGATCACGCTGGTCTTCCAGGTGCTTGACCACGCGGTCATTGCCCCACTGTGGCCAGTGGTGGCTGCCCATGGAGACAACGGCGTCTTTGCCCCACATATCCAGCGTGGTATCCAGCGTTTTGCCCCACTTGGAGGCATCACGCACTTTGGCGCCGCGCATGGTCAAGAGGTTGTGCAGGGTGTGGGTGGCGTCTTCTGCCAGGTCGATCAGCTTGAACTGCGGGAAGTAAAACAGCATTTCTGCCGGTGCTTCGGTGCCCGGCGCCATCTGGAATTCCACATCCACGCCGTCGATGGTCATTTTCTCGCCGGTCTTTTCGATCAGCTTGCTGGGGGCGAACAGGGTAATGGTCCCGGCCGCCGTGGTCAGGCCCAGGCCCGCACCCACCGCGCCTTGCGGGTTTTTGGGCAGCAGGTTGCCGTACATGTATGAGGCGCGGCGGCTCATGACGTTACCGGCAAACACGTTCTCGCTGACCGATTCCTCCATAAAGCCTTCCGGCGCCACCACGGGCACTTTGCCGGCGCGCACGTCTTCTTCTTTCACCACACCACGGATACCCGCGAAGTGATCTACGTGGCTGTGGGTAAAGATCACGCCGGTAACGGGCAGGTTTTCTACCTTGGCGTTGATCAGATCCAGCGCGGCTTTGGCGGTTTCTACAGAGGTAAGTGGGTCAATCACAATCCAGCCGGTTTTGCCCCGGATAAAACTGATGTTGGCCAAGTCGATATTGCGGACCTGGTACACGCCATCGACGACCTTGAACAAGCCGCGCACAGACAGCAGTTGTTCTTGCCGCCACAGGCTCGGGTTTACCGTATCCGGTGCCGGACCTTGTTGCTTGAGAAAATCGAACTGCGAGAGATCAATGACGGTATTGCCCTTGGCACCTTTGATCACTGGCGAGGGCAAATCAGCAATGAAGCCGCGTTTGACGTCATCAAAATCCTGCTTGTTATCAAACGGCAGGTAGTCCAGCAGCTTCTGGTTCTCTGCCTTGGTGAAACTGGTTGCTGGCTTGGGTCCTTCAGCCAGGGCATTGGCCAAAGCGAGCATCATGGTAAGCGGTAGTACGGAACGGCGGAGTGAAAAGCGGGACATCGTATTTCCCCATGTAATTGTCCCCGCCTCCCTGGGCATTTGCTGCCTCTCGCTACGGGAACCCAGCCACACGGTGCATGGCGGTTGAGTGGAATGTGACGGCACAGGTCTTGCCGACAAACCAGATTAGGAAATACTTGGGGTTACGACTACTTCTTTTACAATCCAAAGAAAGACAATGGAAAGCAAGAGAAAGCTAAAAGAGCTGTCGCTTGCCCACTCCCTCGCCAAAATGAAGCAAATCGGTAGCGGGCTAGTTTGTGGATGACTTCGACATTTTCACTGACAAAGGATCTACGAGGGCAAGTGGAGGTTGGGTCGCCAGTAACCTGGCATCTGCCTGTGTGGAGCTACCCGGTGAAGATGGGACAGCGTTATTGATTTGTTGCGGCCCTTGCGCAATGTTTGTCTGCCGCACAAATGAAACTGGATGCGGGTTTTTCAGGGCCGCTAGTGCTTCGATGGTTGCGCGACTCTGGGCCTGCGCTTTCAAAGCCAGACGGGTCAACAGGTCCACCTGGCTTGGTATTGTGTTTTCAGAAGCACGGAGGGCAAAGTTGTTGAACATGATGTCCAGCGTGCTCAACTGACACAGCAGAGTAGCCTCCAGCAGCGACGTGTCCTGTTGTGCAATGGCGTTTACTTGGGCATCTAACTGGGCCAGGTAGGCAGTTGGATCAGCAGTCTGGTTGAGGGTGGTGTAGGCCAGCGCTGTGGCGATTGACCGCATTTGCGGGGTGGCCAGCACCCTTGCTAGAGCATCTTTTAGGGCCTCATTCTCTTTCAGGACAATTTTCATCGCCTGGGTTTGCAGGGGGTCGGCTGCGGTGTCTTTCGGTTGGATGGCCGTAGTCATGGTTGCCTCGGATATTGAAATCACATACAGCGCCAGCACCGGTAGTCTTTATCAACTGCCCTAGACCCTTGCTGGTATGGTAACAATATTTAAGGTGGCAGTTTTTCCCCGCCTGGCGAGACCAAATAACCCGCGATTAGAGCAATTTATTGCCTCCTGAATGCTAAACAGGAAATTCAGGGGGCCTTGAATTGACCTAATCGCGGAGGTAGGCGGTTAAGAACTGCTCTTGACCAGTTTGAGGTGCGATTGATACTTGCGGTAGGCATGCATTTGATAACCTTCCGCACCAAAATCGAGCTTGGCTGACTCGTTTAACGGCAGGTAAGTCAGGGCAAACAGATTGGCCCTGTGATGCAGGCCACCCTTGCGGGTTTGCTGGATCAATCCTACTTCTTCCAGGCGGCGCGCAGCTTTACGCACGGTCGCTTTACTACCCAGCCCCCGCAGCTTCATCCTCGTGGGCGAAGTGGTGAGCTCACCGTTATTGCAGATTTCAGATGTGTGGGGTGTGACCCGCAACTGGGAAACGAGCTCAAGGAACAACGCCCGCTCTGAGGCACCCAGGCTGCAAAACCCAGCACTGCCCAGCACTTCTTCAGGAATCCAGTAACGGGGCCCTTGCATCTTCTTGGCGGCCTCTTTTTTGCCACGAATGGCGCGGTCTGCGGTGCCCATCATGCGCCCCCCCGATGAAAGTCGAGCCAGCGGCGCACCAGAACTTGATCATGTGAAGACAGGTGGTAACGCCCGCGAAAACAAGTACAGCCATCGCGGTCGATGAACCGTTCCATGTGGCAGGGCACATCAAGACCTTTATCCCGCATTGTTTTGACCATGTCTGGCGCATTTGCGCAACCTGCTGCGTCGGCCAGCTCTGCGCTGGTGACATCGCGTTTGGAGAGCAAGAAATACATGGCACGCAACATACGAGCGGTAGGCTTAAGACGGATCACTGCCGAGTGGGAAGTCTGGCTTTGTGCGATACTCTGGGTGCTACCCCCAGCGCTCGCTTTGTTCTTACGACGGCGGGCGTTTTTCATTCCGGCACCTCGCCATTCAACAGCGCGGCCAAATCGGTGACGCGCCAACCGAGCCGGCCCAGAATGCGAACCGGCTTAATCGGACCGTTCTCGTTGAGCGACCACTTATAGAGCGTATGTGTTGTGCGATTTACCTGCGGCGCGGCCTCTTTGGTAGACAACAACTCACGCCCGCCTGCAACGGCTGCCAGTGCAGGCGGAATGGGCACTTTAATTGCCATCACAATTCTCCTTCTGGAGAAAAAGTACGCTGCCGTGGGATTACGGCGTATGCGTTTTGATGGCTTTAGATTGCTTGGCAAGTTGGCGCAGCGGGGTGCAGCAAATAGCAGCAAATAGCAGTTACTGGTTAAGCCTCTTTTGCTGTGTTTTTTTGCCGTTCTTGGCCTCTGCGACGTAGCGTTTGAACGTGTCGAACACGATTGATTTGCGCCCCAGCATTACTTCCAGGCGGTCCCGTTCGCCGGCGAGCTTCCGGAATGGAGAGTCGGCAGTGCCAGCATGCTTGATGCAGTAATCGAAGATCAGCTTGGCTTGCAATAACCGGTAATCAGGTATCTGCTGGATGTAGGCGACGATGAGGTCAATGACCAAGCGTGCTGCGGTCTTGCGTTCAGGCTCAAATACGTGGCCCTTTGTTATTTGGCCTGAGTCTTCAAGCAATGCCGGCATGGCAACGGTTACGACTGGTGCTGTGTCTTTCGCCTTCGTCGGAACGGTAGCAACGGGCAGTGCTTTCGTTTGGGGGGCGTCGACGGCTTTTGCTGCCGATTCCTCTATTACAAAGAGGTGGTTGCTGGCAAAACCGGCAAATTCATGCCCGTTGATGTAGATGTCTTCGCGAAACGGTGAATATTCCCCGTCCGCCCGAAGCTTCGGACGATGGGTAATCAGTGAACCATTTGCGCGATACAGTTTGATGCGCCCGTATTGAATGCCCTCCCGCTCGACGATCTCGCGCCCTTCTTCTTCTTCAAGGGCACAAAGAAAGCCGTCATCGCCAGCGTCAGAGGATTTATGCTTTGTGATTGCCTCAGCACGTTCCCGAATGATGAACTCAAGTTTGATCAGTTCATCACCCAAAACAATAGTCGGCAGCGCATAGGGTGCGATGGTATTGGGGTTAGAATGTAAAGCAGCCATTGAAGCTCTCCTGTAGCTTGCAGATGGTCAGGTGGCACAGGTGCTCGAACACCGTGTGCCACTGTTTTTTCATTCCGAACTTACCAGGTGCAGTCTTTCTGCTGATTGCGCGGCGTTGTACTCGATGCCAGCTTGTTCGAGCATCCAACTTTCTATTTGGTCATGCCATTTGCGCAGCAGGTCAATGGGTCTGCGCCGGTAATGCTTTTCCGCAATCGCACTGGGTTTGTGGCCTTGTATCTGTGCCACCACGCCGACGGGACATTCAACCCACTCTGCCAGCGTCCCAAACGACCGACGCAAGCCATGCAGGCTAACGTGGGGCAAACCGGCTTCGGCTAGAGCCTGGCGATGGGCAATACGCGGTTCTGCGATTTTTCCTGCGACGGACGTCGGACTGGAAAACACCCAGTCGTTGCGGCGTGGCAAAGCATTGAGAATACTTGATAAATACGGTGTAAGGGGGATGGTTCTGCCATCATCTTCGACCTTGTCAGCCAAAGACATTTTGCGCCAGGTAAAATCGACATCCTGCCAGCGCAATGCGGCCATTTCCTCGCGGCGTGCGCCAGTCAGCAGCAGGGCTTGAAGGTATGCGCTAATAACCGGGTTACCAATGCGCCGCACAGACTCGAACCAGGCCGCGAGTTGTTCGCGCTCAAGACAGTCACCTGCCTTTGCCTTGGTGCGTGGCACGGCCTCTTTTACTGCGCGGCTCTTGTAGGCATCGGCGGGGAATAGTTGCTGCCAGGCTGGAGTGTCCTCACACCAGCGAATAAAAGCGCGTAGTAGGCGGTAGGCGAGTGCGGCCATCGTGGCGCGTTCTGAACTATGCGATGCCAGCCAGCCAGCAATGCGCTCTCCGTTCAGTTCGGACACCTTGAGCGTCATCAATTCCGCAAGCGGCCCAGCCATCGTGACACCTTTTCCGCGCTTTTTGGGTTCACCTCCAGGGGCAGCAAGCCGGATATGATCCTGCATGTGCCTGTGGCCCCAAGCCTTATCCTGGGCACGCTCTTGACGCTCTGTCTGGTAAATCAAGTAAGCAGACCATGCATCGCCCACCGTCGCCTCTTTTCGAGTCTTTTCCGACCGTAGAGCCTCATGCTTGACCCGTTGCTCCGCCTTTACTTCGCGTGGATCAATACCTTGATCAATGAGCACCTTGAGCCGGGCGGCCTCGGTACGTGCATCTTCCAGCATCCATGAGCTGGGGTCGCCAATCGTGCAGCGTATAGTTCTGCCATGCAGCCGGCTTTCCAGGATGTATGAGCGATTACCAGACTGGGTGACGCGAAGGCCAAACCCGAGGGTTTTGGCATCCCAGTGGATGGTTTGTTGTTTGCCCGGTTCACATCGGAATTCCGCCACGCGCGGGGCGGTGAAGTTACTCTTTGCCATTTTTCTCGCCTACATGCCTACCCATGTAGGCATTGTGTAGGCAAATTTTATGCAAATAACGGCAAAGAAGGGAATAGCCTTAGATAAGAAAAATTAAATTTTTCACTAAAAAATAACGATTTACCGTTGTTTTTGCTAAAAGCTACGAAAGAAGGAATTGCAAAACGTAAGGACTCTTAATCCGTAGGTCGAGTGTTCGAGCCACTCACAGCCCACCAGCGAATACAAGCACTTAGGCCACTCTGCAAAGAGTGGCCTTTTGCTTTTCTGGGGTTACGTGATTGCAATGGTCACGATAAAGTTCATGCCGTTCCATTCTAGCGCAGAGCGGCTTGTCTTTCATGTCTACCTATCCTTCGGACACCCGTAAACGTTACAAGACTAAAGCTTTCGAAGCATGGTTCGAAGTACTTCGGATTGAGTGGAAGCTTTACGATGGGGTGCCACTTTTCGAAGTGGCCTTGGGAACTAAAGCCATTTGGTGGTCAAAACAAATTCTCAAGCGGTTGACTGCCGAGAGACTGTTGGCAGCTGTTTCCAAAGACAGCTCGCTTTCAACTACTTTGGTGGACTACCTCAATAACCTGCGGTCGGCACCTCTCTCGGATAGCGGATTTGCGGTCCAATCCCTCTATATGGACTCTTCAGTCTCGGATCTGAAGGTTTCACAATTGTTATCTCTGGCCTCGGATGTCATGGGTCAAGACCAGTTGATACGCGTGCAACAAAGTAGAGGAAATACAACATGGGCCTTCTGATGAGGATCGAGCCTTCTTTGAAGCCTACTGCCGATTGCCTGCTGTGCAAAAAAGACTAGTGGCCGAATTGGTTAGTGAACTTCTTCGCCAGCATGGTCATGATGCCTAACGCCTTTGACCCATGAACAGGTGGGTTCTTATGATTTTTGGACTGCAGCTGGTGGCCTGCTGGTGTTCTCCCTAACCATTTTCAGGGTAGTGCTAAACAACTGGAAAGGTACCGATTGCCGAGTTCTTTAGGTAAAGAGGCCGATGCCCAGCGATCAAAACTGATGGGCATATGAGAAAAGTATTCTGTTGATTGCCGCTCTGCTACGAGTGATTTATGAAAACCCAAGGCTGGACCTTGTGGGATTTATACAAATATTTGTGTAAATCCTTGCAAGTAAATCCAAAAGGAAATATATTTTTTTTGCCCTTGATGAAATTGGTCAAGGGGTCGTGCACATGATGTCAAGACTTGGAAGGACTTCCCCGACAAGACTTACCAGAACGACGATGATTGCGATGAATTCGTTTAGAACCTTCATAACGGATAACTCCTTGAAATGTTGTTACTTCATTATACTGCATTACTAGCATAGCGCGGCTCACATTACTGTGGATGGCGTATCTGGATGGCTTTATTATCTTTGATAACGCCGGCTCATGCCGGAGGGGATTTGATAGCCGCAGTCTTTTGCCCCTCCGGTTTGGCTAACAAGAAAACAATTGAAAATGAAGATAAACGAACCTCGGTGGTATAAAAGGCGAGGCTATTCGCATTTTGATTTGCCAATTAGTGTTGCCAAAGCAAAATTATTGGTGACTTCCCCAGAGAGAGTTGCTCAACATTCCTTTTATCCGTTTATTAGGTTTGAGCTGATTGCCTCGAAATTCAAACCAGATGATTCGGGAAAGAAAACACTAGTAAGAAAAGAACGCATAATATCTTATGCTTCTCACGTCGACTCCAATATATATTCATACTACTCAGATTTGCTTTCTGAGAAATACGAAGTAGAATTGGAAAAACATGACCTCAGCCAATCAATTTTAGCCTTTCGCTCGTTAGGGCTGTCTAATATAGATTTTGCAAATAACGCATTTGATTCCATTGCTGAAATTGGTGATTCAACTGTTATTGCGCTGGATATAAAAGGTTTCTTTGATAACTTAAGTCATCGATATCTTAAGAGGGCATGGGGTACCCTGATTGGCCATAGCAAGCTCCCGCTAGGGGACTATGCAGTTTTCAAATCTCTTACTTCTTATGCATATGTAGATAAGAGAAAGATTTTTTCTATTTTGAATTTGTCGTTGAATAATCCCCCAAACTGTTCTACTAAAATTTGTTCAGCACAAGATTTTAGAGAGAAAATTCGTGGGACCGGTCACATACAAAAAAATGAAAAATGCATAGGCATCCCTCAAGGGTCGGCAATAAGTGCGATGCTGTCAAATCTATATATGCTAGAGTTTGACATATTTGCGAACAGACTAGCAAAGTCTATGCAGGGACGTTACTATCGATATTGCGACGACATGCTTTTTATTTTTCCAGGTAAATACGAATCGATTGAAGATAAAATTGAGACAGAGCTTGGAAAATATGAGCTCCCTCTTAACAGAAGTAAGACAGAAATCCATATTTTTGAGACGAAGAATGGAAAGTTTTGTACTGAAAAACCACTTCAATACCTAGGGTTTTATTTCGATGGGCAAAGAAAATTTATACGATCTGCTGCGTTTGCTAAATTTTCTAATAATATGCGCAGAGGCGTTAGTCTAGCTAAGCAGACTGCCCGGAAACACAATAGGATTAGAGAAAAGAAAGGCGAGAGTATTCGTTTTATATGGAAAAGGAAAATATATAAAACATACACCCATTTGGGAGGAAGAAATTTCATTACTTACGGCATTCGTGCTGCGGAAAAAATGAAAGATAAAACAATTAGCAGGCAAATTAAGCGGTTGTGGGGTAGGGTTAATCGAGAAGTGCACCATGCAAATAGGGAAGTCATTTGATTTGAGCAATACCGAGGTTCGCGTTTGGTATAAGAAAAGTAACTACTCGTCCCGGAGCTCTCCTATGTGGTCTCTCGTCAAAACCCTGTTTCGTGTTGCCGTAGTCGCTGTCCTGACCACATTGTTGTCCATTTTCAGCTCGGCTAATACCGCCAATGCCTGAACTCGCGTTCTTCTCATAATCCAAGCCCCGAGCCCAGTGCCGGGGCTTTTTGCATTGGAGCTAGCCAAGACCATCGGCTGGATTCGGCTTGGTTTGGTCGCGGAGCTCAGATTAAGCAGCAGGCACTCACTAGGGCCATTACCCTGATCAACTAAAACACATCGTCCACCGACAACTACTCGGGATAGCTTCGACGCTGACCGAGTGTTGTCATTTCTGCTGTCCGCAAAGGAGACATATATATGCGCGAGAAATACAGCAATGCTAAGCTCCACTTTGCGTCTTAACTTGTCGCACTTGGGTATGAGCATCGGAAAAACGAACTTTTCGACCAGCTCATAGGGCCGGAGTTCGTCATGTGGCTGGAACACGGGGAGTTTCAACTCAGCTACCTGAAACAGATCAGAATGACGCTCCACCGGGATCACACTGGAACGAAGGTCATTGCTTCAGGTGCTGGGGCAACCTTTGAATTAGTTGGCGTGCGGGAAGTAATGCTCAGTTTTGAGCACCCGCAGGCCAAGTGCATCAATTCTTGATCAAGGCTTACCCCGCCAGCCAGTGCCCCGACTTTCCGCCCTTTTTCTCCAGCAACTTCACATCCCCGATCACCATCCCGCGATCGACCGCTTTGCACATGTCATAGATGGTCAGCAGGGCGATCTGTACGGCGGTGAGTGCTTCGATTTCCACGCCGGTGCGGCCGACGGTTTCGGCGCTGGCTTCGCAGTGCACGCGGTGGGTGGCGTGGTCGATGCGAAAATCCACCGTGACGCGGGTTAGGGCGATGGCGTGGCACAGCGGGATGAGGTCCGGCGTTTTTTTGGCGGCCATGATGCCGGCGATGCGGGCAATGCCCAGCACATCGCCTTTTTTGTGGTTGCCGCCGGCGATCAGCGCCAGGGTTTCCGGGTTCATGTGGATATGGCCGCTGGCGCGAGCGACGCGGTGGGTTTCGTCTTTGGCGCCGACGCCGACCATGTGGGCCTGGCCGGCGGCATCAAAGTGGGTCAGGCCGCCATTGGGGCTGGCGCTGCCTTGCGTGGATTGGGCCGGGCTGGCATCGCCCAGGCGGGTGGCGGCGGCGGTGAGTTCGTCCGGCGAATTCAGGTTGGCAAAGGGCGTGTCAAAGGTGACCCAGACTGGCGAGAGGGTGTTCAGCCAATCGCCCAGTTTGAATTGCTTGTGTTCGATATGGTGGATCAGCGAGTCAAGCGCGCCACGACGGAGCAAACACAGCGCGGGGTGGGTGCGGCCATCGGTGGTTTTGACGGCGGCGGCCTGGGCGTTGGGGTGATCATCCAGTGCGGTGGCCAGATCACGCAGCAGGTTGGGCGGCAGTTCGGGGACATCGCAAGGCACCACCAGCAGCGTGTTGGCGGGCGAGGCCAGCATGGCGGCATGGATGCCGGCCAGCGGGCCGGAGAAACCGGTGTAGACGTCGTGCAGCACCGGAAAGCCAAAGCGGGCGTAATCGGCCAGATTGCGGTTGGCAGAAACCATGATCTGCCCGATGGGCCGGGTCTGGCGGCTGAGCGCCTCGGCCACCCACGAGACCAGCGCGTGGCCGTTCAGTACCACTAGCCCTTTGTCTTGCCCGCCCATGCGCCGGCCTTCGCCCCCTGCAAGGATCACCGCATCAATCGTCACCTGTTTGCTCCCAACGTTGGCGGGCTGCGTCGTCGCTGGCGCGCGCATCAACCCAGTGGGCCCCTTGCTCACTGACTTCCTGTTTCCAGAAAGGGGCCTCGGTTTTCAGATAGTCCATGATAAAGGCATTTGCGTCATACGCTGCAAGCCGGTGTGCACTGGCTGTTACCACCAGCACAATCTGCTCGCCCGGGTGCAAGGTGCCGACGCGGTGAATGATGCGCACGGCGTTCAGTGGCCAGCGCTGGCAGGCCTGATCGGCAATGCGGACCAGGGCTTTCTCTGTCATGCCCGGGTAGTGTTCCAGCCGCATGGCCTTGCCACCGTGCCAGTCGCGCACCAGACCGGCAAACGTGACAATCGCACCAGAGCCCGGCACGGCCTGGGCTGCGCGGTATTCGGTGGCGAGGTCGAAGTCGGCTTCGCCCACGCGGATATGAATTTGCGGCTGGCTCATTGGGGGATCTCTCAGCCACCGGTCACGGGCGGGAACAAGGCCACTTCGGCCCCGTCGGGGATGGGTTCATCCAGCGCCACCAGGTCCTGGTTGATCGCGGCACGGAACGGGCGGGCGCCGTTCAATTGCGCCTCCCACTCGCCGCCGCGCTGGCGCAGCCAGGCCACAAGATCACGCACGGTATGCACCTGGGTCGGCACGCTGACGGATTCTGCATCCAGCCCCAGCGTGTCGCGCAGGCGGGCAAAGTATCGGAGTTCGAGTTGTTTCATGGGTTTATCCACGCAATTCGTAAGGCAGGAACACCAGCTTGTCGCCCCGGTTAACGGGCTGGTTCTCCGGCACGATGGCAAGGCCGTCCGAGGCCGCGACGGAGGTCAGCACGCCCGAGCCCTGATTGCCGAACGGGACTAACTGGCCATCAACAATACGCACGCGCAAAAACTCGCGGCGGGCGCCGGCCTGGCGCTGGAACCCGGCCGGAATCAGAATCTGCGGCGGCAGTTGCGCATCTGTCTTGCCCTGACGACGCGCCAGGAACGGGCGCACGAGCACAAAGAAAGTGACGAAACTGGATACCGGGTTGCCTGGCAGGCCGATAAAGTCGGCCTCGGTGCCATCGGCGCGGGTAATGCGGCCCTGGGCAAACGGCTTGCCTGGCTTGATCGCCATCTTCCACAGATTGAGTGTGCCCAGCGCTTCGACCGCCGCTTTCACGTGGTCTTCTTCCCCGACTGACACGCCGCCGGTAGTGATGACAATGTCGTGCTCATTGGCGGCGCTCTGCAGCGCCAGTTGCGTTGCATCCAGCCGGTCGGTGACGATGCCGGCATCGGTCACTTCACAACCGGCTTCGCGCAGCATGGCGGCCAGCAGGTAGCGGTTGCTGTTATAGATTTGACCCGCGCCCAGCGGCTGCCCGGGTTCGACCAGCTCGCTGCCGGTGCTGAGCAGGGCCACGCGCACAGGGCGGGTAACGTCGACCTCAGCCACGCCAATCGAGGCCAGCAACCCCAGCTGCGCAGCGCCCAGACGTGTGCCTTGGGCAACGGCGACGGTGTTCAGTTGTATGTCGTCGCCGGTACGGCGAATGTTCTGGCTGGCGCTGAGCGGGGCGCTCACGCTCACGCGGCCTTCGTTCACGTTGCAGTCTTCCTGCATGGCAACCGCATTGGCCCCGGGCGGGATGGGCGCGCCGGTGAAGATCCGCGCGGCCTCACCCGCTTGCAGCATCACGCCGGTTTCACCCGCGGCAATGCGCTGGGTGAGCGTAAAGCTGGCCGGTGGGGCGGAGAAATCGGCCACATTGAGCGCATAGCCATCCATGGCGCTGTTATCAAAGCCGGGTACGGCGATGGGCGAGACCACATCGCTGGCCAGGTAATGACCATGGGCGGTCGTGAGCGGCAGGGTTCGGGTTTCGGTCAGCGGGCGGGCCAATGACAGCAATTGGTCCAGGGCCTGGTCTACAGAGAGCATGCGCGTTCAGGTCATGTCGTTTGGATAACACCATGATACGCGCCCGCCCTGGCCGGAAAAAGGCAACCATTGTGGGTATTGCCGCCGGGTGCGGCCTGTGGCTGTCTTGACCATAAAAAAACGCCGCATCCCGAAAGGTGCGGCGTTTTGTCTGGCTGATCAGCTTGATCAGGCAGCAGGCTTGAGTTCGTAGCCTTCGATATTGGCAGCTTGCACCAGCGTTTGCAGGTACTCGTGCATGGCGCGGCGGGACTTGGTCTCGGTCAGGAACTCGCCCAGACGGTCTTTGACTTCGTCATAAGACACGGTGTCGCCAGAGGTCTTCTTGCCGGTGCGGATGATATGCAGACCGAACTGGGTTTCGACCAGCGTCGGCAGCAGTTCGTTTTCGCCCATGCTGAATACGGCCTGGTCGAATTCCGGCACCATCTGGCCGCGGCCAAACTGACCCAGCGCGCCACCTTGCTTGCCAGACGGGCAGGCAGAGTGTTCACGGGCCAGCGCTTCAAACTTGAACGGCTGTTCCTTGAGTTCGTTCAGGATGCCTTCGGCCTTGGCGCGCACCAGCGCAGCTTCGGTCGGGTTGTCGGCGGTGAACAGGATGTGGCTGGCTTCCGCTTGTTCGCCGCGCACAAAGGCTTGCGGGTTTTCAGCGTAGAAGGCCTGGCATTCTGCTTCGGTTGCTTCGTCAGACTGGACTTCGTTTTGCAGCAGGGTGCCGATGGCTTCTTCAGGCTTGGAGACATCCAGACCCTTGGCTTTGGCGGCCTGCAGCAAGAGTTCGCGCAGAATCAGTTCTTGCACGGCGCCATCCACCGCATGCGGTGCGTCGTCGTGGTGGGGCAGTTCTGCCTGGATCATGGCGTCGGTAATTTCTACGCCGTTGACGGTGATCGCCATGTTGATTGCTCCTGGTCCATAAAAAATGAAGCCACCGGATCAGGTGGCTATCTGGTCATTGTAGCCGCAAGCAGCGGCCCTGGCTTTGCAAATGGCGTCAATACTTGCCGATGCAAGGGCTTTGCCGGGGTATTTTTTGGCAAGGCCGACAAAATCGGCCGTTTTTCAGCAGCCAGACACGCCTTCATACACGCGCAATGCGTATCGCTCCACTACAATCCGGAGCATTGAACTCACGCAGTTAACGCAAACGTCATGCAGGATTTCTTCGCTCTCTTTTTCAGCAAGTTCATTGTGGCGGTCGCCGGTTTGATCCCCATTCTGAATCCGCTGGGTGCCACACCGATCTTTTTGACCCTGACCACGAGCTATAGCTCGGAAGAACGCGCGTTGCTGGCGCGACGGGTGTCGATCTACAGCTTTTTGCTGTTGCTGTTCAGCATGCTGATCGGGACGTATGTGCTGGCCTTTTTTGGGGTATCGATCCCGATCGTGCGGGTGTGCGGTGGTTTGCTGGTGGCGGCGGCTGGCTGGAAACTGTTGAACAGCCCGGAGAACACCGGCGGCGCCAGTGAGCCGATCGGTAGCGCCGCAGACCATGCCCGGCGCGCGGCAGAATTGCGCCAGCGCGCGTTTTACCCGCTGGCATTTCCGTTTACGGTGGGGCCGGGTTCGATCACCGTCGCCATTACCCTGGGCGTGGGTATTCACGGCCAGGATGCACACCAGCTGGCGATTCCGCTGGGCAGCGCGCTGGGCGCTGCGGCGCTCTCCGGCATCATCTATGTGTGTTATCGCTATGGCGATCGCATGCTGCGGCTGATCGGGTCCACTGGCACGGTGGTGTTCCTGCGGTTGTCGGCGTTTATCTTGTTGTGCCTGGGCGCGCAGATTTTATGGGATGGTGCCAGCGGCCTCGCTGGCGAGTTCCTGGTCGCCCACCCCTGGCAATTTGCGCCTACCGGGCAGGGCTGATGCTCACGGCGTCCCGGCGCTCACCCCGCGCCGGGCCGCCATCTGCCGGCCCATGTCTTCGCGTTCGGCCTCACTGAGCAAGGTCCGGGCGTGGGGATACACCGCGTTTTCCTCACGGGCCGCGTGTTGGGAATAGCGCCCGACAAAGTCCTCGACCTGATCCCGGGTCAACACCGCATCGCCCCCCTGTTCGATGGCCATCAGCGCCACACGCAATGCCGCCCACTGGCGATGTAGATGCGGGTGTTCTGCCGCCAGCGCGTCAATATGCGCGCTCAGGGCCGGATCAGCGCGCGTTCTTAACAGCGCGAACAGATTGTCGTCCTCATCCTGATGATGCAACGGCGCCGCAACGTCGAAATACCGCAACACGGCCCGCGCGGCATCCCGGGCTTGCTCGTCGCTACCGTGGGTGGCGTGGTGGGCCGAGAGCTTTTGCAACAGGCTCAGGTAGTAGCGCACCCGTTCGTGGCAGGCCAGCAGCAGCGATACCGGGTCATCAAACCCGGCGTGCTGGTCAGAAAACCGGTTGAACATACGCACCCCATAAGTTGTATCTGGAATGCTTTTATTGTACGCCGTTCAGTGTGCTGGCGGGGTGCTGCCCGTCGGCGGGGCAGTATGAGAGAGACGCTGCGCCAGTTCGCCCAGCACGCGGCCGGTGGCGCCGCGGTGGGCGCTGGCAAAGTGCAAACCGGCGACACTGGCGCTGTGGCGGGCAGTCTCATCTTGCAGCAGGCCAATGGCCAGTTGCGCGACCTTGTCGGCATCTGCGCCTTGCAGCGTGGCGCCGCTTTCAATCGCCATGCGCGCGGCCTCGGCAAAATTGAAAGTGGAGGGGCCGATCACGACCGGCGTGCCTACCGCGCACGATTCAATCAGGTTCTGGCTGCCAAAAGGCAGCAAAGAGCCGCCGATGATGGCCACATCGGCCAGCGTATACCAGGCCGCCAGTTCACCCATGCTATCGCCCAGCAGCACCTGCGCATCGCCAATATCCTGGCCGTTCCACTCGCTGCGGCGCAGGCCGTGCAAGCCACGGGCGCTGATCAGGGCCGCCACTTCATCAAACCGTTGCGGATGGCGCGGCACGATCACCAGCAATGTCCGGGCGGGCAGCGGGTGGCGGGCCAGCGCATCCAGCAGCAGCGCTTCTTCACCCTCACGGCTGGAGGCAAACAGCAATACGGGGCGCTGGCCCAGCGCGTTGCGCCATTCCTTGCCCAGCGCCACCTTGGCGGTGGGAGGGTCGAAATCGAATTTCACGTTGCCGGTCACCAGCACGTGCTGCGCACCCAGCGCGGAAATGCGCGCGGCATCGGCCTCGCTTTGGGCAAACGTGGCAGTCAGGCCGGCAAACGCCGGGCTGGCCAGCCAGTGCCAGCGCTGATAACCGGCGGCTGATTTGGCCGAGAGACGCGCGTTGACCAGAAACAGCGGCACGCGGCGGGTACGGCAAACGGCGACGAGGTTAGGCCAGATTTCGGTTTCCATCAGCAGACCGAACACCGGCTTGAACTGACGGATAAAGCGGCGAGTGGCGCCGGCGTAATCGTAGGGCAGATAGGCAATGGTGACCGTATCACCCAAGAGTTCCTGTGCGGTGGCACGGCCCGTGGGCGTCATGCAGGTCAGCAACACGCGGTGATCCGGCCACGCCTCTTTGAGCGACTTGATCAGCGGCGCGGCAGCGCGCACTTCGCCCACAGAGACCGCGTGCAGCCAGATGGTGCTTTGCGCACTGCGCGTACGCTTGCCGTAATAGCCCCAGCGTTCGTTCCAGTGTTTGCGGTAGTCCGGTTGTTTGAGCGAGCGGCGCCAGAGGTACAGCATCACCAGCGGTGTTACCAGCCAGAGCAACGCGGAATAAAGCACCCGGATCATGCGCGCATGCCTGCGGCAGCGGCCTGCCAGACTTCGTCGACTTCCGGCGAGGCACCGTTGTGCCCCACGTTCACGGCATAGGTGGAGGCCAGCACGCCGTTCTCGACCGGATCAGATGCCAGGAAAACGGCCACTACCGGCGTCGCCATGGCCGCGGCCAGGTGCGCCAGGCCGGTATCCACGCCAACCACGACCCTGGCATCAGCCAACAGGGTGGCGGCGGCATCCAGTGCCATTTTCGGTGCGACGATGGCTTGGGGAATCCCCTGGGCGATGCGCTCCGCCCGCGCTTGTTCCTGGGCATTGCCCCAGGGCAGTACGCAGGCCAGACCTTGCGCGGCAAAGCGCTGACCCAGGCTGATCCAGCGGGACTCTGGCCATTCTTTTTCTGGCCGGCTGGTGGCGGTCAGCAGCACCACATAGGGCGAAGCTGGCAGCCATGACAGGGTGATCTCAGGCCGCGTCAGACCATAATTGATACTGACCGGCAATGGGTAATCAAAGGCCTGCGCGGCCAGTTTGCGCACCCGCTGGATGGCATGCTGATGCCAGACAATGGGGTAGCTCTTTTGATAGGCCAGGGCAGCCAGGCCTTCGCGGGCGCTGTGGCGATCCGGGCCGGCGATGGGGCCACGCGCCATGCGGGCAAAGAACACGCTTTTGAGCAAGCCCTGGACGTCCAGGATCATGTCATAAGGCGTTTGCGCCAGAGCGCTGCGGGCGGCGCAGAACTCGCGCCAGCTTGTGCCCGACAACGGCGATTTGCGCCAGCGGCGCAACGCCACCGGAATAATGCGGTCTACCGCAGGATGCAAGCGCGGCAGGGTCTGGAAGCTGTCTTCCACCACCCAGTCCAGCTTCAGGCCAGGCATGGCCTGAGCCATGTCGGTCACAGCCGGCATGGCGTTGATGATGTCGCCCATGGAAGACAGGCGTACAAGCAGAATTTTCGACATGGGCGGCATTCTAGCAGGCTGTCGGTGCTGGCGTATGGCCGTGCGCAGACTACACTGGTTAGAGTTATTGATAATGGATATTGGGGGATGCTACCCATGCCAAATGTGCCGGTTTCATTTGTCTGGTTTCTTGCCGCTTCAGGCTGGGTGGTGGCCGTGCTGGCCATTGCCGCCTGGAATCTGGAACGGCTGCGCCACAAGACGCTCATCGTCAAACAGGCGCGCCGCGCCGGGCTGGATGTCCAGACCGGGTTGAGTTCGCGTGACCGTTTTCTCACCGAGGCCGGGGCGTCGATCAATCGCGCGCAGCGCACCCACGCCTCGATCTGCGTCTTGCTGGTCTGCGTAGAGAAACTGGAAACCATCGAACAAAGCCATGGCCCGCTGGCGCGTGATCTGGTGCTGCGGCAACTGGCCACGCTGTGCCGGACCAACGTGCGCGATTTCGATATCGTCGGGCGCTTTTCGCCCAGTGAAGTGGCGCTGGTGCTGATGGATATCGACCTGCCCGGCGCGCATGTGGTGGCCAATCGTCTGGTTAACCGCAAACCGGCGCAGATGGTGACGCTGCCAGACGCGCGCATTATCAATTTCTCGCTGGAATGGGGTCTGGCACAATTACGCAGTGAGGCCGACACCATTGAAGACCTGATGCTGGCGGCCGACGCCGATCTGGTCGCCAGCCGCAACCGCAAGAACCGTCCGGAGCTGCAAGTCATTGCCGGCGGCAAGGCGGTGGGCGCAGTGTGACCGTGCCGGGCGCGCTATCCAGCGCTTGTTGAACCCTGAAGCCGGCTTCCCCCAAGGTGGCCGGATTGAACGTCTTATGAAGATCATCCGTTTGCTGGAAGTCTGGGAAAAAGGCATGGATGGCCGCTTTGTCGGTCATCTGCCGGTGGCCGCGACCGTGACCACACCGTTTCTGCTGGGCCTGTTCGCGCATGAACAAGACCGGCCCGATCCGGACATGAAGCTCTCCTACATGCTGGACGCCGCCCGTGCCGAGCGGTTGCAGCCTTATGTGGCAGAACAGCTTTTGCCAGCGCGCTACGACTACATCCTCACCGCGCACGGCGTGCCTGACTAACCGGCCAGCGCGGCCTCATAGACCGAGAGGTCGTGGTCAGAAAAACAGCAAAACACCACATCTTGCGGTGCTTCTGGATGCGCATGGGCTTCTTTGCGCACGGTCTCTACTGCAATGTGGGTTGCTTCTGCCAGCGGATAGCCATACACGCCCGTGCTGATCGCCGGAAACGCAATCGAACGCAGCCCGCGCTTTGCCGCCAGCCGCATGGATTCCCGATAGCAAGAGGCCAGCAGTTCGGCTTCTTTTTGTTTGCCGCCGTGCCAGACCGGGCCCGGGGTATGGATCACATACCGCGCGGGCAGGCGATAGCCCTGGGTGATGCGCGCTTCTCCGGTATGGCATCCGCCCAGCGTGCGGCATTCGGCCAGCAGGTCTGGGCCGGCCGCGCGATGGATAGCGCCATCCACCCCGCCGCCACCCAGCAAAGAGGTGTTGGCGGCGTTGACGATGCAATCAACATCAAGCTGGGTGATATCAGCGCGGATCGCGCGAAGATGAGCCATAACCCGCTCTCTCTGGAAGCTGGAAAAAAGAAACCCCGGCCCAAGGGGAGAATGACCGGGGTGTAATACGCCTTGGCATTTGGCCAAGGCACCCGCTCAGGGAGGAAAAGCGGGAGGTGCAGGGGCGCACCCAGATTTCAGGGTAGAAAGGTTCGCGCAAAGTTCAAGGAATACTATTCGCCGTTCGTCAATTCGCCGTCGTCAGGCTCTGTCTGGTCAAACCAGGCGCCCACCACCTTCTCCGTTTCCTCAACCCCTTGTTTTTTAAGGCTGGAGAACAACTGGACGGTGACTTGAGGGTTATCCGCGAACTCTTTTTGCACGCCCCGCAGTGCCTGGGTGCGTTCCTGGTTGGAGAGTTTGTCTGATTTGGTCAACAGGCAATGCACCGGTTTGCCGGTAGGCAAAAACCAGTCCAGCATGCGCCGATCCAGCTCGGTGAGCGGCCGGCGCGAATCCATGATCAGCACCAGACCGATCAGGTTGTCCCGCTCTTTCAGATAGCGGCCCAGCAGGGTTTCCCAATGCGCGCGCACAGCGGCCGGGACCTCGGCGTAGCCATACCCGGGCAAGTCGACCAGCCGCTTGAGCTCGTCACTGCCGAAGGTAAAATAATTGATATGCTGGGTGCGCCCTGGTGTTTTCGAGACATATGCAAGGCGAGTGTGGTTGGCAAGGGTATTGATCGCACTGGATTTACCCGCGTTGGACCGCCCGGCAAACGCGACTTCTCGCCCTTCATGGGGAAGAGTTCGCAAATCATTGACGGTGGTTAGAAATTTGAGCCCGCGAAACAGCGACATGGTGCGTGGTCTGGTATATGTTGTCTAAATATAGTCTTGATATAGTATCAGGATTTGATCCGTCAGCCGTTCCGGACGCCTGACGACACTCAAAAACGAAAGATCAATTAGGGAAGGGAGCCAAGTTATGCGCGGAGCGCCTGTCGCAGCCTTGCTTGCTGCACTGACGTTGATGAGCACCGGTGGCCAGGCCGCCACAACCAAAGCCGATCCAGCCAAAGGCAAGGAAATCGTTGATAAAGTCTGTGCAGCCTGTCACGGCGCCGACGGTAACAGCGTCATCCCGGCCAATCCCAGCCTTGCTGGACAGCATCCCGAATACATCTACAAGCAACTGACCGAGTTCAAATCGCAAAAGCGCAAGAACCCGGTCATGCTGGGCATGGCAGCCACCCTGTCTGATGCCGACATGCATAACGTTGCGGCTTATTTCTCTACCCAGAAAGCCAAAGAAGGCGGCGCGTCTGACAAAGTGCTGATTGCGGCGGGTGAAAAAATCTACCGTGGCGGCATTGCTGCCAAAAATGTGCCGGCCTGTATGGCCTGCCATGGCCCCGGTGGCGCTGGCATTCCGGTACAGTATCCGCGCGTGGCGGGGCAACATTCTGCCTATGTCATTACCGAGCTGAACCTGTTCCGCTCTGGCGAGCGCAACAATGGCCCGATGATGAACGATATCGCGGCCCGCCTCTCGGATCAGGACATCAAAGCAGTTGCCGAGTACATCCAGTCTTTGCGCTAAGCTTTTTGCGGCTGGAAGACTTGTGCCATGCAACCTTAACCTTGGCAGCATATTCTAGAGGGGCGGCGATACGCCCCTCTTTTGCTTTATGAACCAGAACATACCTCTCCGTCCGCCTCGCGCTGTCCCGTTTACCCGGGCCCTGTACGATCTTCTATCTTCCATGCGCTTTGCCGTCAGTCTGCTGACGGTGCTGGCCATTGCCTCGGTCATTGGCACGGTGCTCAAGCAAGGCGAGCAATATGTCGATTACCGCATCGAGTTTGGCGAGTTCTGGTTTGCCATCTTCAAACCCGTTGGCCTGTTTGACGTTTATCACACCAGCTGGTTTTTGCTGATCCTGGGTTTTCTGGTGCTCTCCACCACGCTGTGCATCTGGCGTCATGCGCCGGGCATGCTGCGTGATATCCGGGGCTACCGCGAGAACGCCACGCGCAATTCTTTGCGCTTGATGGCCCACAACACCGAAGTCGATTACGAAGTCGATCGCACCGCCGCGCAAGCGCATCTGCGTCAGGCTGGCTATCGCTGGCGCCTGCTGGATAAAGACGGCGTGTGGATGCTGGCCGCCAAAAAAGGCGTCGGCCAGCGGCTGGGGTATTTCTTTGCGCATGCCGCCATTGTGGTGATCTGCATTGGCGGTTTGATGGACGGCAATCTGCCGCTCAAGCTGCGGGAACTCATCGGCAACAAAGTGCCGGAAACCCGTGATCTGCCGCAGAGCAAGGTGCCGGCACAAAGCCGGCTTTCGCCCGACAATCTGTCGTTCCGCGGCAATGTCACGCTGCCGGAAGGCGCGGTGGCGGATGTGGTGTTTCTCAATTCCGGCGACGGGTTCTTTGTGCAGGACCTGCCCTTTGCCCTGCGCCTCAAGCAGTTCCAGGTGGATTACTACAGCACCGGCATGCCCAAGCGCTTTGCGTCCAGCATTGATGTGCTTGATCCGCAGTCTGGCAAGGTGGTGAAAAGCGGCGTGGTGGAAGTCAACAAGCCGCTGTTGTACGACGGCATTGCCATCTACCAGGCCAGCTTTGGTGATGGTGGCTCACCACTGCAACTGACGGGCTGGCATCTCAATCGCCCGGCTTCGCAAAAATTTGAGGCGCGTTCGCGCAGCACCCAAAGCATTGATCTGGACGGCAAGGCCTACACACTGGAGTTCGGTGACCTGCGCGTGACCAACGTCGAGAACATGGGCAAGAACACGCCAGAGCAGACGTCTGCCGTGGCGGTGAACAAGCTGGAACAGGCGCTGGCGTCGTCGCAGTCGGTCAAATCGACCAACACCATGCGCAATCTGGGGCCGATGATCCAGTTCAAGCTGCGTGATTCCTCCGGCCAGGCGGTGGAATACCAGAACTACATGACGCCGTTTCTGGATGATGGTGCGCTGTATCTGATGACAGGCGTGCGCAAAGAGATCAATGCGCCATTCCAGTACGTGCGCATCCCGCTGGACGACGATATGAAGGTCGACACCTTCATGCGTCTGCGCGATGTATTGCTTGATGCGTCGGCGTGGTCGGTCATTGCCCAGCGCACCACCGACAAAGCCTTCCAGGGTGGCGGCTTTACCGAAACAAAGCGTGCCGAATTTGCCGCCGTGACCGAGATGATCCTCAAGCAATTTGCGCAGGGCGGCTTCCCGCGCATTGATGCCTTCATCCGTGAGAAAGTCCCGGAAGACAAGCGTGCGGCGGTGGCGCAGACCTATCTGAAGATCCTGCAGGGCGCCACGGTGGACGCCATGGATATCGCCCAGCAGCGCGCCGGCCTGCCGCCGGTTGCCATGAGCGACACGCAGTATCGCTTCCTGATGGATAGCCTGGTTGCCACCAGCGGCTTCTTTGAATATGGCTCCCCGGTTTATCTGCAGTTGAGCGGGTTTACCGAGGTCAAATCGTCTGGCTTCCAGCTCACCCGTTCGCCCGGCAAACGCGTGGTGTATCTGGGTTCCATCCTGCTGGTCATTGGCATATTCTGCATGTTCTATCTGCGCGAAGAACGGGTCTGGCTGCGCAGCGAAAACGGTAAAACCGTGCTGGCGTTGACTGGCAACCGCCGCTCCGCCGATCTGGAGTCTGCATTTGAACGGCACCGCGCCGCGTTGCTGCCGGCCCCATCCAAAGAAGAGATCGCGACATGATGATGACGCTCCCCCTGGCCCGGCGCACACCGCTGGATTTCGTCTTTGCGGTACTGATGCTGGCCGCCGGTGGCTATGCCTTCGCCCGCTACGGCCAGTACATGGATTACTACGAGCACGGCATCTTGCTGGGGGTGACGCTGGCGCTGGTCTGGTTTGGCTGGTTCTGGCCGGCCATGCGTTACTTTTTGCCTGGCGCTGCGGTGCTGGCGCTGTTGGGTACCAGTAGCTACCACGGTGATCTTGCGACCGCGCAGCATTCCTTCCTGCTTAAATATTTTCTGGCCAGCCAGTCTGCAGTGATGTGGATGTGCGTGCTGTATTTCATCGCCACCGTGGTGTACTGGGTGGGGTTGGTGCGGCGCTCAGACACGGTGTTGTCGATCGCCTCCGGGCTGACCTGGACTGCCGCGCTGGCCGCGCTGACGGCCATGCTGGTGCGCTGGTATGAAAGCTACCTGATCGGGCCGGATGTGGGGCATATCCCGGTCTCCAACCTGTACGAAGTGTTCATCCTGTTCTGCCTGATTACCACATTGATGTACCTGTATTACGAGGCGCGGTTCAAAGCCCGCACCATGGGGGCGTTTGTGCTGCTGGTGATCAGCGCGGCAGTTGGCTTCATCTTGTGGTACTCGCTGGACCGTCAGGCGCATGAGATTCAGCCGCTGATTCCGGCGCTGCAATCCTGGTGGATGAAGATCCATGTGCCGGCCAATTTCATTGGCTATGGCGCATTTTCGCTGTCCGCCATGCTGGGCGTTGCCTGGATTCTGGCCTCGCCCATCCAGCGCAAGCCGGCCACGCGTAACACGCTGCATGCATTGGCGTTGGCGCAGACCGTGCTGGCCCTGATGGTTGGTCTTTATGGTGCCAGCGCGCTGGGTCTGTCTGCGGCCGCAGCGCAGCTGACCATGGGCGGCGGCTTGTGCGTCGCCGCGCTGCTGGTGATCGCGGCCTGGCCGGGGGTCATGGCAAAGAGCCTGCCCTCACCGCAGGTGCTGGAAGAAGTGTCTTACCGCGCGGTCTCGGTCGGCTTTTTGTTCTTCACCATTGCCACCATTCTGGGGGCCGCCTGGGCGGCGGATGCCTGGGGCGGCTACTGGAGCTGGGACCCGAAGGAAACCTGGGCGCTGATCGTGTGGCTGAACTATGCCGCCTGGCTGCATGTACGGCTGGTCAAGGGCTGGCGCGGCGAGGTATTGGCCTGGTGGTCGGTCATTGGCCTGGCGGTCACGACCTTTGCTTTCCTTGGCGTGAACATGTTCCTCTCCGGCCTGCATTCCTACGGCGGGCTGTAAAAGGGCAATTGAGGCAAATCAAAGCACAAGGGCGGGTCAGTTGATCCGCCCTTTTTTCATGGCCTCAGCTTGCGTACAGCTAACGGATTCTGCCCGCAACAGAAAGATTGCCGTGTAGCGGTTGCGTGTCTCATTCAAATCATAAATGCCGCGTGTCGCTTTCCGTGACAGCTTGATTGCAGTAAAAACCGTCTTTGCTATCGCTGTTACATCAGCGTTTCATGAATTACGGCCCCGTACAAGAAGCGCCGGATTCCCATAGCACTGGACATATAAATCAGGGGGAGCGCGACCATATGCTCGACGTCATTTACCGCAAGACGCAGGCAGGGCTGACCGAGATTCAGACCCGCGCCAGCGGTCTTTCGCTCAAGCAACGCCAGTTGCTGATCATGATTGATGGCAAGACCCCGGCACATGCGCTGCCCATGGCCATGCCGGAAAAAGATCTGGTTCACAAACTGCTGGAACTGGAATGGGATGGCCTGATCGAGCGCGCAGGCTCTCTGCCACCCAAAACGGTGGCCGCGGCACCGGCTGCTGCACCTGCGCCAGCCGCCGTTGCGGCGACCAGCGCGGTCGCCGGCGGGTTCTCACTGGGTTTGAACGTGGTGCGGATCAGCGCGGGGCAAGTGGCGCGTATCCGTTCCATCTTGCACATGACCAACCAGAACCACCTCTCGGGCGAACTCGATGAGATGATCGGCGAGATGGAGCACCTGATCTCGGTGGCGGATATTGAACGCTGTATCGCGCGCTATCTGCAGGTGATGAAAGCACGTGGCCTTGAGAGCGCCGCGCAGACCTATCTGGCTCAGATCCGCACGGTTGTTCGCTAACGCTTATGTCGTACTTTGCTGGCTGCCTGGCGCAATGCGGGCGGCCAGCAAACGCGCCTCCACTGCAGACCAGTCAGGTGCTGCGTCTGCTTCCACAATGATTTCAAAACGGCTGTCGCGACGGTAGGCCGAGATATTGGCACTGGGATAAGCATCGACCCAGTCAAAGCGGTACCAGTCACGCTCTGTATGAAACACCCCCTTGGCCCGGGATAGCCCCTGCACGCCCAGTGTTTGCGCTTGCTGGAACGCCTGGAACAGATCGGCAATGGCGCCGCTGTCAAACAGCGTTTCCGGGCTGAACACCCAACCGCAGGCATGCGAGCCCAGACTGGATTGCGCCTTGCGTACCGGCTCGGCACCTTGCGGTGTGGCGATGGCTGGCGTGGTTTCGATCTTGCGGCGTGGCGCCAGCGGGTTGTGCGTGCCGGCGGCGTGCGGCGCATCTTGCCAGCGTTCGGCATTGAGCGGCGCATCCAGCAGTCCGGCGTCAAACAGGCCGTTCTGGACCTGCACCACCGCCAGCTTGGGCGGGAAGGCGGCGCGCGCCATGGCCAGCGCGGCATCCAGTTGTGCGGCGTCGGCCAGATCGGTCTTGTTGATCACCAGCACATCGGCCAGTTCGATCTGGTCCCGCCAGGTTTCGTTGCGGGTATAGCGGGCGTCTTCCAGATGGCGCGCATCCATCAGCGTGACCACACCGCGTACCTCAAACGTGGTGCTCATGAACGGGTCGCGCAGCAGGTCGATGATGCCGGCCGGGTGACCCAGGCCAGAGGGTTCGATCAGGATGCGATCCGGCCGCTTGCCCTGGACCAGCTTGTTCAGATTCACCCGCAGCATGGGGCTGGTGGTGCAGCAGATACAGCCGCCCGGAACTTCAGCCACTTGCAGGCCTTCGCCGGCAGAGGAGAGCGTCGCGCCATCAATGCCGACTTCCCCGAACTCATTGACCACCACGGCCCAGAACTCGTCCGCCGGCTTGCTGGCCAGCAGATGGGTGATCGCGGTGGTTTTGCCGACCCCGAGAAAACCGGTGATCAGATTGACGGGGATGCGGGGTTGCGAAGCCACTTGAGAATTGCCTGCCATTGTTCCAGATCACGCTCGAACCGCCGGCCCGGCAGGTCGAACAGCGTGAGTCCTTTGGGTTGAAGTTGCACGTACAACTGCGTGTTGCGCAGCCAGCTAAGCACCGGAAAGCCATAGCCTGCCAGAAAGTGCTCAAGCTGTTGCGCGGCATGGGTGCGCGGGTCTACGCGCATGCCGACGATACCGATATCCACCTGTTTCTTGCGGACGGCTTTTTCTTCGGCCAGCTGGGCAAAGAAGCCTTCCAGCGCCCACATATCAAATGAGGATGGCACCACCGGCACCAGCACGCGGCTGACGGCCTTGAGCGCGCCTTCCAGCTTTTTGCCATGCAGGCCGGCGGGACTGTCCAGCACGGCAACGGTGGCGTTTTTGGGGGCGTGCGGCGTGTCCTCGCCAGCGGCATCCCATTCATTGATGCGCGGATATTGTTCCGGGCGGCGCGTTAACCAGTAGCGCGCGCTTTGCTGCCGGTCCAGATCGCCCAGCGCTACTTTGTCGCCCTGCCAGGCAAAGTGGCCGGCCAGATTGGTAGCGAGGGTGGATTTGCCACTGCCCCCTTTGGGGTTGGCGATCAGGATGGACAGCGGTGTGGTCATGGCGCGGGTTTATGCGGTCTTTGTTTTGATTCGTCGGTATGCAACTGCTGCATGGCGATGTTCATCTCGCCCTTGAGCATGCGCGGCAACAGGTTCTGCGCGCGCAGCATGGCGGCATCGATCAGTTCTTGTTCTTCACGGCGCGGCGGCTTGAGCACAAAGCTCACGACTTCGGCCCGGTCGCCCGGATGGCCCACGCCCAGGCGCAAGCGCCAGAAATTGGGCGTAGACAGATGCGACTGGATGTCCTTGAGCCCATTGTGGCCGCCATTACCGCCGCCTTGCTTGAGCTTGACCTGGCCGGCCGGAATATCCATCTCGTCATGCACCACCAGAATCTGGTCGGGCAGGATTTTGTAGAACTGGGCCAGGGCCACAACAGACAGACCGCTGCGGTTCATGAAAGTTTGCGGCTGCAGCAACCAGACTTCTTCGCCATGCAGACGGGCCTTGCCGGCAAGGCCGTGAAACTTGCTGTCATGGCGCAAGGTGGCACCGCCTTCACGGGCCAGTTCATCGACAAACCAGAAACCGGCGTTATGGCGGGTGGCGGCATATTCAGCCCCGGGGTTACCGAGGCCGACAATCAATTTGATGGTGGACATGAATACATGGCCGGATGCATGTGGCACGCATCCGGCAAAGAAAGACAAAAACCGATGATAAAGGCTGGCGCTGCGGGCCGCTACTAACGGGGCGGCATAAACGGAATATGCCGGATCACGCGCGGCTCGCCGCCCAGGGTCAGATACAGGGCGCTGTCACTGTAGATTTGCGGCGAATTGATCGATACCCGCCAGCCACCACACCAGGCCCAGCCGCTATCTTGCTGCGAGAAGCGCCAGTCGCCGGCATACGGGTTGCGATCAAAACGCTGTATCCACATTAAATTGCCCTCTTTGTCCTTGAGGGAAATATCGTAGAAGGCCACACCACCGTCATGCTGTTCGACCCGCCAGCCAGGCCAGTTGCCAACAAGGTTAAGGGTAACGGCAGACAGCAGTTTTTCATGCGGCAGCGCATTGGTGACGACGCCACCGACATCAGTGAAATAGGGGCGGTAATCAAGGCCATCCTGGCGGGAATGAAAAGGCGACACGCCCCAGCGCGGCCCTACCCAGTAGGCCACCAGCAATACAGCACAGGCCATGAAGAAACCACGCAACCACGGCCGGAAGCGCCGCGGCGTAACGGGCATGCTGGCCAGCCAGTCCAGCGGGCTGGTACGGTAGCGCCGATAGTAATCAACGGTGGAATCAGATTCCTGCTCGCTGTGATACATCGCTCTCTCCATATACATTATTTGCCTTATAAGTAAGTCAAACAATAGCAGTAGAAAAGGTCTGTGCCAGCTAAAACAGATTGGAACTGACGTGATAGATACAAAAAAGCCGGCAGGGAAACCCGCCGGCTTTTTGACAACGCAGATGAAGCCTGGCGAATTATTCGCCCTTCTTCGCGTTGAAGGTTGCAACGGCCAGATCTTCGCCGCGAACCAGGGACTTGAGCTCAACACCTTCCGGCAGCTTGAGGTCGGAGAGGTGGACGGATGCGTTGGTCGCACCGATCTCGCTCAGATCAACTTCAATGAATTCCGGCAGCTTGGTGGCGGCGCAACGCACAACCACTTCGTTCAGGATGTAGCCGATGGTACCGCCATCCAGCTTCACGCCCGGAGCGACATCAGCGTTCTTGAAGTGCAGCGGCACTTTCAGTTCAACGGTGGTGGTGTCGTCAACGCGCTGGAAATCAACGTGCAGGATCAGTTGCTTGAACGGGTGGTATTGCACCGAACGCAGCAGAACCTGTTCAGTAGCGCCTTCAACGACTACATTGACGATAGCGGTATGGAAAGCTTCGTCTTTCAGGGTGTACCACATGCTGTTGTGGTCAAACTCAACGGCGATCGGGGCCTTGGTGCCACCGTAAATGATGCCGGGGAGCTTGCCGCTGTTACGCAGGCGGCGGCTCGCACCAGTACCTTGCGCAGCACGGGCTTGTGCTTGAATTTCGAAAGTCATGGTTGTTACTCCATTTCAGTTAAACACTTCGCCACCCGCGACCAGGACTGGCAAAGGACTCGGGGGACCATTCCCCCAAATAACGCAAACGGTGAAGAGGGGCTTGCCCGCTTCACCGTCTTGTAAATCTTGTTGCTACGTCGTGCGATCAGTCCACAAACAAGGAAGAGACCGACTCTTCGTTGTTGATGCGGCGCATGGTCTCTGCCAGCAAGCCGGCGATCGAGACAATGCGGATGCGTTCGCACTGACGGGCAGCTTCCGACAACGGAATCGTGTCGGTCACTACCACTTCATCCAGTTCAGACTGGACGATGCGTTCAACGGCAGCGCCGGAGAACACGGCGTGGGTTGCATAGGCAATCACACGCGCTGCGCCGTGGGCCTTCAGGGCCTGGGCGGCTTTGACCAGCGTATTGGCAGTATCGATCATGTCATCGATGATCACGCAGGTACGGCCCGATACATCGCCGATGATGTGCATGACTTCTGCCACGTTCGCCTTGGGGCGACGCTTGTCGATAATGGCCATGTCCACGTTCAGTTGCTTGGCCATGGCGCGGGCACGCAGTACACCGCCTACGTCCGGGCTGACGACCATGAGCTGATCATGGTTCTTGGCGCGGATATCAGCCAGCAGTACCGGTGTGGAGTAGATGTTGTCGACCGGGATATCAAAGAAACCCTGAATCTGGTCGGCGTGGACATCTACCGTCAGGACACGGTCAACACCTGCAACTTGCAGCATGTTGGCAATGACCTTGGCCGAAATCGGCACACGGGCAGAGCGCGGACGACGATCCTGGCGGGCGTAACCGAAATACGGAATCGCCGCAGTAATGCGACCGGCCGATGCGCGTTTGAGCGCGTCGACCATCAGCATGACTTCCATGATATTGTCGTTGGTCGGAACGCAGGTCGATTGCAGGACGAACACGTCGCGACCGCGAACGTTCTCCAGCAATTCAACTGTCACCTCACCGTCCGAGAAGCGACCAACCGTGGCGCGACCCAGAGAAATGTCGAGGTGATTGACGACGCTTTCGGCAAGCTTGGGGTTAGCATTGCCGGTAAATACCATGAGGCTGTCGTAAGCCATTTTCTGTGCCCTGGAAAAACGAAAAGCGTGTAACTGGTGTACACGCTTTTCTGTCTTTAGAAGTGGCAGGGGAAGAAGGATTCGAACCTTCGCATGTCGGAATCAAAATCCGATGCCTTAACCAACTTGGCGACTCCCCTATCGAAACTGCTGAACTTGAAAACTGCTAATCAGCAAATTCGCTTAACTCGTGCTTTTGGAGTGACCTTGCAACAAAACCGGTCATCTCTTCAGGAACCAGCGATACTACACGATCCGCTTCGCTTTGTGAAGCACATATTGTGAACACGCAGCTTCCTGATCCAGTCATCCGCGCCGGTCCAAACTGGCTTAGCCATTCCAGACTTTCAGCGATGCGCGGCTGCTGACTCACCGCTACTGGCTGCAAATCATTTCGCGTCGCAGCAACGTTGAGGCCGCGCATTTTGATGGAGGGCGTATCTCTTGTCAAGCGCTCATCTTTAAAAATTGCAGGCGTAGAAACATGTACCTGCGGATGCAGCACGGCAAACCAGCAATCGGGCGTGTCGTAGGCGGTCATGATTTCGCCCACGCCTTCGACAAAGGCATTGCGGCCGAAAATAAAGAACGGGACATCGGCGCCCAGCTTCAAACCCAGCTCCATCAACGACTTGCGCGACAAGTTCACGTTCCACAGACGGTTGAGCGCCAGCAGCACCGTCGCGGCGTCCGAACTGCCGCCACCCATGCCACCGCCCATGGGTATGCGTTTGGTCACGCGGATATCCACACCGCAAGTGATCGGCGCAAACGGCTGCAACAGACGTGCGGCGCGCACCGTCAGGTCGTCTTCCGGGTTCACGCCGGGCAGGGGGTTGTGATGCTCGATGCCGTCATCATCACGCAGCCGCAGTTCAATGGTGTCTTTCAGATCAACCAGCTGGAACACGGATTGCAGCAAGTGATAGCCATCAGCCCGGCGTCCGATGACATGCAAAAACAGATTGAGCTTGGCCGGGGCCGGAAAACTGCGCCAGCCCTGGGGCGTGGCGGGGAAGTGATCCAGCGCGGATGCAGCAAGAACAGAATGTGTTACGGAAGCCATTGCCAGTCAGACACCACAATTTTCAGATCAAGCCCGTTCTGGGCGGCGTGAATACGCCAGGGTAATTTGCCTTCGCGGCCGGCATCGCGCAGATCAGTCGCGTCGATTTCCCAGCCGTTCTGCGAGATATGAATACCTTCTGCAGTGGGCGTGACCACTGCCGGCGTCGCCGGATCAGGTTTGCCGCGCAGCCACCAGCGCATGCCTTGTACCGGCAGTTGCCAGCCGGTGCGTTTTTGCAGCAAGGCTTCCGGGCTGGGCGCAACCGTATCGGTGCCGCTGGAATCCTTCAGCCGCGCGCCTTGCGCATCAAAAGTCAGGCGGGCGACGGTCTGGCCCAGCGGGGTTCCCAGATCCAGCGCGGCTTCATTACCGTCATCGCGCCAGGTGAAATTGGCAATTTGCGAGTCATTGGGCAAACGCAACGCCACGCGGCCCGTGGCCACCAGCTCGCCAGAGCGCGTCGGCGGGGCGGGCGGCGTGGCGCAACCGGCCAGCCACAAAGCGGCCAGCAACAGCCAGAAACCGGTTAACCAGCGCTTCACGGTTTGCCGATTTCCTGGCCGATGGCGATCACCGATTCGTTATCCGGGTCCAGCCTTTGCGCTTCTGCCAGCACTTTGTGGGCGTCGCTCTTTTCGCCCAGCTTGTACAGCGTGGCAGCCAGGTGGGCGCCGACTTCCGGATTGGGCATGGCCTTATACGCTTTGGTCAGCAGGTCACGCGCTTCCGGCAGGCGATTTTGCTTGTAACGCAACCAGCCAAGGCTATCGAGGATGACCGGGTTGTCCGGGTCCAGCGTGTTGGCTTTTTCCAGATAACCGTTGGCTTCATCGTAGCGATCGGTACGGTTGGCCAGGGTGTAACCCAGCGCGTTCAGGCCCTGGGCGCTGTCCGGTTGCAGTTCCAGATACTTGTGCAGGTCCGCTTCTGCGGCCGGCACGTTGTGCTGCAGGTCGGCAATCAGCGAGCGCTCGTACAGCAGATCGGCGTTTTTCGGATCTTTACTCAGCGCTTCGGTCAGCACGAACCAGGCTTTGTCGTAGTTTTTGGCTTCACGCCAGACGCTGGACTCCAACAGGGTCTGCCGGGTTTGCTGTTCGGTGGTCAGCGCCACGTTCTGATGGATCAGGTCAATGGCCTTTTGCGGCTGACCTGTGCGTGCGTACAGATGGATCAAGCGCTCGATTGCGGCGTCATGCATGTCGCCTTCCACGCTTTGATACCAGCCAATGGCGTCCTGGTTCTGCCCGCGGATTTCAGCAATCTGGCCCAGATACAGCCGCAGATTGTTGGTGTTGCGCGGGTTTCTTTGCACGGCCGCGCCAAGGCGTTGCTGGGCGGTATCGAAATCACGCAGTTCCATGGAAACCAGACCGGAGCCAACCAGCGCTTCCAGGTTATCCGGCTGGATTTTCAGAATGCCGTTGTATTCGTCCAGCGCGTCTTTCATCTGTTTGTTGATGACCAGCTCACGCGCCAGCGCATTGCGGATCGGCAAGGAGTCCGGGTTTTTGCGCAGGGCGGTGTGCAGGTAATCGATACGTTCCTGGCTTGGGCGATCCGACATCAGCTGGATGCGGTACAGCACGGCCGGTTCCCAGCCTGGACGCAACGCTTCAGCGGCGTCGACTTCCTTGATGGCGTCGGGAACGCGGTTGGTATTGGCATAGGCCACCGCGCGGGCGAAGTGCGCCTCTGGCAGATTCAGATACGGCGCGGTCACATCTTCAGTGAGCTTGGCCGCCGCATTGCGGTCGGTGTTTTTATCCCACAGCGTATGCATGCGCAGGAAGAAAGAGGGCGCGTCTTGCGGCTTGGCTTTAAGCAAGGCCTCAAGGTGCGGCTTGGCTTCATCCAGCCGGTTGGCGCGCAACAACAGGCTGAGCATCACCTGCTGCGGGCCCACCGCGTTGGGCGAGGCGTCGATCCATTGTTTGGCCGAATCCATGGCCAGATTCAGCTGGCCTGCACCAATGGCGACTTCGGTCGCGCGTTTGGCCACGCGCGGATCATGCGTGCGCCTGGCCAGATCATTCCAGGTTTGTGCACCCAGCGTGGCCTGGCCACGTTGCAGGGCGATATCACCCACCAGGAAGCGCAGCACCAGTTCGTCCGTCAACTCTTCATTGGGGAGCGGGCCGTCAGCGATCGCGGGGTCTTGCGCGTTGTCATCTGCCGCGGGCGCACTCGCCACGGGTGCTTTGCCTGTCGCTGCGGGTTGTCCAACCGTGGCACAACCGGCAAGGACCGTCAGGCTCAGGCACACAAGAGTCAGGAGAGGTTTCCGGGAAAACGGAAAAGGCATGGCAAAGTCCGGCGGGTGGTGGAGTGTTGTGTCGCGAGCATTGACTGCCGCTGCGGCATTTTTAGCACTGGATTACATACAGACCCGTGCTGCTTCATATTAAGGTAAATTCCGTCGCGAAGTCCAAGCCGTGAGGTGACGGGCCTTGCGCAACTTTTAACGGCATTGTGTTATGACGAGCGAATGACAATTTATGTTCCGTCTGCCTTTCATTGTCTGGTTGGATCATGCCTGAATTACCCGAAGTCGAAACGACGCGTCGCGGCATTGCCGATATCCTCACCGGTAACACGGTAGCCCAGGTCACCGTGCGTGATCCGCGCCTGCGCTGGCCGGTGCCCGATACCCTGCACACCCTGCTGCAGGGGCAGCGCATTGTCTCGGTCGAGCGGCGTGCCAAATATCTGCTGATCGGCTTTGCCCACGGCACGCTGATTGTCCACCTTGGCATGAGCGGCACCTTGCGGGTGGTGACGGCTGCGCGTCCGGTTGAAAAACACGATCATATTGATCTGATGCTCGAAGACGGCCGCATCCTGCGTTACCGCGATCCGCGCCGCTTTGGCTGCATGCTCTGGCATGAGGCCGCACCGGCCACGCACCCCTTGCTGGCAGCGCTGGGACCGGAGCCTTTGTCTGACGCCTTTGACGCCAGCTATCTGCAGCAACAGCTCGCCCGTCGGCAGGCCGCGATCAAGCTTGTCATCATGGATCAACATGTCGTGGTTGGCGTGGGCAACATCTATGCATCCGAAGCGTTGTTCCGTGCGCGGATACACCCGGAACGGCCCGCGGCCACACTGAAGAAACGTGAAATTGACGCCCTGGTTGACGCAATCAAGGCCACTTTGTCGGACGCGATCCGCGCGGGGGGCACCACGCTGCGCGACTATGTCGATTCAAGCGGCAACACGGGTTATTTCCAGCTGCAGACCTACGCCTATGACCGGGCCGCAGAGCCGTGCCGGGTCTGCGCGAAGCCGATTGTGGAAATCCGCCAGGGTCAACGCGCAACATTCTTCTGCCCGAACTGCCAGAAATAATTGATTCCATTATCATTAGTGTCCGGAATGTGCGATAACGCCGTCCGAACACATGCAGGCGCCGCGCGCGCGGCCTGCGCTAAAGAGAGCCCGTACAGGGCGTGAGGACCGAGATGAGCACCGACTACCTCCATCGTGACGAGATAGCCGCCAACGATGTGGACAGCAACGACCGCCTTGCCGGCGACTTCCAGGCCTACAGCGCCTGGCGCGGCCAGTTGTCGCAACGCGTGGCGCAATTGTCGCGCTGGCTGTCCGAGCAAGACCTGGACGATGCCCAGACTCAGCTGCGCATCCAGACACTGCTGGAAAAACTCAAGGACGACAAACTCAATATCGCGTTTGTGGCCGAGTTCTCCCGCGGCAAGTCTGAACTGATCAATGCGATTTTCTTTGCGCACTATGGCAAACGCGTGCTGCCCTCGTCGGCTGGCCGCACCACCATGTGCCCGACGGAAATCCTGTTTGACCCGTCGCGCCCGCCGTCGATCCAGTTGCTGCCGATCGAAACCCGCGCACAGAACGTGACCACCAGCGAATACCGCCGCTACACCGAAGAGTGGGCCACGACCGAACTGGAAGTCGACAACGCTGATGCCATGCTGGCCGCGCTGGGCCAGGTGGGCCACACCAAGCGCGTATCGATTGAAGTCGCCAAGAGCTTTGGCCTGTTTGATGAAGATGATCCTGATCAGGTGATCATGGTCGGCGCCGATGGCACGGTGGAAATCCCGGCCTGGCGTCACGCCGTGATCAATTTCCCGCATCCGTTGCTGGAACAGGGCCTGGTCATTCTGGATACCCCGGGCCTGAACGCGATCGGTACCGAACCGGAACTGACGCTGAACCTGCTGCCCAACGCGCACGCCATTCTGTTTATCTTGTCTGCCGACACCGGCGTGACCAAGAGCGACATCGATGTGTGGCGCAACCACATTGGCAAGGCGCAAGCCGGCTCGCGCGGGCGCCTGGTGGTGCTCAACAAGATTGACGGCCTGTGGGATGAACTGAAGACCCCGGCACAGATCGAAGCCGAGATCGATCGCCAGGTGGTGACCACGGCCAGTCTGCTGGGCGTGAACCCCAACCACGTGTTCCCGGTATCGGCGCAAAAAGCGCTGGTCGCCAAGGTGCAGCACGATGAAGCCTTGCTGCAACGCGCGCACTTGATGGATCTGGAAGCCGCGCTGTCTGGCGAATTGTTGCCGGCCAAGCAGGATATCGTGCGCGACAGCACGATCACCGAAGTCGAAGACATTGTGCTGGCCACCCGCAATCTGCTGGGGACGCGTCGCACCAGTCTGCTGGAACAACTGGACGAACTGGCCCGCTTGCGTGGCAAGAACCAGGACGTGGTCATGCAGATGATGGACAAGGTCCAGACCGACAAGCGTCATTTCGAGCAAGGTCTGGTGCGCTTCCAGGCGCTGCGCAGCATTTTCAGCCAGCAGACCAACCAGTTGCTGACGCTGCTGGGCATGGATTCGCTCAAGGCCGAGATCGCCCGTATCCGCGACGAAATGGAACGCAGCTGGTTCTCGTTTGGCGAAGGCGGCCTGCGCGCCACCATGGAGCGCTTCTTCAAGGACACCAACGCCAATATCGCCAGCTCTGCCGAACAGGTGGCAGAAATCCAGGCCATGATGGCGGCCATGTACAAGAAGTTCAGCGAAGAACACGGCCTGGGTCAGGTGACACCGCCGCCGTTCTCCACGCTCAAGTACCACAAGGAAATCGCCCGCCTGGAGAAATCCTTCCGCGAGCACTTCAATACCGTGGGCCGTTTGCTGACCACCAGCCAGAGCCGCATTACCCGCAAGTTCTTCGAAACCGTCGCCAGCCGTGTGGTGTACGTGTTTGAAGTGGCCAACCGCGACGTGGAAAACTGGCTCAAGGCCGTGATGGCACCGATGGAAACCCAGGTGCGCGAACACCAGCTGCAACTGCGTCGCCGTCTGGAAAGCATCAAGCGCATCCACAAGGCCACCGATACGCTGGAAGGCCGTATTGAAGAACTGGAAGACATGGATCGCCAGCTCACCAGCCAGATGGACGACCTGGATCAGTGTCACCGCCAGGTGCTGGCTGCGCTCAACAGCGAGATCTCGCGCCTGGCCGCGTAATCTGGCCTGGTTTGAGTCTTTTGCAAAAAACGCCCGCCTTGAACGCGGGCGTTTTTTTCTAGCCTGATTTGAGCGTGACGCGCGATTCGTTTACGCTTGCCCGACAACATAACGGAGCAACCGCCATGGCCCACCAAGACATCCTGCTGGAAATCTGCGCGGGCTCTGTGACTTCTTGCCTGGCCGCCCAGGAAGGTGGCGCCAGCCGCGTGGAATTCTGCGACAACCTGCTCGAAGGGGGCACCACGCCTTCTCATGGCGCCATTGCCGCGGCGCGTGACCGGCTGTGGATTACCCTCAATGTCATCATCCGCCCGCGCGGCGGCGACTTTCTGTATTCGGATGTCGAGTTCGAAGTAATGCAGCGCGATATCCTGGCCTGCAAGAAACTGGGCGTGGATGGCGTGGTGATCGGCCTGTTGACGGCCGATGGCGATATTGACGTGCCGCGCACCAAGCAACTGGTCGAACTGGCCATGCCCATGCAGGTGACATTCCACCGCGCATTTGATGTGGCGCGTGATCCGGTACAGGCACTGAAAGCGGTGATCAGCACGGGTTGTAACCGCTTGCTGACCTCTGGCCAGGCGCCGACCGCACCGGAAGGCGCCGAACTGATCCGCCAGTTGCGTGAACAGGCCGGCAACAAGCTGGTGGTCATGCCAGGCGCCGGCGTGCGGGTGAACAATATTGCAGAACTGGTGCGTGCCACCGGCTGCCGCGAGTTCCATACCTCTGGCCGGGCGCCGTTTCCCAGCGGCATGAACTACCGCAACGAACGCGTGAAAATGGGCGCGCCCGGGCAGGATGAATACGCCATTGTCGAAACCTCTGCGCCGCTGGTGCAAGAGATTCTGGCCAATGCGCGCAGTGCACTGGGCTAACGCGCCAGCGCCAGAAACAGCAAACCCGCCAGGATGGCGGGTTTTTTATTGCCTGACAGGGCACGGCCCGTTGTCAGATCACACGGACACGATCACGCACAACGGGATAATTCTGAAATGGTTGACACCATTACCAATTGTTTCTCCTGCAAAACACGTCCTCACATACAAGCGGCGCGCGCAGTGTAATTCTGTGATCGTGGACGGGCCACTCAACAAACCCGGCCCGAGCCCGACGACAAGTTTGACCCTTAGGAGAAACACCCATGAAAGCCCTGATCGCACTCGCTACTGCTGCTGGCCTGCTGTTTGGTACCCCGGTTTTTGCCGCTGACGCCAGCGCCCCGGCGAAAGCTGCAACGGCTACTCATCACAAGAGCACGAAGCACCACGCCAAGAAGGCCACTGCTTCGAGCACCGAACAAAAAGCGCAAGCCAAGAAACACAAAAAGGCTTCCGCTGCTTCGACCGTAGCCCAGAAGGCTCAGGCCAAGAAGCACAAGGCATCCGCCGCTTCGGCCGCACAAAAGGCCCAGGCCAAGAAGCACAAGAAGGCATCCGCTGCTTCGACCGCACAAAAGGCCCAGGCCAAGAAGCACAAGAAGGCATCCGCAGCTTCGACCGCTCAAAAGGCACAAGCCAAGAAGCACAAGAAGGCATCCGCAGCTTCGACCGCTCAAAAGGCACAAGCCAAGAAGCACAAGAAGGCATCCGCCGCTTCGACCGCACAAAAGGCCCAAGCCAAGAAGCACAAGAAGGCATCCGCTGCTTCGACCGCTCAGAAGGCCCAGGCCAAGAAGCACAAGAAGGCATCCGCTGCTTCGACCGCTCAGAAGGCCCAAGCCAAGAAGCACAAGAAGGCATCCGCTGCTTCCGCTGCACAAAAGGCACAAGCCAAAAAGCATCACAGCAAGAAGCACGCTGCCAAGAAGGCCTGATTTTTCACAAGGCCAAGGCACCCGCCAACCCCCTCACATGAGGGGGTTTTTTTTATTGGGCGTTCACAACGGCGTGTTCATGAACACGGACTGCACGGTGAGGCCGTGTTTTTCATAAAAGCGGATGGCGCTTTCGTTGAAGCTGAAAACCTGCAGGTACAGCGTGACTGCGCCTTGTGCTTTCGCCCACGCGCGTGCTGCCCCCAATAATTGTTCGCCAACGCCCTGACGGCGGTGGCTGGCGGCGACTACGATGGTCCCGATACGCGCTTCGCGACGGGCGCGAATAAACGGCGGGACCGGAGGTTCGGTCACCTTGGCAGAAATAAAGCCACAAACCTGATCGCCGTGCTGCGCCACCAGCACCACGCTGTCTGATGCGCTCATCGCGCTATGCCACCAGGCCTGGGTCGCTTCATCGCCAGGCTGGCTGAGTACAAACACATCTGGCGCACCGGCGTGATGCTCATGGTTGATTTCATCTGAAAGCCGGCAGAGGGCGGGAAGGTCTTGCGTGAGGGCGGCGCGGATCACTACTGGGGTCATGGGCAGGCAAGGCAAAGACAAAAGCGCAGACCTTATCACGCGTGCACCGCCCATAAAAAAACCGGCCTCGAAAGGCCGGTTTTTTGTTGCAAGCGCGTATGCGACTGCTTAGTAGCGGTAGTGCGCCGGCTTGTACGGGCCGTTTTTCGGCACGCCAATGTAAGCGGCTTGTTCGTCCGACAGTTCGGTCAGGTTGGCGCCGATCTTGGCCAGATGCAGGCGGGCAACCTTCTCGTCCAGATGCTTGGGCAGCACGTACACGCCGACCGGATACTGGGCCTGCTTGGTGAAGAGTTCGATCTGTGCCAGCACCTGGTTGGCAAACGAGTTGGACATCACGAACGACGGGTGGCCAGTGGCGCAACCCAGGTTCACCAGACGACCTTCGGCCAGCAAGATGATGCGCTTGCCGTCCGGGAAAATGATGTGATCGACTTGCGGCTTGATGTTTTCCCACTGGTACTGACGCAGCGAGGCGACTTCGATTTCGCTGTCAAAGTGACCGATGTTGCAAACGATGGCGTTGTTGCGCATGGCTTTCAGGTGATCGTGCGCAATCACGCCGACGTTGCCGGTGGTGGTCACGAAGATATCGGCCTGGCCGGCGACGTCATCCATACGCACGACGCGGTAGCCTTCCATGGCGGCTTGCAGGGCGCAGATCGGGTCGATTTCAGTGACCCACACGGTGGCGCCCAGGCCACGCAGCGATTGCGCGCAACCCTTGCCCACATCGCCATAACCCAGCACCACAGCCACTTTACCGGCGATCATCACGTCGGTAGCGCGCTTGATACCGTCAACCAGCGATTCACGGCAGCCGTACAGATTGTCGAACTTGGACTTGGTTACCGAGTCGTTCACGTTGATCGCCGGGAAAGCCAGACGACCTTGTTCGTGCATCTGGTACAGACGATGCACACCGGTGGTGGTTTCTTCGGTCACGCCCTTGATGTGGGCCAGACGCGTGGAGTACCAGCTGCCGTCTTTGGCGATCTGCGCCTTGATGGCGGCGTACAGCACGGTTTCTTCTTCGTTGGTCGGGTTGCCCACAAGGCTGATGTCTTTCTCGGCGCGCGCGCCCAGATGCAGCAGCAAGGTGGCGTCGCCGCCGTCATCCAGAATCATGTTGGCGAACTCGCCGTTCGGCCATTCGAAGATCTGGTGGGTGAACTGCCAGTATTCTTCCAGCGACTCGCCTTTGAACGCGAACACCGGCGTGCCCTTGCCCTCGAAACCGTTGGCGGCGATACCGGCAGCGGCGTGGTCTTGCGTCGAGAAGATATTGCATGACGCCCAGCGCACATCGGCACCCAGTTCTTGCAGGGTTTCGATCAGCACGGCGGTCTGGATGGTCATGTGCAGCGAACCGGCAATGCGCGCGCCCTTGAGCGGCTGGTTGGCACGGCCTTCTTCGCGCACGGCCATCAGACCCGGCATTTCGGTTTCGGCAATGCGGATTTCCTTGCGGCCCCAGTCGGCCAGCGAGAGATCAGCAACTTTGAAATCGGTGAAATTTTCAGCCACAGCGATACGTCCTTTACGTGTGGCCGGAAGAGGGGCGGGGTGATTCATCACCTGAAAACCTGCGCGCATGATGATCGATCATTGGCAGGTTAAGCCCGTGTCCGGCACGGTTGATCAGGTGAGCGCCGTTGAGACTCCGGGCCTGGGATTGTGGTGATGCAACCTCGCAGCGCTCCCCGGAAGTGGGCGGATTATAGCCAAAACCAGGCGCGAATGCGTGATGTATAAGCCGGGTGGCAGAGCCACCCGGCCTTGCTGGTTACTCAGGAAGCGCTGAAGTTGGTGATCTTGAGCGAGCTATTGCTGTAACCGTTACGCGTGGCAGTGAGTACGTAAACGCCATATTGACGCAGGTAAGCCAGTTCGGAAACGTCGGTGGCAATGTCCTGACCATTGGGGTAGTACCCGCACGAGACCTTGATTGCCTGGCCCTTCAACGCAGGAGACAGCGTACTGGCTTCAAAGTCTGTACCCGTGGCTTTGCAAATGGATTTGGACTGGATGAAGTTCACGATCTGCGGTTCATTCCCGGTCGTGACATCAATGACATATTCGCCACCCGGTTGCGGATTGGCCAGACCACCGTCAATTTTGGTGATGTGTTTGACCTCACGAATCAAGGACGCGTTGGCTCGTTCCAGTACCACTTCTTGCCAGCGAGCCTGCACTACGTTCAGGTAAGTGAGCACATAACGTTGCATGTATTCGACGTCATTGCGCGAGAACCGGGCAACCACTCGCCACATCCCGTTCTCATCGTGTGTCAGGTACTGAGTGAAGTGATAAGGCTTGTCGGCGGTATCAGTACCGTGCGAGATGCCGTCAAAGCCAATCTCGATGTGGTTATACGCTGTGGCCGGGGCCGGCAGTGCTTTCAGACTGGCCGCGATCCCGGACCCAACGGTTGAAGTGTTGAAATGGTCTTTCGAATAGCCGTCACGATTGGCCTGCACGTCTTTGACGTTGGCAGTGGCACAGCCCGTCAGGGCAATGACCGTCAACAGACCAGTGGCCACGCTTTTTGGATACAAACGCATAAATATCACCTACCCCTTTCAAACATTGGATTGATTATTTTTTTAAATCCGGACGAGCCCGGATATTTCCTGGATACATAAAGAAACGTGGGGAATTTTCTTAAGGCGACAGGCTGTTGTCAAAAATAATCAAATCCATGTTGATTTTGAGGCTCAACCCCCATTGCGTCTCAATGAGCAAGAACTGGTGAGGGGTTTTCCGCGGTGTGGCTGTCTAGTGGCAGTTGCACGAACGGCAGTTGCCAACTCCCCACCCCATCCGCATAATCGCGCCGTCATGCAGGAGAGCGTCTTACCCGCAACGGGAAGACCGCCGAAGGCGCAAGCGCACCCGCAATCGCTCAGGCAAAAGGACTGCGTGACCTTTGAGTACAGAGCACGGTTCCAACCCGGGGCTCGAGTACGAAAAACTCTGGAGAGCTGTGCCGCACAAGGCACACACCGAAGGGGCTAAGGGCTGCGTCGCACAACGACGCCAGCCTGAAAATCTCAGGTGCCGGGACAGAGGGGTGTGGTACCCGCAAGTACGCCGTACTTGTAATCCACGCACCTGGAAATGCCCGATGACGCACGCCCTCAAGCAAACACCGCTGTACCAGTCCCACGTCGATGCCGGCGCGAAAATGGTTGATTTCGCTGGCTGGTCCATGCCGATCCATTACGGCTCCCAACTCAAGGAACACGAAGCCGTACGCGCCGATGCCGGGGTGTTTGATGTCTCGCACATGGTCGTGCTCGATATCGCGGGTGGCGATGCCAAGGCCTGGTTGCAGCACATTCTGGCCAACGACGTCGCCAGGCTGGGGTTTGTCGGCAAGGCGCTGTACTCGGGCATGCTGACGGAACAGGGCACGGTCATCGACGATCTGATCGTCTATCTGTCTGAAACCGGCTATCGCATGGTGGTCAACGCCGGCACGCGTGAGAAAGATCTGGCCTGGCTGACCCGGACCAGTGCCGGTCGTGATGTGCAACTCAATGTGCGCGACGATCTGGCCATGCTGGCCATTCAAGGCCCTAATGCCATCGAGAAAGTCTGCGCCATCATGCCGCAATGGGCCGAGGCGATTCGTGCTCTCAAGGTGTTCCAGGGTTTGCCCATGGGTTCGCAAACCGGTGGCGAGTGGTTTGTGGCCCGCACCGGCTATACCGGCGAAGACGGCCTTGAAATCATGCTGCCCGCCACGGATGCACCGGTGTTCTTTGCTGAACTGATCAAAGGCGGCGTCGCCCCGATCGGCCTTGGCGCGCGCGATACCTTGCGGCTGGAAGCCGGCATGAATCTGTACGGCCACGATATGGATGAAACCATCAGCCCGCTGCAGGCCGGCATGGGCTGGACCATTGCCTGGCAGCCGGCAGAACGTGATTTCATCGGCCGGGCTGCGCTGGAAGCCGAGAAAAACGCAGGCGTTGCCATGAAGCAAGTTGGCCTTGTGCTGACCGACCGCGGCGTATTGCGCGAAGGCATGCGCGTGGTCACCCCGCATGGTGATGGCGTGATTACCAGCGGCACGTTTTCCCCCACGCTCAAGCATTCCATTGCCATTGCCCGCGTACCGGCAAGCACTGACAGCTCCGCAGAGGTCGATCTGCGTGGCACACTCACGCCTGTGCGCGTGGTCAAGCTGCCCTTTGTGCGCAACGGCAAGCGGCAATACGAGTAAAGATTTAAACACTGCTGGCGGCGGGCAAAGCCCGCCTTTATGCCGGCAAAAGCGGTGCATCGCCGCTTCGTTTTATTGAATTGCACCCTCCCCACGCCCGCCCGCCGGCGGGAGTGCCTCGCCACTGGCGAGTGGGGGCTCCATTTACCGAACTTTGAGAGAGAGAACCAACATGCTGGATATCCCTGCAGAACTGAAATACGCCGCCAGCCACGAGTGGATGCGTCTGGAAGCCGACGGCACCGTGACCGTAGGCATTACCCATCACGCGCAAGAGTTGCTGGGCGACCTGGTGTTTGTAGAGCTGCCCAAGGTGGGCGCAACGCTGGCCAAGGATGAACAAGCTGGCGTGGTGGAGTCGGTCAAGGCGGCGTCTGATGTATACGCCCCGATCGCCGGCGAAATCGTCGCCATCAACACCGAGCTGGAAAGCGCGCCGGAAATCGCCAATACCGAGCCGTACGCCGATGGCTGGTTCTTCCGCCTGAAGCCGGCCAACGTGGCTGATCTGGATTCGATGCTCAGCGCTGAAGACTACGCCCGCGAACTGGGCGCGTAATCCGGGCTGCTGTGTGATCGCAGATTGAACTACCGGCGGTGTTCAATCTGCGAACGCGCGCTACGCCCTTGAAATCGGTGGATACGTGGTGGACTGGTCCTGATCCGCCGCGGATATCACCGGCAGTACCGCTTGCACTTGCCCGACTCACAGCTTGACTGAAAATGGCCGCTCACCCTGACGCACTGTTGCCGCAGTGCCTTGCGGTGAGCGGCGATGGAACGCACGATGACGCTCTCTGAACTGTTTCACCACGGCGATTTTATCGATCGCCATATCGGCATTGATACCACCGATGCCGCCGCCATGCTGGCAACGCTCGGCCTGAAATCAAAGGCTGAACTGGTCGACCAGACCGTGCCTGCCGGTATCCGCTTCAACCAGAAGCTGGCGCTGCCCGATGCCCTCTCTGAAACCGAGGCGCTGATCCGCCTGAAAGAGATTGCCGGCAAGAACCGCGTCAACAAATCGTATATTGGCCTGGGTTACTTCCCCACACGGCTGCCCAATGTCATTTTGCGCAACGTGCTGGAGAACCCCGGCTGGTACACCGCGTATACGCCATATCAGGCCGAGATCGCGCAAGGGCGCCTTGAAGCGCTGCTGAACTACCAGCAAGTCATTATCGACCTCACCGGTCTGGAACTGGCTAACGCCTCTTTGCTGGATGAGGCCACTGCCGCTGCCGAAGCCATGGCCATGGCGCGCCGTGTGTCCAAAGCCGCGTCGAACCGCTTCTTTGTCGATGAACGCGTCCTGCCGCAAACGCTGGATGTGCTGAAAACCCGCGCGACGTATTTCGGTTTTGAGCTGGTCAGCGGCCACCCGGAAGCGGCCGGTGCCGATGACTACTTCGGCGCGCTGTTCCAGTATCCGGGCGAGAACGGTCAGCTGATCGACCTGACCCCGCATATCGCCGCAGCCAAGGCCAAGGGCGCGGTGGCGATTGTTGCCGCCGACATGATGGCGATGGTGGCGCTGAAATCGCCGGCCGAAATGGGCGCCGATGTCGCCGTCGGCAACACGCAACGCTTTGGCGTGCCGATGGGCTTTGGTGGCCCGCACGCCGCGTATTTTGCGTTCAAGGATGAGATGAAGCGCTCGGCACCGGGCCGCATCATCGGCGTGTCGGTGGATGCTGCCGGCAAGCCGGCGCTGCGCATGGCGCTGCAAACGCGCGAACAACATATCCGCCGCGAAAAGGCGAACTCCAACATTTGTACATCGCAGGTGCTGCTGGCCAATATCGCCGGCATGTACGCCGTGTACCACGGCCCGGTGGGCGTGAAGCGCATCGCGGCGCGCATTCACCGGATCGCCGCCCTGTTTGCGGCCGGGGTGAAGCAGACTGGTGGCAAGCTGGTGTTCGAGTCCTTCTACGATACCGTGCAGGTCGATCTGGGCAGCAAGGCCGATGCCGTGTACGAAGCCGCGCTGGGTGCCGGCATCAACCTGCGCCGCGTGGGCAATGGCGTGCTGGGCGTGGCCTTCCACGAAAAAGCCACCGAGCGTGACCTGGAAACGCTGCTGGGCCTGTTCACCGGCAAGGTGTTTGATGTGGCCGAACTGGATGCCGCGGTGAAGGAAGACTTCATTCCCGCCGGTCTGGCACGGCAGTCGGCCATCCTGACCCACCCGGTGTTCAACACCCACCATAGCGAGCACGAGATGCTGCGCTATCTGAAAAAACTGGAAAACAAAGACCTGGCGCTGAATCACTCGATGATTTCGCTGGGCTCTTGCACCATGAAGCTCAACGCCACCAGTGAGATGATCCCCATCACCTGGCCGGAGTTTGCCGAGCTGCACCCGTTTGCTCCGGTCGATCAAACCCGTGGTTATCTGGAAATGATTGACGGCCTTGCTGAACAACTCAAAGCCATCACCGGTTTTGATGCGATCAGCATGCAGCCGAATTCCGGCGCGCAGGGCGAATACGCCGGCCTTTTGGCGATCAGCCGCTATCACGAAAGCCGTGGCGACATGCAACGCAAGGTGTGCCTGATCCCGCGTTCCGCCCACGGTACCAACCCCGCCACCGCGCAGATGATGGGCATGGAAGTGGTGGTGGTCGATTGCGACGAGCAAGGCAATATCGACGTCGCTGACCTGAAGAAAAAGACCGAAGAGCACGCCGCCGATCTGGCCGCACTGATGCTGACCTACCCGTCGACCCACGGGGTGTTTGAAGAAGCGGTGAAGGAAGTGTGCGATCTGGTGCACGCCCACGGCGGCCAGGTATACATGGATGGCGCCAACCTCAACGCCCAGGTTGGCCTGTGCCGCCCGGCCGATATCGGCGCTGATGTTTCGCACATGAACCTGCACAAGACTTTCTGCATTCCGCACGGTGGCGGCGGCCCCGGCATGGGCCCGATCGGCCTGAAAGCGCATCTGGCCCCGTTCATGGCCAGCCACGTCGTTATGCCGGTTCCTGGCGCACAAGCCGGCCAGAGCGCCGTCAGCGCTGCGCCGTTTGGCAGTGCCAGCATCCTGCCGATTTCCTGGATGTACGTGACCATGATGGGCGCCGATGGCCTGCGCCAGGCGACCGAAGCGGCCCTCTTGAACGCCAACTACATCGCCACCCGCCTGGCGGGTCACTACCCGGTGCTGTACACCGGTAGCCATGGCCGTGTGGCACACGAGTGCATTATCGACCTGCGCCCGCTCAAGGCTGCCAGCGGCGTGACGGAAGTGGACATCGCCAAGCGCCTGATGGACTACGGCTTCCACGCCCCGACCATGAGTTTCCCGGTGGCCGGTACGTTGATGATCGAGCCGACCGAGTCTGAATCCAAAGCCGAACTCGACCGCTTTATCGACGCCATGATCGCCATCCGTGCCGAGGCCGACAAAGTGCAGAACGGTGTCTGGCCGAAGGAAGACAACCCGCTGCGCAATGCCCCGCACACGCAAGCCGACGTGACCGGCGAATGGGCCCACCCGTACAGCCGCCAGGAAGCCGTGTTCCCGCTGGCCTACGTGGCAGAGAACAAGTTCTGGCCGACGGTGAAGCGCATCGACGACGTATTTGGCGACCGCAACCTGGTGTGCAGCTGCCCGAGTACGGATAACTACGGTTGAGTTGACGGTAGTGATGCAACAAAAAGGCCACCGCTACGGTGGCCTTTTTTTATGGCGTCAGGAGGGCTTAATAGTGATCGCGACACTGGGCAATCAATAGCGTATCGCCATCCGCCGCGTAAACCAGCCGATGGCGATCATCAATCCGCCGTGACCAGAATCCGGATAGCTGATGTTTGAGCTGTTCAGGTTTGCCGATGCCGGCAAAGGGCTCCCTGCTGGTGGCCACAATAAACTGGTTGATACGCTTGAGTATCGCCCGGTCTGTCGCCTGCCAGTGCAGGTAGTCTTCCCATGCGGATTCATCAAACTTGATCTGCATCGCCCAGCAACTCGCGCACTTCACCCTGACCTGCCCGCAAACGCTCGACCGAATTCATCAGCCGTTTGGCGTTTTTGGGATTGCGCAGCAGATAAGCGGTTTCCTCCAGCGCCTGATAGTCGTCCAGCGACATGATCACAACGGGCTTGCCGCGCTGGGTGGTGACCACAACCGGGCTGCGGTCGTCGTTCACTTTACGCATGACTTCGGCCAGGTTCTGGCGAGTGTAGGTGTAGGTCAGGGCATCCATCGCGCATTCTCCGTACAGAACATCGTACATTCTATAACCCTTCTGAAAGCATGGATAGTGCTTTGCCGATCGGTGAGATCTGGATATCAGCAGAGTGCGTCAGCCCAGGTCATGACGCAGAGCAACCCGGCTGCCGGAGATCGTTTGCTTTAGCGCAGACTGAGAAAATTCAAAAGCAACAAGCAGATATCCGGGCAGCGCCGGCCGCGCAAGAATCTCCTCACCCATCCTGAGGAGCCCACCATGGCCTACCGCATCACCGGCGTTGATCCCGCCCCGTTCATGCATCTGTATGGTTTGTCTGATGCCGCGTTGAAAGAACACAAAGCCTTGCGCCGTATTGCCACCGGGCCATCCGGTTTTCCAGAGCGCACGCAAATGCGTGATGCGGTGGTGGGGGAGCCTTTGCTGCTGGTGAACTTTCAACATCAGCCGGCCAACAGCCCGTATCAGTCCAGCCACGCAATCTTCATTCTGGAAGGCGCAGAAACGACGGTGTCAGTGCACAACCAGGTGCCGGAGTACCTGAGCAAGCGGCTGATTTCGTTGCGGGCGTTTGATGGCGATGATCTGATCGCGGCGGCGGACATTGCATCCGGCCATGATCTGACGGTGCTGATCGAACGCTATCTGGCCATGCCCAATGTGCGTTATCTGCATGCGCATTTCGCCAGATATGGCTGCTTTGCGGCGCGGGTGGAGCGGGCATGAAAAAGGCCACCGGGAGGTGGCCTTTTTTTTGAAAACCGCAGGGTGGATTGCCGCTTTGGTCCGGATCCGCCCTGCAAGATGATTTTCCTAGATACCGCCGCCCGAACTCCATTCGGTGCTCGCCGTCGGTGCGCGGTGTTCCGGGATATACACGCGCGCTTCACGCGGTTGCAGGTAGACCGATTCACCCACTTGCCATGCGCCTGCCTGTTGCTGTTCGCGGGTCAGTTCCACCTCAACCGCATCCTGGTCGGCCACGTCCAGCTCCAGTCGCACGGTCGCGCCCAGCAGGCGGATGTGCTGGATGGTGCCTTGCAGCGCGCCGGGGCCAGCTTCGCGGACGAGGTCGATCTCGTGCGGGCGCACATACACCACGGCTTTGTCGCCTGTGCTTTCCGGCGCGGCAAAGCGCGTATCGCCCACTTGTGCCCAGCCTTCATGCACCCGGGAATGGAACAGGTTCACGTCGCCCAGGAACTGGTACACAAACGGCGTGGCCGGTTTGTCGTAGACCTCGGTTGGCGAGCCCAGTTGTTCGATCTTGCCCTTGTTCATGACCACTACGCGGTCGGCCACTTCCAGCGCTTCTTCCTGGTCGTGCGTCACAAACACGCTGGTGATGTGCATTTCGTCGTGCAGGCGGCGCAACCAGCGGCGCAGTTCTTTACGCACCTTGGTATCGAGCGCGCCAAAGGGTTCATCCAGCAGCAGCACTTTGGGCTCAACCGCCAGCGCACGCGCCAGGGCAATACGCTGGCGCTGGCCGCCGGACAGTTGTGCCGGGTAGCGGTCTGCCAGCCAGTCCAGCTGCACCAGGTTCAGGAGTTCATGCACCTTCTTCTTGATCTCTTCGTCGGACGGACGCTGGTTGCGCGGACGTACACGCAGGCCGAAAGCGACGTTCTCGAACACGGTCATGTGGCGGAACAGCGCGTAATGCTGGAACACGAAACCCACATTGCGTTCGCGCACGTGTTTTTCTGTGGTGTCTTCGCCATGAAACAGGATCTGGCCCTCATCCGGCGTTTCCAGACCGGCAATGATGCGCAACAGCGTGGTCTTGCCGCAGCCGGACGGGCCCAGCAAGGCCAGCAGTTCACCGGTTTTGACTTCCAGGTTGATGTTGTCCAGCGCCGTGAAGTTGCCAAAGCGCTTGGCGATATTACGAATCTCGATACTCATGGTGTGTTACCTGTGAGGTGTGAGGGAAGAGGAGTGAGGTGGGAACCCAGCCCCTCAGCCGTCTACCGCATTGGCACGATCACGTGCCGCAAGTTGTTCTGTCCGCCATTCCACCCAGCTTTTCACCGCCAGGGTCACAAGGGCCAGCAAGGCCAGAATGGAAGCGCAGGCAAAGGCGCCGACAAAGTTGTACTCGTTGTACAGAATCTCGACATGCAGCGGGATGGTGTTGGTCTCGCCGCGGATATGGCCCGACACCACCGACACCGCGCCGAACTCGCCCATGGCACGCGCGTTGGCCAGGATCACGCCGTACAGCAGACCCCATTTGATATTGGGCAGCGTTACGCGCCAGAACGTTTGCCAGCCCGACGCGCCCAGGCTCAGCGCGGCCTGTTCTTCTTCCGAACCTTGCGCTTCCATCAGCGGGATGAGTTCACGCGCCACAAACGGGAAGGTGACAAACACCGTCGCCAGCACAATACCCGGCACGGCAAACACCACCTTGAGGTTATGGTCAGACAACCACGGCCCCAGCCAGCCTTGCGCGCCAAACATCAGCATGTAGATCAGACCGGCCACCACGGGCGAGACCGAGAACGGCAGGTCAATCAGCGTGACGAGAACGCTCTTGCCCTTGAAGTCGAACTTGGCAATCGCCCAGGCCGCGGCTACGCCAAAGGTCAGGTTCAGTGGCACGGAAATCGCGGCGGCGATCAGGGTCAGCTTGATGGCCGACCAGGCATCCGGCTCTTTGAGCGCTTCAAAGTACAGATCAAAGCCCTTGCGCAGCGCTTCGGTAAACACCGACACCAGTGGCAGCGCCAGGAACAGCGCAATGAACAACAAGGCCAGCGTGGTCAGCAACCAGCGCACGGGTTTTGATTCAGTGGTGACGACAGAACGGGGACTTTGCGCCATGGCTTATTTCCTCCGCCCGAGTCGTTTGGCGGCCCACCATTGCAGGCCGTTGATGACCAGCAACAAGGCAAACGACACCGCCAGCATCACCACGGCAATCGCCGTTGCGCCCACGTAATCGTATTGTTCCAGTTTGGAGATGATCATCAGCGGGGTGATCTCGGATACAAACGGCATATTGCCGGCAATAAAGATCACCGAGCCGTACTCGCCAATGGCGCGGGCAAACGCCAGCGCAAAACCGGTCAGCAGCGCGGGCAGCAATGTCGGCAGGATGACCTTGCCAAACACCTGCCAGCGTGTGGCACCCAGGCTGGCAGCGGCTTCTTCCAGTTCTTTTTCCAGGTCTTCCAGCACTGGCTGCACCGTGCGCACCACAAACGGCAGCGTCACAAAGGTCAGCGCGATCACCACGCCGATGCGGGTGAAGGCAATCTTGATATCAAACGGCGCAAACAACTGGCCCACCCAGCCGTTCGGGGCGTAGATGGTCGCCAGAGAGATACCGGCCACGGCGGTGGGCAGCGCAAACGGCAAGTCGACCATGGCATCGATAAAGCGTTTGCCAAAGAACTGGTAACGCACCAGCACCCAGGCAATCAGCAAACCGCCAAACAGGTTCAGCAAGGCCGCAATCAGCGACGCGCCAAAAGTCAGCTGGTACGACGCCACCACGCGCGGGTCGGAAATGGTGTGCCAGAACTGCGCCACCGGCATTTGCGTGCTTTTTAAAATCAGCGCTGCCAGCGGGATCAGTACGATCACCGATAAGTAGAGCAGCGTGTAGCCCAGCGCCAGGTTAAAGCCCGGCAGCACGCTGTGTTGTTTGAAAGCCATGGTGTTCCTGTGAGGGGAGAGCAGTGAGGGTGAGGTGTAAACACAACCCGGCCACTTCTTCCATGTAGGGTGGATTCGCGGAGCAATCCACCCTGGCGATGGTGGATTGCCGCTAACGCGCCGAATCCACCCAACGATCTGCAACGATCTGGTGAAACTGGCGTTCAGTAGAGGGGTTGTTCCCCCTCACACCTCACGCCTTGCGCCTTACCGCTTGGCCACCGATGCGGCGATCTTGTCGTACACACCGCCATCGGCAAAGTACTTGGCCTGGGCCGCTTGCCAGCCGCCGAAGTCGTTGATGCCAAACAGTTTGACGTTGGGGAACTGGCTGGCGTGCTTGGCAAACACGGCCTTGTCACGCGGGCGCAGATAGTTTTGCGCGGCAATGTCTTGCGCTTCCGGGCTCCACAGCCAGCTCAGATATTCCTGCGCGGCTTTACGCGTGCCCTTCTTGTCGACCACCTTGTCCACCAGCGCCACCGGCGGTTCGGCTTCGATCGACACCGACGGGTACACCACATCAAAGTTACCGCGGCCAAACTCGCGGGCGATCATTTCGGCCTCGTTCTCGAACGTCACCAGCACGTCGCCAATCCCGCGCTGCATGAAGGTGGTGGTGGCGCCACGGCCACCGGCTTCCAGCACCGGCACGTTTTTCAGGATGGACGCTTCAAAATCAGCGGCCTTTTGCTCGTTACCACCCGGCTGGCGCAGCGCATAACCCCACGCCGCCAGGAAGGTATAACGGCCGTTACCCGAGGTCTTGGGGTTGGGGAAAATCACCTGCACGCCCGGACGGGCCAGATCGTTCCAGTCCTTGATGCCCTTGGGGTTGCCCTTCTTGACGATCAGCACCTGCAACGACGTAAACGGCGCGGAATTATCCGGCAGGCGCTTGGCCCAGTCTGGCGGCAACAGCTTGGCCTTGTCGGCAATCGCATCGATATCGTTATGCTGGTTCATGGTCACCACATCGGCTTCCAGACCGTCGATCACCGAACGCGCCTGCTTGCTGGAAGCGCCATGCGACATCTGGATGGTGGCCTTTTCCTTGAACTTGTCCTGATAGTGCTTCTGGAACGCCGGGTTGTAATCCTTGTAGAAGTCACGCATCACGTCATAAGAGACATTAAGCAAAGTGACATCGGCAAAGGCCGGTACGGCAACGGCCACAGCAACGGCGGCAACGATCAGGCGGGTGACAAGGCGGGACATGAAAAACCTCTGGGTATGATATTTGAGAAGAATTCTCGCTGATTCTTATATTCCCACAAAGGCTGATTTGCTACTTGTATATATCTGGTTGCGTAAAAGCCAACAGTGGCGCGGGTCCGGCGGTTTTTCAGGCGGTCTGGCGCCAAAACAAACAGGGCGCAAAATGCGCCCTGTTTGTGTGCTCAAGCCGGATTATCGAATTACAGCGTGGCAATCGACACCTCGGTCGACTTCACGAAAGCGATCACTTCGCTACCTGGCTTCAGGCCCAGTTCCTTGACGGAGCGGGTGGTGATCACGCTGGTGACGATGCCGGACGGGGTGGTGACGTCGACTTCAGACAGCACCGGGCCTTCGATGATTTCCTTGATGGTGCCGCGGAACTGGTTACGAACGTTGATCTGTTGAATGGCCATGATGTAGTTCTCCAATGAAATGATGTATGCCGGTGGGCCGGGGTGTTCCGGGTGTTGACAAACTCAGCGTATCAGCACCTTTTTATACATCAAAGTAATTTGATATTTATTTTATATTCTTTTTGGAAATTAAAGAGCCCACCGTAATGCAGCCGGAACGATTGGTTCTTTAGGCGTGTCGGGTGGCGTACCGGTATCGGGCAGGGCGAGCACGCGGTTCAGAATGCGTTCTTCCAGCGCGGCAAAAGCGGCTGTGCCACGGGCGCGCGGGCGCGGCAGATCGACCGCCTGATCAAGGCCGATGCGGCCCTCTTCAATCAGGATGACCCGGTCAGCCAGAGACACTGCCTCTTGCACGTCATGCGTGACCAGCAACACGGTAAAGCCGTGGTGCTGCCACAAACGCTCGATCAATTGATGCATCTCGATCCGCGTCAGGGCATCGAGCGCACCCAGCGGTTCATCCAGCAACAACAGCCGTGGGCGATGAATAAGCGCGCGGGCCAGCGCCACACGCTGGCGCTGGCCGCCGGAGAGCTGCGCCGGCCATTTGTGGGCGTGTTCAGCCAGGCCGACTTCGGCCAGCGCGGCTGCGGCGTGTTCGTGCCAGTCACCGCTCAGGCCCAGCCCCACGTTCTGCAGGACGGTTTTCCAGGGCAACAGACGCGCGTCCTGGAACATCAGCCGGGTCTCGTTTCTGGCGGTGATATGCGGTTTGCCATCGGCCTCGATCAACCCGGCGCTGGCCTGATCCAGCCCCGCCACAAGGCGCAACAAGGTGGATTTGCCGCAACCAGAGCGCCCGACCAGCGCGACGAACTCGCCAGCGCGCAAGGTCAGGTCCAGTTCATGCAAAACCACTTTGCGATCAAACTGTTTGCCGACGCCGGTGAGTTGCAGCGCGACGCCATTCACAGAAAAAGGGGCATTCATCAGTGTGCTCCGATCCATTTATTGATACGCCGGATGCCAGCGCAGCCAGCGGCGTTCCAGCACACGGGCCGCCGCATCGCTGGCCTTGCCCAGCAGGGCATACAGCAAGATCGACAGCACCACGACATCCGTCTGCAAAAACTCGCGCGCGTTGGTGGCCAGATACCCGATGCCGGAACTGGCCGAGATCGTCTCTGCCACGATCAGCAAGATCCACGCAAAACCCAGCGCAAAGCGCACGCCCACCAGAATCGACGGCAGTGCGCCGGGCAGGATCACATCGCGAAACAGCGGCCAGCCTTTCAGGCCGTAGCTGCGCGCCATTTCCACAAGGCCGTTATCGACCGAACGGATGCCGTGGTAGGTGTTGATGTACACCGGAAACAAGGTGCCAAAGGCCACGAGGAAGAGCTTGGCGGTTTCGTCGATGCCAAACCACAGAATGACCAGCGGGATCAGCGCCAGCGGCGGGATGGTGCGGATCATCTGCACGGTGCTGTCCAGCAGCAACTCGCCCCGTTTTGACAGACCGGTGATCAGCCCCAGCGCCAGGCCAATGCCGCCGCCCACCGCAAAACCGATCATGGCGCGGATGAAGCTGATTTTCAGATGCAGCCAGAGTTGACCCGAGAGCGCCAGATCCTTGCCAGCCTTAAGCACGGCCAGCGGCGAGGGCATGACGCGGTTGTCGATCTCGCCGGCGCTGGCTGCCAGCTGCCAGGCGACGATGATGAGGACCGGGACGAGCCAGGGGAGGAGGGTTTTGGCCAGGCCGTGATGGGCTGGATGGGCTGACATGGGGTGGTGCTCCGGTATGGTTTGTTTTTAGCGCCTGACGGCGCAGGGGTTTTACATGTCGGGGGTTGCCCGACAGCAAGTGGCTTTCTTATTGGGGCGTTAGCGATAATCTGCCTTGGCTGTCTTTAAAACCTTGAACTGCTGTTAGCGCCTTGCGGCGCGGTGTTTTGGGTGTCGGGGGTTGCCCGACAGCAAGTGCCTTTCTTTTGGGTCGCCAAAAGAAAGGCACCAAAGAAAAGGCGACCCCTGCGACTGCGCCCACTACGTGGGTTCCCTGTGCTTCTCGCAAGGCGCGGCTGGCTCCAGGGAACTCGGGCTAAAGCCCTCAAACACCCTTACGCCGAAACCCCGCACCTTGCTGCGATGCTCGGCGCAGTCAAGGGGAGGTAGGTCAAAAGCAACCCCAACCCCAACCCCAACCCCAACCCCGAAAATCAACGACAACGGCAACGGCAACGGCAACGGCAACCAAAACCAGGTCATCTGTGTGCAGGTTTTGTAGGGTGGATTCGGAGCGAAGCGACAATCCACCATCGCAACGGTGGATGGCTTCGCGAATCCACCCTACGCCACGGCCGGCAAGAATGATTGGCTTGCCCTACCACTTCGTCACTCCGGACCTCGGCGGCCACCTTGAGCCGGAATCCAGCTGCGATGCATGCAAGTGCCACAGGATCAGCACAAGACGGCAGCGGTAGGCCACCGAAAGCAGCCTGTCGGGCTGCGGACTGGATTCCGGCCAAGGGGGCCGCCGAGGTCCGGAATGACGAGTCAGTGGGGTGCGTGTTGGATTTACCATTTCCACTGCCACTGCCACTGCCACTGCCACTGCCACTGCCGTGGTTAGGGTTTCACCGTTGCCGTTGCCGTTGCCGCTGCTGTTGGTGTTGGTTTGGGGTTGCAGTTGTCTTTGATTTTCCTCCCCCATTAAAGCCAAGCGCCGATGGAGCGGAGGGAGACCCCAGGCTCCCGACCGACTGAGGGAAGCCCGGAGGGCCGCCAGGCTGGGGTCGCCTTTCTTTGCCTACTTTCTTTGGGGCCGCCGAGGTGGCGAAGCAAAGAAAGTAGGGTGGGCCCGGCACCCCGGGTATCAAAACGCCTTTAAGCCCGCACCGAAGGTGCTAAGCCCTCAGCGCACCTGGCAAACCACATCAGCTGGCAGCTGCTGCCCTCACCGCCGGCGGCAAATCATTCCCCACAATCTCCCCAAACGGCCCCGTCAAATTCGCCTTCGCCGGCGCACGGGTCTGCTCAGACAAAGGCAACAAGGGGAACACCAGTTCGGCAAACCGGTAAGCCTCTTCCAGGTGCGGATAGCCGCTGAAAATAAAGCTTTCGATCCCCAGATCTGCGTATTCCTTGATCCGTGCCGCCACTTCTTCCGGGCTACCGACCAGTGCAGTACCGGCGCCGCCGCGCACGAGGCCTACGCCTGCCCACAGGTTGGGCGAGACTTCCAGCTTGTCGCGGCGGCCGCCGTGCAGTGCGGCCATGCGTTGCTGGCCAACGGAATCGAAGCGGCTGAATGCTTTTTGTGCGGCGGCAATGGTGTCGTCGGTGACGTGGCTGATCAGTTCGTCTGCGGCGGCCCAGGCGGCCTCGGCGGTTTCGCGCACGATGACGTGCAAGCGGATGCCGAACTTGACCTTGCGGCCCAGTTTTTCGGCTTTTTCGCGCACGACGGTGATTTTCTCGGCCACGGCGGCGGGTGGTTCGCCCCAGGTCAGGTAGACATCGACTTGCTCGGCGGCCAGGTCAACGGCCGCATCGGACGAGCCGCCAAAGTACAGCGGTGGGTAGGGCGTTTGCACTGGCGGGTACAGCGTTTTGGCGCCTTTGACTTTCAGGTGCTTGCCTTCAAAATCCACCGATTCGCCTTCCAGCACACCGCGCCAGATTTTCAGGAACTCGTCGGTGACTTCATAGCGCTCGTTGTGATCCAGCCAGATGCCATCGCCGGCTTGTTCGTCCGGATCGCCACCGGTGACCACGTTGATCAGCACGCGGCCGTTGGAGATTCGGTCCAGCGTGGCAGCCATGCGGGCCGAGACGGTGGGCGAGACGATGCCGGGGCGGATGGCGACGAGGTAGCGCAGGCGTTCGGTCAGCGGTGCCAGGCTGCTGGCCACTACCCAGGCGTCTTCGCAAGAACGGCCGGTCGGGATCAGTACGCCGTAGTAACCCAGTTCATCGGCGGCCTGGGCAATCTGTTTAAGGTAATGGTGGTTGACGCTGCGGGCGCCGTGGCCGGTGCCCAGATAGCGGCCGTCGCCGTGGGTGGGCAGAAACCAGAAAACGTTCAGACTCATGATGTATTCCTTGTGGGTATCCGGGGCGGGGCTTAGTGGCGCACCACGATGTCGGCCACGGTGACGGGGTGGGGAATCAGCCCTTCGCTGGCAAAGCGGTCGGCCAGTTTTTGTTGTTCGGCAATGGTTTTGTCGTCCAGCCAGCGCACGCGGTAATCCGGGTGGCGCGCGAGGACCTGTTCAAAGGTGGCTTGATCCAGCCCGACATAGGCCGACAACAAGCGTGCGGCGTCGGCGTTGTGCTGTTCGATGTATTCGCTGTTGCGGGTTAGCGCCTCAAACACGGTGTCGAGCAGGGCTTTGTTCTTTTGCGCAAAGTCGCGGCTGGCCAGGTAAAAGGTCTGGTTGCTGGTCAGGCCTTCACCGCTGGCCAGTACGCGCACTGCGCCGGTTTTTTCGGCGGCGGCAAAGTACGGGTCCCAGATCGCCCAGGCGTCGACCGCGCCGCGTTCAAACGCCGCGCGGGCATCGGCCGGGGCCAGATAAGCGGGCTGGATGTCATCCCATTTCAGGCCCGCTTTATCCAGCGCCCGCAAGACCAGCGCATGAGAGCTGGAACCCTTTTGCAGGGCGATGCGCCGGCCTTTGAGGTCTGCCAGTTGTTTGATGCCCGATGCCTTGAGCACAAGAATCGCCGCGGCCTGGGGCTTGGCGGGCTCGTAACCCACGTACACCAGCTTGCTGCCGCTGGCTTGCGAGAACAGCGGCGGGGTGTCGCCGGTCATGCCAAAGTCCACCGAGCCGGCGTTGAGCGCTTCAAGCAGTTGCGGGCCGGCGGGGAACTCCACCCACTTCACGGTCAGGCCCGGTTTTTGTTCCAGCACGCCACGGCTTTTGAGCACGATCAGGTTGAATGAGCTTTTCTGGTAGCCAATGCGCAACTCCTGCGCCCAGGCCGGCAAAGTGGCGACGAGGGCGAGGGTTGCAATGGCCAGCCAGCGGCCCGGTTTGGTCAGTCGCATCATCGTCGGCACTTACTTGATCAACGCGTCTTGTACTTTCACGGCCACCGGGATCAAACCCAGATCGTGGAAAGTGTCAGCGATTTTCTGCTGCTGGCCTGCCACTTGCGGCGTGATTGGCTGCAGACCCATGGTGTTGCGCGGCAGCGTGGCGTTGACCACGTCCAGCGGCAGACCAATCTGTTGCGACAGTTCTTTGGCGGCCTCAGCGTTATTGGCATTGGCCCATTGATCGGTGGCTTGCAGTTCACCCAGCAGCGTTTTGGCGACGGCAGGCTGAGTGGTGATGAACTTGCGGGCGGCCAGGATGAACTGATAGTTGTTCACCAGACCCTTGCCATCACGCAGGGTGCGTACCGGCAACTGGGCTTCGGCGGCGGCCAGGTAGGGGTCCCAGATTACCCAGGCATCGACTGCGCCTTTGGCAAAGGCGGCGCGGGCATCGGCCGGCGGCAGGTACACGGTCTGGATATCCGACGGCTTGAGGCCAGCCTCTTCCAGCGCGCGCACCAACAGGTAATGTACGTTGGAGCCCTTGTTCAGCGCCACTTTCTTGCCCTTCAGGTCTTTCACCGATTTGATCGGTGAATCCTTGGCCACAAGGATGGCTTCAGCCGACGGGGCCGGCGGTTCAAATGCCACGTACACCAGTTGCGCGCCGGCAGCCTGGGCAAACACCGGCGGGGCCTCGCCCGTCAGGCCGAAATCCACCGCGCCGACGTTCAGCGCTTCAAGCAGTTGCGGGCCGCCGGGGAACTCGGTCCAGGTTACTTTCCAGCCCTGGCTTTCCAGTTTTTTCTCCAGCGTGCCGCGCGCTTTCAAGAGCGTGAAGACGCCGTATTTCTGATAGCCAATGCGCAAGGTCTGGTCGGCGGCTTGTGCCGGGGTGGTCAGCGCCAGGCCCAGTACCAGCGGGGCGAGGGCGGCAAAAAGTTTGCGTAGCATGGATGTCTCCGGAGCGGTCAATGTATTGGTTTTGGTCTGGATCAATTACAGGCTGACTTTGCCCAGGCGCAGTTGCGCGTGCAGGGTGTCAGGGTCGAGCTGGACATGGCCGGGGTTGGGCAAGTGGGCAATGAAGCGGGCCAGTGCCACATGCAGGCGATCGTCGATCTCGGGCGAGAGCTGCAGGATGTCGCCCTCCCAGGTCAGCTCTTTGTCGGTGGCATAGATGCCGCCCAGCACGTGGCGGGCCTTGAGTGCGGTCAGCACCGGCTGCAGGGCGTAATCCACCGCCAGCATGTGCGCCGGGCTGCCGCCGGTGGCCAGCGGCAAGACCACGTGATGCGCCAGCGCACGCTCTGGGAGCACATCAAGCACGACTTTGAGCGCACCGCTGTACGCTGCCTTGTAGACCGGGGTACTCACCAGCACGCCATCAGCGCTGGAAATGGCGTCTTGCAGACGGGCAATGGCGGGGTGATCAAACTGCGCGTAGAGCAGCGCATCCGCCGGGAAATCAGCCAGCGAAAAAGACTGGATGGTGATGCCTTGCTGCACCAGCACCTGCGCGGCGCGGTTCAACAGCCCCTGAGAGCGGGAACGCGCACTGGGACTACCGGAAAGAGTCACGACCACGGGCATTTAAATTCCTTTTCGAGCTATCAGGTTGGTTTGATGTGTCGATTCGGGAATTTAAAGCGCTATCCTTATTTCTACAAAGACTTTCGGATGTTCTTTTTATTCTATATTGAGATATAGAAGAATGTGGTTATAAGGAAATCGCATCAAGCGGTGATAGGGCGATACGCGAATGCAGACATAAAAAAACCGGCCGCTGCGCCATGGCAGCTGGCCGGTTGTATCCGGTACGCAGGGTGGTCAGTCTTTAGGATCGGCATCCGGCGCTGGCAAAGTGTGCCGGTGCCGCCACTTGCCATCGCCCTGGCGTTGGGCTTTGTAAATACCGGTGTTGCCAGAGAACAACCAGCTCATGACACACGCCGCTGCCGCGTATACGCCGATCTCGCCGCCGAACAGTTCGACTGCCATCACCGCAGAGGCAATCGGCGTATTGGCCGCACCGGCAAATACCGCCACCAGCCCGAGCGCGGCGAACAGGCCAATCGGCATGTGCATGAGCGGGGCCAGCACGTTGCCCAGCGTGGCACCGACAAAGAACAGCGGTGTGACTTCGCCGCCCTTGAAGCCACTGGCCAGCGACCAGACGGTGGCGGCGCCTTTGGCCAGAAAATCCCACGGCAGGATCGGGTGCTGGAAGGATTCAACAATCACCGGTACGCCCAGACCCAGATAGCGGTCGGCGTGGGTGGCCCACATGACCAGCGCGAACGTGGCGCCGCCGGCCAGGGCGCGCATGGGCGAGTAGGGGAAAACGTGTTTCAGTGCTGCAGTCAGCGCATGCGTGCTGCGCGCAAAGGCCATGCCTGCCAGGCCAAACAGCGCCCCGGCAATCAAGGTGGCAGTCAGTGTCCACACCGACAGCGCCGGGATGACGCCCGCGACGTAATGGGTATGGTGCGCGCCCCACAACAGGCACACCTGGTCGGCGGCAACGGCGGCAATCAGGCAGGGGAACAAGGCTTCATAGCGCAAGCGGCCGATGGCTAGTACTTCCAGCCCGAACAGTGCGCCGGCCAGCGGCACGCCAAAAATAGAGGCAAAACCCGCCGACAAGCCACTCATCAACAAGATGCGGCGGTTTTCCTGGGTGAGCCTGAACACGCGGGTGAGCTGGTCGGCCAGTGCGCCGCCCATTTGCACCGCCGTGCCTTCACGCCCTACTGATGCGCCAAACAAGTGAGAGACCAGCGTGCCGCCCAGCACAAAGGGCGCCATGCGCAGCGGAATCATCTTCTTTGGGTCGTGGATCTCGTCGATCAGCAGGTTATTGCCCGCTTCCACGCTGGTGCCGTACTTCAGGTAAATCCAGGCCACCGCAAAACCGGCGAGGGGCAACAAAGCCAGCAACCAGGGGTGGGCCAGGCGGGTGTTGGTGCATTGATCCAGTGCCCACAAAAAGAAGGCAGAGGCGCTGCCACTGAGTGCGCCAACCACGATGGCCAGCACAATCCAGCTGGCGCAATAAAACAGCAAGCCGCGCAGCTCAAGGGCAAAGTGTTTGAAAAGATGGGGTTTCATCTGGGAATCCGGACTCATATTGTTCTAGCTATGTCCCGGATGGATAGGCGTGCCTGTCTTGGTCCTCCCGGGACTCCAACAGGCATCATCAGCCCCGCAGCGACGGCCGGGCGGTTCAGGGAGGCATGCCATCTCCCGTGGGGGCCAGTATAACGAGCACACCGTCATTTCTTCAACGCCCGGCCTGGTTTTCCTGCGCCGGATACAACGCGCTGGCCATCTGCCGGACCAATTGCCACACCACCTGCGCAGCGGGCGAGAGCGAGCGGTTGCGCCGTCTGGCCAGCATGATCTGGCGCGTGACTTGCGGCACCAGCGGCCGCACAGCCAGGCCGGAATCCGCCGGCAGCGGCAGGGCCAGCCGCGGCATCACGGCAATGCCGATGCCGGTTTGCAGCATATGAAACACCGTGGTCGGGTGGCCCAGTTCCTGCACCACTTCGCAGGTCACGTCTTGCCGCGCCAGTGCCTGATCGATCAGCGGGCGGCTACCCGAGGCGTAATCCAGCAGCACCAGCTTTTGCCGTTCCAGGTCTTGCCAGTGCACGCTGGTGCGGGCCGCCAGCGGGTGGTTCTGCGGCAGGATCAGGCAGAACGGGTCTTCCATGATGGATTCGGTATGCAATTCATCGACCTGCTGCGGTTCGACAATCACGCCAAAATCCACGTCGCCATTGAGCACGCTGATGATGTTGGCCCGTTGCACCTGGTCGTGCAGCACCAGCGAAATTTGCGGATAACGCTGCAGTGACTCGGCCACGCAGGCCGGCATCAGGTTGGCAGAAATCGTCGGGCTGCTGGCCACGCGCACGCGGCCACGGCGTTGTTCACCGACATTGCGGGCCGCTTGCAACGTGGTTTCCAGCTCGTCGAGCAGCCGGCCCACTTCACCCACAAGGCTGGCCCCTTCTGCGGTGAGCTGGACTTCCCGCGTGGTGCGATCGAGCAAACGGATGCCGATCTCGCTTTCCAGCTCGCGGATGCAGCGGCTGACCGCGGGTTGGGTCAGGCCGATCACATCGCCCGCCCGGCTGAAATTGCGGTGTTCCGCGACGGCCAGAAAAACGCGCAACTGGCGCAAAGAAACATTCATACGTTCAAATCATGAATTGATCAGATAAATGAATTTGTAGTGTAACGGTCTTTTTGATTCAATGGCTTCACGATGTCTGATGACTAATGCATAACCTCTGGACCGCATCATGAAACGCCCGCGCTTTTTGCCCGACAACTTCACCCTGGCGCTGATCGCCACCGTGACCCTGGCCAGCTTTTTGCCGGTGCAGGGACACACGGCCGTGGTATTTGGCTGGGTCACCAATTTTGCGATCGGGCTGTTGTTCTTTTTGCACGGCGCCAAACTCTCGCGAGAGGCCGTGATTGCCGGGGCCACGCATTGGCGTTTGCATGCCGTGGTCATGCTCTCGACCTTTGTCATGTTCCCGCTCATTGGCGTGGCGCTCAAACCGCTGCTCTCGCCGCTGGTCACGCCTGATCTGTATCTGGGCATTCTGTTCTTGTGCGCGCTGCCCTCCACCGTGCAATCGTCGATTGCGTTTACCTCCATGGCGCGCGGCAACGTGCCGGCGGCCATTTGCAGCGCTTCGGCATCCAATCTGTTTGGTATTTTCCTCACGCCGGTGATTGTCGGGCTGATGATCAGCGGCACGGGCAAGGCGGGGTTTTCGTTTGATTCGGTGCTGAGCATTGTCGAGCAATTGCTGGTGCCGTTTGTGGCCGGCCAGATCGCCCGCAAGTGGATTGGCAACTGGGTGGACAAGCACAAGGCCATGCTCAAGTACGTGGATCAGGGCTCGATCTTGCTGGTGGTGTACTCCGCGTTCAGCGAGGCCGTGGTGCAAGGCCTGTGGCACAACACGCCTGTGTCTGCGCTGGCGGCGATTGTGGTGATCAATATCGCTCTCCTGGCCGTGGTGCTGTTCCTCACCACCTGGGGCAGCCGCACGCTGGGTTTCAACAAGGAAGACGAAATCACCATCGTGTTCTGCGGCTCTAAAAAGAGCCTGGCCAGCGGGGTGCCGATTGCCAATGTGCTGTTTGCCGGCCATGCGGTCGGGGCCATCGTGCTGCCGCTGATGCTGTTCCACCAGATTCAATTGATGACCTGCGCGGTGCTGGCGCAGCGCTATGCCCGGCGCAAAAGCGACCATGCCGCGCGGCCTGACGGCGCACCGGCTCCGGCACCCGCAACCAGATAAGCCGCGCTAGATCTCCGTCCACTGGCCGTTGGCCTGGCTGCTGGCCAGTACGGCCGCAATAAAACGCATGCCGGCCACGCCGTCATCGACCGTCGTCAGCAACTGGCTGACTTTGGGGACGGGCTGGCTGTTGTTCATGGCGTTGATTTGCAGCGCGGCATCCAGATACAGCTGGGCGAACGCTTCCAGATACCCTTCCGGGTGACCGGGCGGAACGCGGGTGGCATGGCGGGCTTCTTCACTCTCTACCCGGCCGCGCGTTAACTGCTGGGTTGCCCCGCCCAGCGGCGTGTACTCCAGGAAATTGGGGTTTTGCTGGTCAAACGCGATGCCGGCCCGGGTGCCGTAAATGCGCAGGCGCAGCGCGTTTTCTTCGCCCGCCGCCACCTGGCTGGCCCACAACATGCCGCGGGCGCCATTGGCGTAACGCAGCATGGCTTGTACGTGGTCATCCAGTTTGCGGCCAGCGACAAAGGTATGCGCCTCGGCACTCAGGCTGGCCGGGGTCATGCCGCTGACATAGGCCGCCAGGTGATACGCGTGCGTGCCGATATCGCCCAGACAACCTGCCGGCCCCGCGCGCGAAGGGTCGGCCCGCCACAGCGCCTGTTTGTTGTCGGTCAGCTCCAGTGGCTCTGACAACCAGTCTTGCGCGTACTCCACCTGCACCACACGGATATCGCCCAGCGCGCCGCTGGCCACCAGTTGCCGGGCGTGGCGCACCATGGGGTAGCCGGAATACGTATGCGTGAGCGCAAACAGGCGATTTTGCTGGCGGGACAAGGTTTGCAGTGCCAGTGCTTCATCCAGCGAGACCGACAACGGTTTGTCGCAGATCACGTGAATGCCGGCATTGAGAAACGCCGTGGCAACCGGCGCATGCAAATGATTGGGCGTGACGATGGCGACGACGTCGATCCCGTCTTCACGGGCTGCCTCGGCCGTGGCCATGTGCTGGAAATCGGTATAGCTGCGCGCCGGGTCCAGCCCCAGGCTGGTGGCGCTTTGCGTGGCGCGGTCAGGGTCGGATGAGAGCGCACCGGCCACCAGCGTATAACAGTCATCCAGCCGCGCGGCCATGCGGTGTACGGCACCGATGAACGCGCCGTTGCCGCCGCCCACCATGCCCAGTTTCAAACGTGCTTGTGTCATGGGGTGCGTCCTTTGGCAGAGAGCCCCAGCAGGGTATCGAGTTGGGCCTGATCGACGCCGCTGCCGGCAAAGTCGTCAAAAGCGCGGTCGGCCACGCGGATGATGTGCTCGCGGATAAACGCCGCGCCTTCGCGTGCGCCCACTTCCGGGTGCTTCAGGCAGCATTCCCACTCCAGCACCGCCCAGCCGGGGAAGTCGTATTGCGCCATTTTTGAAAAGAGCGCGGTGAAGTCGATCTGCCCGTCGCCCAGTGACCGGAAACGCCCGGCGCGTTCTACCCAGCCGTTGTAACCGCCATAGACGCCCTGGCGGCCATCGGGGCGGAACTCGGCGTCTTTCACATGAAACGCCTTGATGCGCTGGTGATAGATATCCACAAACGCCAGGTAATCGAGCTGTTGCAGCACCATATGGCTGGGGTCGTACAGAATGCTGGCGCGCGGGTGCTGGCCCACGGCATCCAGAAAGCGCTCAAAGGTCACGCCGTCGTGCAGGTCTTCGCCAGGGTGCAGCTCATAGCAGACGTCCACGCCGGCATCGGCAAAGGCATCCAGAATAGGCCGCCAGCGCCGGGCGAGTTCAGCAAACGCGGTTTCCACCAGACCTGCCGGGCGCTGCGGCCACGGGTAAAAATACGGCCAGGCCAGAGCGCCAGAGAACGTCACATGCGCGTTCAGGCCCAGCCGCTGCGAGGCTTTGGCCGCCAGCTTGAGTTGTTCGATTGCCCATTCGGTACGGGCAGCCGGATGACCGCGGACGTGTGCCGCGGCAAAGCCATCAAACAAGGCGTCATAGGCCGGGTGCACGGCGACCAGCTGCCCTTGCAGATGGGTAGAAAGTTCTGAAATCCGGATGCCGTAACCGGCCAGCATGCCGATCATGTCATCGCAATAGGTCTGGCTGGTGGCGGCGGTGGCAAGGTCAATCAGGCGCGGGTCTGCCGGTACCTGAATGGCCTCGTAACCCAGGCTGGACGCCCAGTGCGCCAGGCGCGGCAAGGTATCAAACGGCGCCGCGTCGCCCATGAATTGCGCCAGAAAAATCGCCGGGCCCTTGATGGTTTTCATGATTGGCTGTCCTGAAAATTCAAGAAGGCGCGGGGCCGGCTGGCACCCCGCGCTGCCTGCATCGCCCCGCTCAGAACGGCGAGTTGGGGAAATAGAACTGCTTGGCGTTTTCCTTGGTGATCAGCACCGACGGAATAATGGTGGTGGCCGGCAACCCTTCGCCCTTCAGCCGCGCTTCGGCCGTGAGTTTGACCGCGTCATAGATGAACTTGGGCGAGTACGAGACATCTGCCTGGATCAGCTTGTTGCTGTCGTCCAGAATCGTCTTGACCATGCCTTTGGAGCCCGCACCGCCAAACACGATCTTGATATCGGTGCGCTTGGCCTGGTCGATGGCCTTGAGCACGCCGACGGCCATGTCGTCATCGGCGGCCCAGATGGCGTCGATATTCTTGAAGCGCGTCAGGTAATCCTGGGTGACCTTGAAGGCGTCATCGCGATTCCAGTTGGCGTATTTGGCATCCAGAATCTTGATGTCCGGATACGCCTTGAGCACGCCGCTGAACGCATCAAAGCGCTCGTTATCCAGCGTGGTGGGGATACCGCGCAGTGCCACGACATTGCCCTTGCCATTCAGTTTTTTGGCAATGTACTCGGCCGGCAGTTTGCCAAATGCGGTGTTATCGCCGGCCACGTAGGCATCTTGCGCGCTGGTATCCGTCAGGCCGCGATCAACCACGGTCACGTACACGCCTTTTTTCTTCACCTGCGCCACAGGCTGGGTGAGCGAGGCCGATTCATACGGGAAGATCACCAGCGCATTGATCTTGTTGACCGTCACCAGGTCTTGCAACTGGTTGGCCTGCTCCGGCGCGTTGGCGGCGGTTTTGACGATGATCTTCAAGCCCGGATGCGCTTTCTCAAGGTCTTTTTTGGCCTCATTGGCCCACCACACAATGCCGCCGGTAAAGCCGTGGTCGGCCGTCGGAATGGAAACACCCAGCGTGACCGGGTCCGCCGCGCGGGCCGGAGACGTTATCAAGGTGGCCAGCGCCAGGACACCGGCGCTCAATCCCAGGGTAAAGCGTTTCATGGTGCAGTTACTCCTCATCGCTGGCGCGCGAATGCGCCTTGTTGTCTTGCACAGAGTCGCCATTGCGGCCGGCTTGCGGGCCCTGGCGCGTTAGTCGTTGCGGCGCCCTCTTTGCAGGAACGCCACCACGATAATCACCGCGCCCTGAACAGCCGCATTCAGGTACACGCTGATGATGCTGGTGAGATTGAGAATGTTGTTGATGACCGACAGCAGAATCGCCCCGATCACAGTGCCGATCACCCGGCCCTCGCCGCCCTTGAGCGCGGTGCCGCCGACCACCACTGCGGCAATGGCTTCCAGCTCCCACAACAGGCCCGTGGTGGGGGTGGCCGAGCCCAGGCGCGGCACGTACAGCACGGTGGCGACGCCCACGCACAGACCCAGAAAAATGTAAGTGACGATCTTGACCACATCGACCCGGATGGCGGCGTAGCGCGCCACTTGCTCGTTGGAGCCAATGGCCTGCACATGGCGGCCAAAGGCCGTGCGGTTCAGGATCAGCGCGCCGCCGGCGGCCATGATCAGAAACACCCAGATCGGCACCGGCACGCCCAGCAGGCTGGCGTAGTACACCGGGCCGTACAGATTGTTGAGCGAGTCATCCAGCGTCAGCGCACCGCCATCGGCCAGCCAGGTCAGCACGGCGCGGAAGATGCCCAGCGTGCCCAGCGTGACAATAAAGGGCTCGATCCGCCCCTTGGTGATCAGCAAACCATGCATCAACCCGAACAGCGCGCCCAGGATCAGGGCCAGCACGATTCCCAGCATGACAATCAGCAAGGGCGCCATGCCGCTGCCGGCCAGCTTGTTCATCAGCACGATCATGCTGCCGGCAATCAGCGCCGCCATCGACCCCACCGAAAGATCAATCCCGCCCGAGATGATCACAAACGTCATGCCGACCGCGATGATGCCGATGAACGCCGTGCGCGTGAGCACGTTCATCATGTTGTCGACAGTGGCGAAATCGCGGTTGAGCAGTGTGCCCGCCACGCACAGCAAGATCAGCCCGATCAGCGGCCCGACCGCCTGCAAGCGGGCCAGCCAGCGGGTGGAGCGGCGCGGGGTGTCAGTGAGTGCCGGTTGCATGGGCGATCAGTTCCTCTTCGGTCAGCTGGTCCATCCCCAGCGTGGTTTGCAGCTTGCCCGCGCGCATGACGGCCACGCGGTGACACAGCCCGATCAGCTCAATCAGTTCACTGGAAATCACGATCACGGCACGGCCGGCCTGCGCCAGCGCATGAATCTGGAAGTAAATGTCCCGCTTGGCGCCGACATCCACGCCGCGCGTGGGCTCATCCAGAATGATCACGCGCGGGTCAGGGTGCAGAAACTTGGCCAGCGCCAGTTTTTGCTGGTTGCCGCCCGACAGCGCCCGGGCGCGGGCGTCCAGGTTGCCGGTGCGGATGCCGAACTCGTCTTTGGCGCGCGCCATGGCAGCACGCTCGGCGTTCAGGTCCAGCAAGGGATGCGCGTAATGGTCCAGCATCAGCAGGGTCAGGTTCTGTGCCAGTCCCATGCTCACGTGCAGCCCTTTGCCCTTGCGGTCTTCGCTTAGATAGGTGACACCCAGTTTGACCGCCTGTTGCGGCGTGTTGAGGGTGACGGCCTGGCCGTTCATGTGCACCATCCCGCCCGCACGTTTGCGCAGCCCCAGCAAGCCTTCAAAGGTCTCGGTACGGCCCGCGCCGACCAGCCCCGCAAAGCCCAGAATCTCTCCCGCCCGAACCTGGAACGAGATGTCCTCAGACCAGCCCGGCACGCTCAGGCCGCTCACCGCCAGCGCAACCGGTGCATCGGCTGCCGGCGGGGTTTTGTCGGGGAACATGTCAGACAGCTCGCGTCCGACCATCAGGTTGGCCATTTGCTGGCGGTTCAGACTCTCGGTCGGCGCGCGGGTAATAAAGCGGCCGTCGCGCATCACCACAATCTCATCGGTGATGGCCTCAATCTCATCGAGCTTGTGCGAGATATACACCAGCGTGACGCCATCGGCCTTCAGTTGCCGCATCAAGCCAAACAAGCGCTGCGTCTCCGTCGGCGTGAGCGTGGCGGTGGGTTCATCCATGATCAACACGCGGGCCTGGCGAGAGAGCGCGCGGGCAATTTCCACCAGTTGTTTCTCGGCCACGATCAGATTGCGCACCGGCGTATCGGGGTTGATCACCAGCCCCACTTGCTTGAGGTAATGCGCAGCTTCCTGGCGCATGGCCCGGTCATCAAGCAACCAGCCTTTGCGCTTTTCATGGCCCAGGAAAATATTCTGGGCCACGGTCAGGTGCTCGGCCAGGTTGAACTCCTGGTGGATCAGCACCACGCCTTCACCCTCGGCCTGGCGCGATGATCTGAAATTGACCAGCCGGTCATCAAGGCGGATCTCGCCGGCGCTGGCGTGCTCGTAACCGGAAAGGATCTTCATCAGCGTGGATTTACCCGCGCCGTTCTCGCCCAGCACGCCATAAATGCCCCCCGGCGGCAGCTCAAAGCTCACGCCGTGCAACACCCGTACCGGGCCGAAATCCTTGTAAATGTCATCAAACCGCACCGAAACACTCATGATCGAGCCCGTTCTGGTTGATCTGCGCCGTGACTAGGCCTGACTGCTTTGCCGCACCACCAACTGATGATCCAGCAATAAACCGGGTACTTTCTGCGCTGGCCGGGCCAGCCGCTGCAACAACAGCCGTGCCGCAGTCATGCCCAGTTCACGCATGGGCTGGGCGATGGTGGTAAGCGCCGGCTCCACCTGCGCGGCCAGCGCGATATTGTCGAACCCCACCACGGCCACATCATGCGGCACCCGTTTGCCCGCCGCCCGCAACCCGGCCAGCACCCCGATAGCCAGCGTGTCGGACACCGCAAAAATGGCCGTCGGCGGCGTTGCCCGCTGCATCAACGCCTGGGCCGCGCGGTTGCCGGTGTCGTAATCCAGCCCGGCAACGTTGACGCACCAATCGGCCGCCGGTGTGATGCCTGCGGCGGTCAGGGCATCCAGCCAGCCTTGTTTGCGTTGCCGTGCATACAGCCAGGTTTCATCTGAATTGAGCAGCGCCACGTGGCGGTGGCCCTGCGCCAGCAAATGCGTCACCGCGTCATACGCCGCGCGGCGGTTATCAATACCGACATAAGGCACCGCCACACCGGGATCGAATTCGCAACACGCCACCCAGGGCAGCCCCGGCGAAGCCTTGATCAACGCGTGCTGCACGGTGTCCGGGTCCAGGCAGATGGCGCCATCCGCCCGCCGCCGTTCCAGCAACTCAAAGTAACTTTGCTCCCGGCCGCTATCGGCGCCGGTATCGCACAGCAACACAAAGTAGTTATGCTCCCGCGCCACACTATCGATACCGCGCACGATCTCGGCATAAAACGGGTTGCCGACATCCGGCACCAGGGTCAGCAACAAGCGGCTTTCAGCCGTGCGCAGATTGCGCGCCAGTTCGTTGACGCGATAACCCAGCGCATTGACCGACGCCATCACCTTGTCACGCGTGGCCGGTTTGACGACGGCCTGCCCGTTGAGCACCCGCGATACCGTGGCAACGGATACACCCGCGTGATTTGCCACGGCAGAGATGGAGACGGTCCGGGGCGCATCTGGCGTACGCGGGGGCATGGATTTTTCTGTTGAATGTAATCGATTACATTTCTAGAAGGCGTGGTTGCCGGATACAAGAAGTTTCGATGGTGCGGTGCAAGGGGGAGGGTGTTTTTTTGGGGGGGGCGGGGAGTGGTTTGGATCAGGAGGCTGGTGGCGATTTGCTTGTGACTGCTGCTAAAAACTGAACCTTTGTTAGCGCCTGCGGCGCGGTGTTTTGATACCGGGGGTGCCCGGAGCACGGTACTTTTCTTTGGATCGCCAAAGAAAAGTACCCAAAAGAAAGGCGACCCCTGCGACGGCGCCCTTCGGGTTCCCTGTGCTTCTCGCGAAGTCCGGCTGGCTACGGGAACTCGCTTCGCTCAAACACCCCTCCGCCGCAACCCCGGACTTCGCTGCGATGCTCGGCGCAGTCAAGGGGAGGTACGTCAAAAGCAACCCCAACCCCAACCCCAACCCCAACCCCAACCCCAACCCCAACCCCAACCCCGAAAAGCAACAGCAACAGCCACAGCAAAGGCAAGGGCAAAGGCAAAGGCAAAGGCGGAGTCTACGTGGCGTGCGTTCCGCTGACCCGCCATTCCCGACTTTGGCGTCCCCCTTTTGCGGGCAAGGACGTGAGCGCCAGACGTAGGGTGGAATCGGAGCAGAGCGACAGTCCACTATCGCAGCGGCAGATTGCTTCGCGAATCCACCCTACGCCACGGCCAGCAAGAATGATTGGCTTGCCCTACCACTTCGTTATTCCGGACCTCGGCGGCCCCCTTGGCCGGAATCCAGCTGCGATGCATGCAAGCACCACGGAATCAGCACAAGACGGCAGTGGTAGGCCACCGAAAGCAGCCCGTTGGGCTGCGAACTGGATTCCGGCCTCCGCCGGAATGACGAGTCAGTGGGGTGCGAGTTGGATTTACCGTTGCCGCTACCACTGCCATTTCCGCCACTACTACTGACACCGGGCCTTCGCCAGTGCAGTTGCCGTTGCTTTGGTTTTTGGGGTTTTGCAGTTGCAGGTGGTTTTTGGGGTTGCAGTTGCCTTTGATTTTCCTCCCCCATTAAAGCCAAGCGCCGAAGGAGTGGAGGGAGACCCCAAGCTCCCGACCGACTGAGGGAAGCCCGGAGGGCCGCCAGGCTGGGGTCGCCTTTCTTTGCCTACTTTCTTTGGCGAAGCAAAGAAAGTAGGGTGGGCCCGGCACCCCGGGTATCAAAATGCCTTCAAACCCGCGCCGAAGGCGCTAACAAGCTGTTCAAGGTTTTCTAGCCCAGCCAGTGATGCAACTGGCCTCCCACCCGCCAGCACCCTCACCCTCACCCATAAAAATGCACCCCCACATACACCGCAAACGCCAGATATAACCCCCCCACCATCACCAGCCGGCTGCAATCCACCTGCCCGCGCCGGAAGATGTTCCACAAGAACACAATCGCCGCCGCAGTAATCAGCCCGGATACCAGCAAGGGCGCATCAAACATCCACGGTGTGAAAAAGATCCCCAGCGCGCTGGGAATGGTGGCCTGGATCATCATGGCGCCAGAAATATTGGCCAGCGCCAGACGCTCTTTGCCCTGGCGCACCCAGATCAGTGTATTCATGATTTCCGGCAATTCGGTAGCCACCGGGCTGAGCAACAGCGCGACGATATGCGGGGCGATACCCAGGGCCATGCCGATGGTTTCCAGTTGCGCCACAAAGGTATGCGAGGCCACGGCAATCACGGCCAGCGCCATCAACGATTGCGTCGCCGCCCAGCCCATGCTGGCGTTGTGCGGACGAATCTTCAGTGGCTCCAGCTCTTCCTCTTCCGGTGCGGTGTCGGCGCTGCTGATTTCGCGCCAGACATACAGCGCATAAGCGGCGAGGAACAACACGCCCAGCCATGGCTTGATGGCAAAGGCGACCAGACCCAGCGCGACCTTGAACACAAAGATGGACAGGAACGAGAGCTGGTCGCCCGCCAGGCGCTTGCTGTCGACCTGCACGGTGCGATCCGGCCGGCCCAGGCGGCGGCGGTTCAGCCACAGTGCGCCACCGACCACGGCGTACGCCACGGTCGCCAGCACCAGCGGGCCGCCCATGGCAGCGCCTACGCCAATGTCCCTGGCTTTGTCGGTCTGGCCGAAAACAACAGCGGTAAAGGTCACGGCGCTTTCGGGCAAGGCGGTGCCGAAGGCGGCCAGCACGGTGCCGACGGCGGTGGCGCCCAGCTTCATGTGACGGCCGCACCACTCGATACCGTTCACGAAGTATTCACAGGCCAGATAAATGGCGAGCGCAGAGGCAAAAAACAGGATGATGGTGAGCAGCATGGGAACGAAGCACGGCCGGGCAAGCAAGATAAACCAATGGCGCAACGATACGGCTTGCCCGGCGTGGCAAAGCGCATCGTGGCCAAAGGTCTCGCCGGGCAAACAGGTTGGGCACCTGTTACTGATCACGCCATGAAGCGGGGGCTTCAAGTTTGTTGACGTGACCTCTTCTCAGACAGGCCAGAGCCTGCAGGAAGATGGCTACTCCCCAATGACAACGGAGCGGATTGTACATCGTTTGTCGTATCAGACAAGCCTGTAAGCGACATTCGCCTGATTTGCGATATATGCTACGGCAGCCCCGCAGCCTGCCAAGGACACCCTGCCCGATGCACCGCCATCTGATCGCATTTGCTGACGCGCCCGAACCCGATCTGATCACGCCCGCGCTGGATCAGCGTTTCAAGATCCGCAATGTCACGCTGCTGGCAGATGCCACGCACATTGAACGCGCCAACTACATGGCCAGCGTGTGCCGCGAGGCCAATCTGCATACCTCGGTCATGCCGATTCCGCACGGCTGGCATCCGGAGCCGATCCGCGTGCGGCTGAAGGAAATCATTGCCGGTGGCGAGTTGCCCTACGTGTTCAACCTGTCTGGTGCCAACCCCATCCACAGTGCCATTGCGCATGAAGTGGCTTTGGGCCATCAGGTGCCGGCGTTTGTGGTCAATCCTTCCAGCGACCAGATCCACTGGCTGGCGCACCCGCCGCATGACCTGCCCAGTGACGATGGCAATGTGGAAGACCGCCTCACGCTGGAAAGCTATTTTGCGGTGTACGGCATTGGCATTGTGTCGTGCAGCCGGCGCTTGCACCGGCCCAAGGCGCAGATGGATGCCGCGGCTGATGTGCTGGCGCATTTGTCGGTCGATCACCCGGAGCTGATCAACAAGCTCAACGGCGTGTGTTCCTTGCTGACGGCAGAACACGAAACCCGCTTGCCGATTCCCAACGAGCCCGCGCTGATCTCTGCCCTGCGTGCCACGGGTTTGTGCCAGATCTTGCCGGATTTGCGTTTGCGGCTGGATCAGTTTGATGCCCGCCAGTTTCTGGGCGGTGGCTGGTTTGAATGGTGGTTGCTGCGCCAGGTAGAAACGCTGGTGGGCGATCTGCCCATTCAGGACGCTGCCGCCAGCGTGCGGGTGAGTTTGCCCAACGGGGTATCCAACGAGTTCGATGTGGTCATTTTGTGCAACAACCACCTCTACGTGATTGAAGCCAAAACCATCAACGCCGGTATGGCCGACAAAGGGGTGGGGCTGACCACGCTGTTCAAGCTCGATAGCGTGTCGGGTCTGGGCGGGATGCGGGCAGAGGCCATGCTGGCCAGCCTGTCTTTGCCTACGCTGCGTGAAGCCAGCCGCGCCCAGGCGCAAGAGATCGCCATTGTGGCGGGGGACGAACTGACCAGCGTGCAGGCCCGCCTGCGTGACTGGCTCACGCAGACGGAGTCGTAAGCGGCCCGATCAGTGCGGTAGTGCCGGGTCAATCGACGGCAGATAGCGCAGCGAGAAAAACACGCTATCGCCCTGGCACGGCGCGCGCTGCTGCAACAGCGTGCGTACTTCATCGACCGAACGGCGCTCTGCGGTGAACGCCTCGTCCGTGCCGGTCTGGCGGAAAATCTCGTAAATCACGCCCCGGGCAGCCGGTTTGTCGCACTGGCCCAGCGCCTGCAGGTACACGCCGCGTTCAGCGGCATTGAGCTTGCCGGTGCCCGCGCCGTCCTGCACCCACACTTTCACGCCGCTTTGCTGCGCCACCTGGCCGATCATGGCGGCGAACTGCTGCGGCGCCATATGCCCGGCAAAAAAGCTGCTGGTGTACACCGGTTTGTCGGCCGCTTTGCGTACCTGGCCGGCAGACTGGCTTAGCCAGTGGCTCAGGCTGGTCAGTGCCTCGGCATCGCGCCAGCGCACGTCGTCAATTTCCAGTGGCAGATACCAGCCGCTGATGGCGTCAGCGCGCAGCCGCTTCACCCAGTACTGCGCCAGCTGGGCATCCGCGTGGCTGTGGCTGCGAAAATACGTCTCCAGAATGCGCAGCGGTTGTCGTTGGCGCACAAAAAAGTCCGGATCGCCATTGAGTCCGATCACCAGATTGAGCCCGGCCTTGCGGGCATCGGTCATGCGCTGGGCCAGCCAGTCTTTTTCCTGCGGCGTGGCAAAAGCCTCGCCATTTTGCGTCCATTGCACCACCAGCGTATCGAAACCGGCGTGTTTCACGCTGGCAAACAGGCCCGGCCAGGCCGCGTCCGGCACGCTGTTGTCGCGTGTTTGCGGCTGGTAAAACAAGGCTGTCATGGCGTGGGCCAGGGCCGGCAGACTCAGCAAGGCCAACAGGGCGAGTTTGGCGGCGCGCATCACCACAATCCTCCAAAGGTCAGAAACACGGTGTTGTCTTCGTTCAGATAGGTGTTGAAGGCGTGCTGGAACTCCAGGCCCACGCTGATCTTGCTGGGATAGGCGTCGTAGCGTTTCTCGCCGTACCAGTAGTTCCAGCGCACCCCGGCACCGGCGCGGACATCGCGGCTGTAGGCGTGCTGGTCGATCAGGTTGTACTGGATGTGCGTGTACGGTTCGATCGTCTGGCCGCGCTCGATCTTCTGGTGGTAGCTCACACGGTAGTCTGCGGTGGCGGCGGTGCGTTCCTGATGCAGGTAATACGCGGCATCCAGATACAGGTTCTGTGCCACCCAGCCAGTGCCGGATTCATGCCAGTCGTCGCTGTATTTGCCATCGTTGAAAAGCGAGGCGCTGGCGCGCAGCATGAAGTCAGACACCGTATCGCGGCCCCGATCCAGCGGCGTCTGGTATTCGGCGGCCAGGAAGAACGTCCAGTCGCGCAAGGGCTTCCAGCGGATACCGGTGCCCAGCATGGGCGAGTAGATCGGCAGCGCCTGGTAGCTGTCGTTGTCGTTGCCACTGCCGGCAAACACGCGGGCGTAGGCCTCCAGCGTCTTGCCATCGCGGATGGCCGGATCGCCCAGCCGGTAATCGGCCTCGACTTGCGAGTAACTGCGGTAGGCGTTGCCCGGTTCCGGCGCGTTGGCAATGGAACCGGCGTTGGTGCCGGCAAAGGCGCCAGCAGAGAAACTCCAGCGGCGGCCCAGGTCTTCATGCAGGCGCTTGAAGCCGAACTCCTGATCCAGCTCATCATCACTGCGATCGCCGTACGGAATGGTTTCGTACCAGTCGATCACGTCACGGGCATAGGCGCGCGCGGCGGTGTTATCGACCATGCGCTGGCTGCTGTAGACCAGTTGCTGGGTAATGCCGATATCGTCCGGGTAAGTGGCGCGGGCGTTTTCCAGCGCGACGCGTGAGCGCGGGGCGTCGCCGGCAAACCAGTACGCATAACCCAGCGTCGCTTGCAGGTCCGGGTCGTCCGGCGACAGGACTTCGGCTTTTTTGAGCGATGCCACGGCGTCCTGATATTGCTTGTCGGCACTTTGCAGCGTGGCAAGGCGAGCGTAGTACCGGGCGTCTTCACGGTAGGCAATGGCGCGGTTGAGGGCGTCGCGCTCCTCGGCCGGTGTGACGGCATCTTGCGCGCGCAGCCACCAGTATTCGTCATCAAACACCGCGCCCCGATCCTGGTATTCGTCCAGCCAGGCTTTGGCGGCGGCTTTGCCGTTGGCAGCCAGCGCTGTTGTGGTGGCAGAGATCAACTCTGCCGGCATCAGCTCTGCGGGTTTGATTGATTGCCAGGCCTGCAGGGCGGTGGGGTAATCCTGGCTGGCAAACGCGGCATAGGCCAGCGAACGCCGCGCGTAGACGTCGTCTTCCCGCGCGGCGGCTTGTTCATACGCATACTGCGCCAGGCCCGGTTGATCGGGCATGTAGCAGTTGCCAAGGCGCATCCAGTCGTCATGGTTGTAGCCGGATGAGAGATCGCCCAGCAGTTCATGCACCTTGGCGCAATCCTGCAAGCCGGCAAACACCGCCGCCTGGTGCCCGCGCTGGCCGGGCGTACCCAGCGGGCTGGACAGCGCCGCCCGATCCGATGCGCTGAGCAGCGCCGGGTTGTCATTGACGAGATCGGCCAGCCGTTTGAGCAAGCTACTGCGGCGGGCGGGCTGGGCGTTTTCAAACGGCCAGTTGCTGACCAGCACATGCACCGCTTGCGGTTGGCCGCCGGCGCTGATCAGCTGGTAACTCAGGCTATCGAGCAGAACGGGATCGTTATTGCGTTGATCCAGCAAAGCCAGCGCCTGTTGCTGCGCGATATCTAGCTGATTGGCCTTGATCGAGAGCGCGAAGCGTTCTTGCAACATCTGGTCAGCCGGAATCTGCTCCAGCAAACGCTGGGCGGCGTTGTCGTCGCCCTGGCTGAGTAAGACCGGGATCAGCACCTTGGCCTGTTCTTGCCGGTTGGCAGCATATGCCGGCTTGTAGTCTGCATAAAGACGGCTGTTGTCGGCACGTTGCAGCAGGTTCATCCATTGCCGTTCTTCTTCCAGGGTCTGGAATCTGGGCTGTTTGCCCCCCAGATAACGCGCCAGCGCCGCAGTATCGCCTTTTTGTGCCAGTGCCTGGGCATAGGCCAGTTGATCTCGCGGGCGAGCGGTGCCTGCTTGCGCCAGCAGTTTTTCTGCCTCGCTCAAACGGCCTTGTGCCAGCAGCAGGTTGATCCACTGGCTGCGTTCATTGACCGTGAGCTGTCCGCTGCTGTTCAGGATGGCCAACTGGGCGAGCGCGCGGTCGGTATCGCGCAGAAAAATGGCCCGCTGGACCAGCGCATGACGCAGCGAAATACCCTCTGGCGTGGCGGCAAAGTCGGTGTCATCCAGCTCTTTCTGGGCGTCAGCCAACTTGCCCAGGCGCAGCGCGGCGTTCCCGGCAATGGCTTTGCAGACGGCAGTCTGGTCGGCCTGGCAATCGCCGCCAGCAGGGGCGGGGACCAGCGCGGGTGCAGTCGCTTCTGCCGTGGCGGCCGGTTCAGGTTGGGCTTCGGGCTGGGCTGGCGCTGTTTCAGTCGGTGTTGCAGGGGCCGCCTGGACACCTTGCAGCACGGCCAGCGCTTCGACAATCCGCGCGTCTTGCGGTGCCGCCTGGCGGGCGGTGCGCAGCGTGGTCAAGGCCTGATCGGGCTGACCATTGCGCTCGTAGGCGTCGGCCAGATAAAGCGCCAATGTCGCGTTGTTGGGCGCCAGTTTCAGCGCGGCCTTGAATTCGCCAATGGCGCCAGTCATGTCGCCGCGTTGCTGCAGGCTGAAGGCTTTTTCAAGGTGCGGGTAAATGATGAAGCGGCGGTAGCCGGTGACCTCGCTACCCAGGTCGATACGCTGGGCCGCATCGGGTGCGGCCAGGGCAGGCGCGGCCAGGGCAAGGGCAATGAGGGCGGGTAGAAGTCTGGGTCTGGTTTTCATGCGGCGGCGGAACGGATCTGTTTAAGACTGGAAGCATCCACGCCGGACTCCACCAGCAAGGCGGGCATGGTTGATTGCAATTCATGTTGCAGGTGCAGGGCGTGCTGCAGAACCTCGGCGCTGATCACCCCCTGGCCGACCAGAAACTCGCCCAGGCTCTCTGAGGTGCGTTCGTGGCGCAGCAGCAGGGCTTTGAGTGCCGCTGCATCAATATGCCCCAGCGACATCAGGATCTCGGCAAACAGCACCTGCTGGTGAACATAGTGCTGCCACAGGCGCCGGGCCGGCTCTGCGGTGATCAGGCCCGCGCGCAACACGGCGTCGAGTAATCCGCGGGGGTCTTCCTGGTGATACGGTACGTACCAGTGGCGCAGGCCCACGGTGACTTCGCCGCGCAAGGCCACGACATAACGTACCGGCCGTGACAGCTTGCGCGACAAGGCGGCCAGCGACACCGGGTCGATGTCTGACTCGCTGGCTACGACCAGTTTCCTGCCTTCTTCGCGCAGCGGCAAAATGGCGTAATGCAAGGCCACGCTGGCGGGCACAAGCTTGATCAGCGCCGGTTTGAGTTGCCACGCATCAACCGACTCCACCGCGACATGGCTTTGTTCGGCCACGGCTTCGGCCAGTTGCTCTGCGCTGATCCAGCCGTGATGCACCAGCCAGCTTCCCAGCTTGAGCCCGTCTGCCCGGTGCCGTGGCAGGGCGTCAGCCAGTTGGGCCTCGGTAATGGCGCGCTGTTCAACCAGAATGCTGCCCAGCGGCCGGCGGGCGCGGTTTTCGCCACCCACGCTGGGGAAGTCATGCGTGGTTTTGTCCCAGGCCACGCGGCGCGGATCGCCCTGCGCAATGATCTGTGACAGTGCGCGCCAGTTGGCCAGGAAGTTGATGATGTTGCCCCAGAACAGGCGCGGGATCGCCATCAGCCCCTGGCCAATGCCGTAGTAGCCGGTCACAAAGATGATCCGCTGCAACATGCGGTTGGCCATCAGGAAGAAGTTGATCCACAGCAGCAGCACCAGCCAGCGGTCGCCCTCGAAAATAGAGAGAAAACGGTAGGCATCGGGCCAGTAATGCTGATACAGCCACAAGGCAGAGAGCTGGATCAGGATCAGTGAGGCCAGAAAGCTCACGAAGTTGCTGATGGCGCCCTTGCGGTCGCGCCACAGAAAGTAGTTGAGCGTCATGTTGCTGGTCCAGCCATGGGTCTTGAACCCCTGGTAGACAATGCCGATGATCCAGCGCGACTTTTGCCGCACGGCGGTTGCCAGCGTATCGGGAAAATACTCGCGCACGCAGATCACGGTGGATGAACTGGGCACCTGACCCAGCAAGCGCATGCCAAAGCTCGGCTTTTTGTCTTCCCGCAGCACCGGAAAGCGCACGAAGACTTCTTCCATACCCTTGGCCTTGAGCCGGAAGCCAATGTCGTAGTCTTCGGTCAGGCTCTGCACATCAAAAGCAATGCCGTCGCCTTCGGCCAGCAGGGCAATCACGGCGCGGCGGCTGAAGCAGGTGCCCACGCCAGCGCTGGGCACCTGGCCGGCCACGGCTTCCCGCACCGGCACATCCTTGCCGTGCAGTTCGGCAAATTCATCCAGGTACGAAAGACTGGTGAAGTTGGTCCAGCTGCGTTCAAACGGGTAAACCGGAATCTGGATCAGGTCTTTGCGGCCCACCAGATAATTGAACAGCCGCAATTCCATGTCAGAGATCACGTCTTCGGCGTCGTGCAGGATGAACCCGGCAAATTCAAAACTGGCACGGCGCTCAAACTGCAAGATGGCATCCAGCACGTTGTTCAGGCAGTCAGCCTTGCTGGTCGGGCCGGGCCGGGCGCACACCACTTTATGCACGTTGGGAAAGCGCGCGCAGACTTCGTCCACGTCGCGCTGGGTGTCCGGGTCATTGGGATATGTGCCAACAAAGATGTGGTAGTTCTCGTAATCGAGCGTGGTCGCGGCCAGTTCGGCCATCTTGCCGATCACGCCGGTCTCATGCCAGGCCGGCACCATGATGGCCAGCGGCTTTTCGTCTGGCTCATACAGCGCGGTGTAATCCAGCCGCTGGTGTTCCCGGTAGATGGTGACCCAGCGCCAGAAGCGCCGGCACCAGTAGACCACGTCGATAAACAGGTCATCGATGCCGCTGACCAGCATCATCACGGCCACGGTAATGGCGATCAGTTTCAGGCCGTACAGATACGTGGAAAAGATATCCAGCAATGACATGGTTTACCCCGGGGCTCAGGCCAGATCACGTTCCAGGGTGGCAATGATGCGTTCGCACGCCTTGCCGTCGCCAAACGGGTTGCCCGCGCGGGCCATGGCCTGCCAGGCCGCCGTGTCTTGCCACAGGGCTTCGACCGTCTCGATGACCTTGTCGCGGCGGGTCCCCACCAGCCTGGCGCAACCGGCTTCCAGCGCCTCGGGGCGTTCGGTTTCTTCCCGCAAGACCAGCACGGGCACGCCAAATGTGGGGGCTTCTTCCTGCAGGCCGCCAGAATCGGTCAGCACCAGCCAGGCGTCGGCCAGTGCCTGTTGCATCTCCAGATAGTCCAGCGGATTGATCAGTTTGACGTTGGGCACATGATCCAGGATGGCGTGCACCGGCTGTTGCACCACGGGGTTCAGATGCACCGGGAACACCACTTGCAGGTCCGGATGGCGCTGCGCAATCGTGGCAATGGCGTAGCAGATTTCGTTGATGTCGTGACCCCAGTTTTCGCGCCGGTGAGTGGTCACCAGCAAGTGGCCGCGGCCTTCAATCTTGCGGCCTATGCCACGGTTGTTGATCACCCAGTTCTGCGCATCAACCACGGTGTTGCCGGTCAGCGTGATGAGTTTGTCGGCAATGTTTTCTTTAAGCAGCGCCTCACGGGCGCGTTCGGTCGGCGGGAAATGAAAGCGCGCAATGCGACCAATCATCTGCCGCAGGATTTCCTCTGGAAACGGCCGCTCCGGGTTGTAGGTACGCAGGCCGGCTTCAACGTGCGCAACCGGTACGTGGTGATAGAACGCCGACAGCGCGCCCAGAAAAGCGCTTTCGGTATCACCCTGCACAATGGCCAGCGACCATGGCGTTTGCATGACTTGTTCCAGCTGGGCGCGACAACCAATGGAAAACTCGGCCAGCGTGCTGCCGCGGCGGGCCAGTTTGATATCAGGCTGGATATCAAAACAAGCCAGAATCTGATCCGCCATATCACCATGCTGACCGGTATGCAGCCATTGCACCCGGGTATCCGGGCGGGCACGCAGGGCATGGTAGAGGGGGGCGAGCTTGATGATTTCGGGGCGAGTGCCGGAGACAAGCAGCAGATTGCGCATGGCGGATTCCATAAGAAAAACCAGAAAAATATGAATGCCCTTATGAAACCGCTTTCCCTTATGACAACCAAGTTACTTTCTTGATATTTGACGAGGCAATTATCTTCTGTACATTTTTGATTATTAGTAGGCTGTGATGGAGCGGGTTCACGCAGGTCAGTCAGTATGCTGCAAGGTACGGCCGCGCTATGGGCATCAAGGTCAACTTCCCTGATGCATTGCTTGTGCGCAAATTACAAACTAGATGCGGGAATGCATTGCGGCAAGACGAAGCATTGACATCCGTTTTGGGTTGCCCCTTCTGGCACGGCTGATCACGCCGGAGACAGACGAAAAAAACCGGGCGCGTGGCCCGGTTTTCAACAATGTGGTGATCAGCAGATCACTTGCATTGCTGTGTGGTTTCGTTCTTGGTGAAACGGATTTCCACACGACGGTTTTGTGCGCGGCCAGCTTCGGTCGCGTTGGTGGCGACGGCCTGATCCGGGCCGTAACCATTGGTGGTAATGCGCGATGCATCCACGCCATGCGACACCAGGTATTGCTTGACGGCCAGCGCACGGTTTTCGGACAGGCGCTTGTTCAGGGCCAGGCTGCCACGGCTGTCGGTAAAGCCGGCCACTTCAAAGTGGATATCCGGACGGCTTTGCGCGCCCTTGACCACTTCGTTCAGCACCTTGATGTCGCTGTTCTTCAGCACCGACGAATTGGTGTTGAAGTTGGCGCCATCCAGACGAACCGGGGTGCTGGTGGTGACATCGGTACACTTCGGTTGCGGTGCGACAACCACCGGCTTGGGTTGCGGCAGGGCCGGCACCACGGCTGCGGCAGTGGCGACCACCGGGGCTGCGTTGCCACCAAAGTAGTAGTTCAGGTTCAGCGTGAAATTGTTGTTCTTCAGGCGCTGATTGTCGTTGTTCTTCACGCGCATGGTGGTCCACTCGCCGGCCAGACCCCAGTTGGGTGCCAGCTTGTATTCCACGCCCAGGCCTGCGTGCCAGTCGTTATGATCGGCATTCAGATCACCCTTGCCGTCCACATGGCCGTAACCGACTTTGGCGTACGGCAGGAACTTGTCGATCTGCTTGCCCAGCTTCAGATCAAGGCCGTAGTCCTGGCTGCCATATTTGGTCTGACGGCCCAGCACGTCGTTCTTGATGTCATGTTTGGCTTTGTCGTTGTAGTCATAGAAACCACTGACACCGACCAGCCAGTCATTGCGTTGCCAGTTGTAACCGGCTTCAACCCCTGCGGTGGCTGCGGTGGCTTTGTCCAGGTCAACATTGGTGCCGTTGCTGGTGGAGATACCTTCAGCATCAGACACGTTTGCACCCACTTTGCCGCCCACATACCAGCCGGCGAAATCATCGGCACAAATACCCTGCGCGCTGGCCAGCGCACCCAGAATGGCCACTGCCATCACGTTTGCTTTCATTTACTGCTCCTGTCTACTGTTTATTGCGGGTCAATAACAGACGCGCGGCAGTTACAGGGCTACTGCAGTTGGCCCCCCAACGCGTCGAATGCGCAATACTGGCGGAGCCGATGAAAGCTAACTATCGGATTTAACGCAAAAATTTGAGAATGTGTAATACATCATGCCCCGGTGCAGGGGCATGATCAGGCGGGATTATTCAGGCTTGGCATCGGTGGCCGTGTTGCTGGTCAGCCAGGCAAAGGCATCCGGATTGCGGGTTTCAAAAGGGGTGGACGGGGTGTCTGCAAGCGCGCCAGGGCGGGCGCTGCTGGCGGCGGGTTGCGGTTCGGGCTGCTGTTCAGGGTGCTGGGTCATGACCGGGTTTCCAGGTGATTGAAATCAAAAGCGAATCATGCAATCTGGCCAGCGGGGCGGACAGGGTCGGATTCCACAAAGTCGGATATATCCGAGGGTGAATTTTCCGACTAAGTGCCGCTGGTTCAGAACAACTCCAGCTCACCGGCGTCGGCAACGACTTCCATGACGCGCGGCAAGACAAAGTCCACCTGGGCGGTGCGGTCAGCGCAAAAGCACAAGGTAAGGCCAAACTGCATGTCGCGGTTGACCGTGGCCGTGAAAGACACGATCCCGTCAGGATTGATGCCAGAGAGGTAGTCGCGACAGTTGCGTTCCAGCACAAACGGGGTCGACATCCCGACATGCCGAAAGCCGGTACACAGGTTGCGGTTGACCGCGCCGCAGATCATGTTGACCAGCTCGGAGCACGCATCATGCAGCGCCTGGCCTTCCAGCCTGGGGGCCGCGCTGCGGGTCAGCCGCGCCATGTGCGCGCAGCTGGCTTCATCGGTGCCGAATTCAAAAACCGCAACAATGCGAAACAGATAAGACGAGATATTCAACACCACAAGGTGGCCGGTGCCTTCGTCCATCATGGCGACGCGTTCGACCTCGACTTCTTCTTGCGGATTGCTGCGCCCGTGTTCGATCAGGGCGTTCTCGAACAACTGGCTGATTGCCGTCACGGCGCCGGGTGTGAACATGGCGTTTACCCTGCCGCTGCCATGGCAGCATCAATCTTGCCGGCCGCCGCGCGCAGGCCGAAAACCGCATTGCGGATCATGTTGCTGCTGGCCTGCATGTCCTGGAACGTGGTGGTGGTGATCAGGTCGTTCTTGTGCAGGTTTTGCTGGTACTGGCGGGCGACGTCGGCGCTGGTCAGCGCCAGGTTGCGCACGCCATCGGCCACCACGGCAAAGCCCCGGCCGTGTTCGCCGGCGCGGGCGGCCTCAATGGCGGCGTTCAGGGCCAGCATGACCACGTTCTTGACGATGCGGGCAAATTCTTCGTTCTGGCTTTTCAGTTCGCGGTTATTCACCAGAATGACCTGCAGCTCATCGTGCCAGCGCTCCACCACCTGCACGATGCCCAGCAAGGATTCGATATCCTGGCGCAGCAATGCGTGCTCTTCGGCCAGCGTGGCATTCAGCTGGGCGGTGCGCACGGCCTGGGCCTGGCCCAGTTCATCCAGCGCGCTCTGGCGGGCAGCGGCTTCGCGGTCGGGCCAGCTGTCCTGCAACTGATCGTGGGCGGTGCGGGCGTGGGCCAGTGCGGCTTCCAGTTGTTGCATTTGTTGCTGCCAGTGGCTTTGCTGCCGGGCCACATCATCGGCCGCCGGGCGTTGTTCCAGCTCGGCAATGCGTCGGTCTTGCGCCCGCTTGAGCAGGTCGAAATCCTGCTGGCGCTGTCGCGCGCGCCAGCCTGTGACCACGGCGCCCAGCAAGGCACCCACCATGAAGAACACCGCGTAAAACAAGACTTCCATGAATTGCCCGCGCCCTTGCCTTAACTGGCCAGTTTCTTGAAGGTGGCGACGACAGAGGCGCCATTGAACGGCTTGACGATCCAGCCCTTGATCCCGGCGGCCTTGCCGCGTTCTTTCATGACCGGGCTGTTTTCGGTGGTCAGCATGATGATGTTGACCGCGCTGTTGTTCAGCTCGCCGCGGATCTTCTCGGCCATGGTCAGGCCATCCATATTGGGCATGTTGACGTCGCTGACCACCAGCTTGATGCCACTGTCGGCGCGCAGTTTATCCAGGCCATCCTTGCCATCCACCGCAACCGTTACCGTCATGCCGCTGGCTTTAAGAAACTCGCTTACTTCGGTGCGAACGGTGCTTGAATCATCAACAATCAGTACTTGTGCCATCAGGGAACTCCAGAGTTCGGTAGCAATTAATCAAAAATCAGAAATCCACAACGCAATTGGGCAAAAGACGGTGGCGAGCCAGATCAGACCGGCACCGATTCGCGCTCCGGCGGGCGGGAGAGCGGGGCGTCGATCTGCACCACAAAGCTCTCCGGCAGCGTGACCACGGTCGCAAACTGGCGGAATGGCGCGCCTTCGTCCTGATCGGTAAAGCGGATGGCGATATCGCCGTGTTCGCGCTTGATGAAGTCGCGTACCGCATCCATGCCCACGCCGCGGCCAGAAATATTGGTGACGGTTTGCGCGGTAGAGAAACCCGGCAAGAAAATGAGTCGGGCAGTTTCCTCGTCGTTCAGCGCGGCATCGGCGGCGATCAGGCCCTTACGAGTGGCGATCTCCCTGATCTTGCCCAGCGCCAGGCCGCGGCCATCGTCTTCCAGCGTGATATGCAGCTTGCCGCCGTGTACGGTCACGCCCACAGCCAGCGTGCCGGTGGCGGGTTTGCCCAGTGCCAGACGGGTATCGGGCGCTTCCAGACCGTGATCCAGCGCGTTGCGCATCAGGTGCATGAAGACGTTCTTCAACAGATAGCCGGCGTGCGCGGGCATGACGTAGCCCTCATCGGCAAACACCACCAGCGGCGCGGTTTTTTCCAGCTCTACGGCAAGGTCGGGCAGAGAGTCAGTCACGCTGGACAACATGTGCGACAGCGTTTCCGTGCCCAGCAGGCGCAGGGTCTTGCGCACGGCATCGCGCGCGGCAATCAGTTCATGCAGGTTGTTGGTGTTGACGTGCTCCAGGCGGTGCAGCGTGTCCTGGATTTGCACTTTGTCCACCATCAGGTAGCGTTCCGGCGCCGGTGCGGCCTGGCCGGCACCCTTGCGGCCCAGGCTGACTTCATTGATGCGGGCATAGTGCGTGACGGCGGTGCGCACGGCGGTCAGTTCGGCCAGCAACTGCTGCTGGTCCCACACAATGGCCGGCTGCGGCTGGCGCAGGTCGTCGTAGCTTTGCTCGGCCTCATGCACCACGCTGGTCAGGTGGTTCAGACCATAAGTGCGCGCGTTGCCCTTGATGGTGTGCATGTTGCGGAACAACTGGTCGATGACCGCCGTCTGGCGCTCGGCGCTCTCGCGGATCAGGATTTCGTTGTCGTCCACAAACCGGAGCGTGCCAATGATGAAGTCGTGGAATTTGTCCTGGCGCACGGCCAGCACTTCACCAATCATTTCAAGTTCGCGGCGCTGGTCGCTGGCTTCTGCTGCCAGCTTTCTCAGTTCGGTTACATCGCGCACGCACAACATCATGCGCGCGGTATTGCCGGCTTCATCGGTAATGGGCGACCAGTTCAGGTCCAGCACCTTGATGCGGCCATCGGCCATGGTTTTCTCGACTTCACCCACCATCAGATGCTGGTTGAATTCGAAGTTCATCACGTCTTCATCAATACACGCGCCCCATACGGCGTCGACCTGCGCCAGCGCATCGGCCGACAGGTTGGTGTTGCTGAAGATCACATCCATGACGTTGCGGCCGGCAATGTCTGCGGTTTCCAGAATGGTAGACAGATACGCCGAATATTCCGGGTGGATGATGCTGCCGCTTTGCACGGTCAGAATGCCCTGCGGCATGTGCTGCAGCATGGCCTGAATGTCGGCCGTTTTCTGGCGCAACAGGGCAGAGCTGGTCTGGATCTGTTCGATCATGACGTTGAACGCCACCATGGACCGGCCAATTTCATCCTTGCGGTCTGCCGGCAGGCGCTGGCTGAAGTCCTGGCTGGCGGCAATGCCGGACATCATGGTCTGCATCTGGCTGATGGGGCGGGCAATCTGGCGATACAGCAAAATGCCGATCGCAGTCAGGATGATGACCGCCGCCAGCGTCACCGCGCTGACCGTGCTGACCGTGCGGGCCAGGTTGTGGTTCAGTGCGCTGATGGCGGCGTCTTTGCTGCGGTTTTTCTCAACCCGCAGGGTCTGCACAATCTGTTCCAGCTCGCCCTGATATTGCGCCACGCTGGCAAACAGCGTGGCCGCGGCGATCTCTTGCTGGCCTGCCTGCTTGAAATTGCGGGTGTCTTCAATGGCGCTGAAATAATTGGCCATGCTTTGCTGGGCCTGCTGCACCAGCTTGTTCTGGGTTTCCGTGCTGGCTTCACGCTGCTGCTGTTGCAGGCTCTGGGTCAGCGCGGCCTGCTGCTGCTTGAGCGCATCTGCGGCTTGCGTGGCAGTGTTGTCATCCGGCGCAAAGACCAAAGACATGGTGGTTTGCTGGACATCTTTCAGCCGCGCCATCAGATCGGCAGAGGCCAGGGTGCTGGGCACCACGCCTTCAGTCACAAGGCGTACTTCAGAGGCATTGGCGCGTGACTGCAGTACGGCATAACCGCCAATGGCAGCAATGGCCGCAAAGGTCAGTGCGACAAGCAGAACAATACGTTGCCGGATGGTCATCTTACTCGCCCTTTCGGTATTTGCTTACAAACAGAAGATTTCGCAATCGCGCGCTTTGAATGCCATTCATCCGGATGTCTGGCCGGGCTGCTTGCCGGTTTGATCAGAAAAGCCGTTTGTTTATGCGGGGAAAATCAGCGTGGTCTGCAGTGTGTGCTTGCCCGGCCTGCTTGAAGACAGACGGTAAACAGGCCTGCATATTAGTAGATGGTTATGAATGATTTATTGAGATGCGCTGTCGTCTGTTTTGTATTGTGCTGACAGTTTTTGTTTTGTATGCGCGCCGCCACACGGCTGGCGTCACTCAGGTATGCTGATTTATCCGCCTTTCTTGCCGGTGCCCACCAGCCGCAATGCCGCGCCAGGCCGCGTATCGCCAAAGTCTTGCGGTGCTGAATGAATCAGTAAGAAAATGACTGGCATACATTCACTTGTATCTTCTTGTCGCAGCCATGCTTGCCGTGAACAGCTCTACAGCCAGTACTCTGGTGCGCGCTGCCGCGCAGACGGGCACTGCTGTCCAGCAATCGGGCAACAACCCGCAGCAAAACGGCAACCAGAACACCAGTCAGGCCAGCCAGAACGGCAACGCCGCTAACAGCAGCAACAGCACCAGCAATGCCGCCACCCCGCGTGGCACCGACGGCAAAGCCCTGACCCCGGATCAGCAGCAGCAAGTCGACAAGCTGGTGAAGATAGACAAAGACACGCGCGCGCATGAACAGGCCCACCTGGCCGCCGCCGGCGGGCTGGCCGTGGGCGGCCCCAACTACAACCTGACTACCGGGCCGGACGGCAAACAATACGCCAACGGTGGCGATGTCCAGATTGATGCCAGCGAAGGCCGCACGCCAGAAGAAACGGTGCGCAAGGCCAAAATCATCCAGGCCGCAGCACTCGCCCCGGTCGACCCCTCCGCGCAAGATCTATCCGTGGCCGCCCAGGCCAGCGCCATGGAAGCCAAAGCCCAGGCACAGATCGACCAGCGCACCCCGCAAGGCAAGCAGGTGGCCAGCGCCTACCAGCCAGAATTGCCCCCGTTGTCGTCGTTCTCTGCCGTCGCCTGATTACAGCGCTGCCAGCCAGTCACGCCAGAACAGCGCTGCCGCCTGCGTCAGGGCCGGCGCATGCAACTGGCTGGTCTGCCGCAAACCAGAAACATTGATCCCGGCATGCGCCAGCTCACTGGCATGACCGACATACCAGCGCTCCAGCCCGGCCGCAGACACCTCGGGGTGGAACTGCAAACCCAGCGCCCAGTTGCCCATGGAAAACGCCTGACTGGGGTACTGCGCTGTCGCCGCCAGATGGCTGGCGCCCACCGGCAAATCAAACGTGTCGCCGTGCCAGTGCAGCACCGGCACTGCTGGCAGCAGCAAATGCGCCATGGCCGGGCAATCCGCGCTTTGCGCTGCGGCCTGCAAGGGCTTCCAGCCAATCTCTTTCCCGTCTGTTCCCGGATAAACCCGCGCGCCCAGCGCCGCCGCCATCAACTGAGAGCCAAGACAAATCCCCAGCGTGGGCCGCTGCGCCGCCAGGCGTGTCCGCAGCAACGCGGTTTCTTGCGCCAGGAACGGGAAATCATGCTGCTCATACACCCCGACCGGCCCGCCCAACACCACCACCAGATCCCACGCCAGCGGGTCTATCCAGCCAAAATTGGCCGTGGTCGCATCGCACAGTTCAATGCTGTAACCCGCGCGCTGCAGTTCAGGGGTAAGCGTACCGGCATCTTCAAACGTAACGTGCTGGATGATCAGGGCTGTTTTCATGGGGGAATCCGGGAAGGGTAGCCGGATATTGCAATGCAGCATTCGTGCTTATTCAAGCACATTGATGCCCAAACGCCAATGGTGCCTGAATGGGTTCAGGCATTGGTCAGAAGGGCTAGAGTCAGCACCTGGCCGTCACGCGACAGAGATATCTGCATTTTTTGCAGGACTGCGGGCGGTGACTGTTTTCAGGGCAATCATCCGCAGTCTGCTGTTCGTCATTTAGTGTTGATTCGATTGCTTATCGGCCGAAGCGGGCATTTTGGCCAGCGTGCTACTTTGGCCGCTGTCGGCCAGAAGCGGTCGATGATGATAGAGTGTCTTTCAACCCTATCTCTTCAACTTACGGCCATGAAAATTCAGACATTTGAATCCTTGGGACAGTATCACGATAGTTGGGCATTGATCATTGGCTGTGCCCCGGATCACTTCCCTGAATACGATTGGGATATCCCCCCGCGCAGCCAAGCCCAACGTCTGGAAGAGGCCTTCGCAAGCCTGCGGGCGGGAGCGCACTTCGCGGAGAAAAAGATCAAGACGCCTCGACTCATTAGCGTATTTCATGAACTGCTAAAGATGTCGCATGAGGCCTTTCTGAGAGGTGATAGGCAGCGTGGGTGCCATGTGTTGCAGGAGGCCGAGGGCCTGGTCTGGCCGAGCCGTGCAACCCACCCGAAGCACGTTGTCGAGGCGGAGCGCAGAGCATTCGGCGACGTCGTTTTGTTCAAAGAAGTCGTCGTTTCGCCCTTCCCCTATGAAGGTAGCGAGGCCGATCTTGGTGATATCCAACGTAAGCTTTGGATGCATGCGAGCGCACAGATGGACGCTTTATCTAATGACAAGATAAGCGAGACTCAAACGTGGGTGGCTGATTCTAACGGCGAGATTCATGTCGTCAAGGCACGCTCAAAAAAAGGCGTGCTTCAAGCCGTGAGTGATGGGGTTCGGCTGGCGCAGATACAAGGCTATGCCATGGCAACCCTTATCGGCCACGACCTTCTTATTGTGGATGTGGAGCAGTACGGTAAACCGCGCATCTCAATAAGACGATTGACTAAACCCGGCGATACGCTCAACCCGCGCTTCCATCTCTACAAGCCAGACGTGTTCACACAGCAAGACGGCTGATCGCCTCGTGAATCAACTGTTTCGTGGCATCGGTTACAAGAGACTGCCACAAGGCCGGTTTGGCAAATGATGAAGGACTGCTTTAGTTCGAAAGCTGACTGCTAAGCCAAGAATACCAAGCGTCCGCTCAGGCCGATGAGCTGCCCAGAGTTGGTTAGGGCTGGCGGCAAATCGGCCGAAGCAGACAAACGCGCTGCCATGCCCGTACGGCTGCTTGGGCCCAGTACCTGCCACCAGGCACCTCCATGCGAATCCAAAAGGAACGGATGCTAAATCCCGATGCTACCCAAACCCGGGGTGACGTCGGTTCGACCATGACGTCAGGCCCTTGCACGTAATTCCAGTGTCCAGGGCGGAGTCCTCTCTGGCTGCCAAAGAAAGAACGCTGTGTCCGCCTGATATCCAAGCGAACAAGGTACTGTTGTTACTAACTGGGAGAGGGGTTCAAGCGTTTGAGTGCCGAATGTAACGGTCTATCAGCTATCTGGGGCGGAGGGGGTTGTCAGTGACCGCCTCGTGGATGAATACCCTCTGCATTGAAGCGAAAGCTCACTTCATATGGGCTACGATGCTGATGCGGTATTTCTTTTGACTAGCAGCGCACCCAAAAGTGCGAAACCAACAATAAACCCCGCCCCCATCCAGTAATCGCCAAAAAATGCGAGGTGATCCGGCTGAATCATATGCTTGAACTCATCTGTCATTAGAAAGCAGGCAAACATGAGCACAGCAAAAGCGCTGAAGGCTGCTGAGCCCAATAGCACCGCGCCGCTGTCACGCTGCCATGATTGAAAACGGCTTAACAGCAGCCCCAACAGGAGAGCAATCACTGCAGGTGTTGCGAACCCAAGCATGATGAACAGCTTGGTACCGGTTGGCAGGCCGCTGATAAATGCCAGCACACAGACCGAATACAGGAAAAAACCAGCGATGGCTTTAAAGCCGACGCTAAAAATCTGGCGCATTTGCGGTGTCCGTCTGCGCTGCAAAATATTGATTTGCTGTTGGTCGGAACAGGAAAAAAACAATGATCAGAAAAATGACAAGGCCTGGAATGAGCGCCGGTTTCATCGGCGATGTCGCGAGACTGACCGCGAAACCGAGCACGCTCCAGCCGCTATAAAGCAACCGCGCCCAGTGACGGCGTTTGAGCAGAGCAACGCCCGATATCACGGTCACCAGCAGCCCCACAAAGGTCAACAGAAACTGGATCGGTATCGGCAATGGGCTTTTTTCCATTAACGCCCGCACCATGGGATTGTTGAAGGTGAATACAACAGAAATCAGGCTAAAGGCCGCGGTCACAATAAGAAACCAGCCAATGATGGTGATGGAGACAGGACGCTTCAAGCTATTAACCCTTTTCTGATTATTGGAATTGGAAATTTGCCCAGGTTGGCCCATCTGCCGGATTGCTACCGCTGCCACCTGAGGCAAGCAGAGTGAGTACAGTCGGGGAGTCTATATCGATCTAATCGACATAAATACTGTAACTCCCTGACGGTGGCATTTTTGTCTGTTTTTTGCGAAGGGAGATCAGTCCTTCAACATAACGTTTGAACGCACCGGCGTGCGCGGCTTTTCGGCCGAAGCGGATATTTCCTTGATGCGGGTTTATGTGTCGTTCGATACAACTCTATGTGCCGTAAATGCAGGCGTATCTGTCGCGCGACGCCTGCCAAACCCCCCCCCCCCCCCCCCCCCCCCCCCCCCCCCCCCCCCCCCCCCCCCCCCCCCCCCCCCCCCCCCCCCNGCGCAAGATCATCCCCGTTGATTGCGATTGTTTTTGCCCCCGGGCCTTGATGGCCGGACGCAGGCTGTTGCGGTGTCATCTGGCTGGCCACCATGCCGGGCGAGGGCGCTTGCATGGGCCACGATGACGCCACCGCGGTGCAGCCCGCGGATGTGCCGGCGCTGCCACGGCGGATTGCCCATCTGGATATGGACGCGTTCTACGCGTCGGTAGAGTTGCTGCGCTACCCGCAGTTACGGGGCCAGGCGGTGGTGATTGGCGGGGGAAGCGCATCCCGGCCGCAGGATCATGGCAACGGTGTGTTCACCTACGCACGCCTGAAAGACTATGTCGGGCGCGGTGTGGTGACCACATCCACCTACGAGGCCCGGGCTTTGGGGGTTTTTTCGGCCATGGGCATGATGAAGGCGGCAAAGCTGGCGCCCGATGCGATCTTGCTGCCGGCAGATTTTGATTCTTACCGGCATTACTCTGCGCTGTTCAAGAACGCGGTCAGAGAAATTGCGCCTGATATAGAAAACCGCAGCATTGATGAGATCTATATCGATATCGCCAGCATGCCGGGCGATTCCATGAGCATTGCCACCCGCTTGAAAGACGTGGTGTTTCAGGCCACCGGCTTAACCTGTTCTATCGGTATTTCTTCTACCAAACTTGTCGCAAAGATGTGTTCAGAAATGAACAAGCCCAATGGCATTGCCATTATTCGCGATGATGAAATTGAAGAAAGAATCTGGCCGCTCGCAGTCAGCAAGATTAACGGCATTGGCCCCAAGGCCACGCAGAAACTGGCGGCGCTGGGCATTACCACCATTGCACAGCTTGCGCATTTTGATCCGTTTGTCTTGCAAGAGAACTTTGGCAAGCAATATGGCGCGTGGCTGCACCGGTCTGCGCACGGGCTGGATGATCGCCCTGTGGTGACCAAAGCAGAGCCCAAATCCATCAGCCGTGAAACCACGTTTGGCCGTGATCTGGACGTCAAGATAGACCGCCCGGTGTTGACCAATTACCTGCTTGATCTGTGCAAATCACTGGCGGATCACCTGGATAGAAAAGGCTATCTGTCTTATACGATCGGCATCAAGCTGAGGTTTGCCGACTTTCACACCGTCACGCGGGATATCACCCTGCAACGCCCCAGCGCCGGCTTTGAAGACATTGTGTCCGCGGCCAGAGAATGCCTGCGCCGGGTGCCTATCAATAGCCGGATCCGGCTGCTGGGGATCAAGGCCAGCAATTTGACCCGTGAAGCCGACAACATCCAGGTAGAGCAGGGCACGCTGTTCTGATCCCCGGCGCGGCTGGCGGGTATGTCGGTCAATCAGGCCCCGGCCAATGCGGCGTCCGGCCATGATGGCGCAGCACAAATCCGCTTTTCGATGTCCTTCTATGTCCTGGCCTGGACCACCTGTTTATCTTGAGCGCTCACTGCCCGGCATGCACCGGGTAACGCATGTCCTGCTTGCCGGGCACACCACGCCGCCGGGCGTATCCGCTGCTTGCGCAACCAACCAGGTACCGTTGGCGCCTGGCCGAAACGGAAGACGCCGAAGAGGCACTGCCGCCGCACTTTCCTGCGGTGCCTGCTTCTTACGTGACCGCGTTTGCCGAGCAAACGACACAGGACATATGCACGCTGGACGAGATCAGCCGGCGCGAAGACACCCAGGCGCTGCGGCGCTGGCTGCACAAGCTGACCGGGGGGCTTTCGGTGCTGGAGCCCTCCATGTTCCTGTATGAATGCCAGGAACTGGCATCGTCCCTGGAAGCCACTGACCACTGGGATGATCTGGCCGATTTTGTGGCCGTTATCCGGCAAGACCTGATCGAGTTGCAATCCTTGCTGGAAAAACGGGCCGTGGTGTGACTGGGGAAGCTAGCGTGCCGATCCGGGCGGGCTGGCGGGCGTCATCCAGCGCCCCGCCTGCAGGCGCACTACGTCGTTGATGGACTGTTCTTTCTCCAGCGTATGGCGTAACCAGCGCGTGTCAGAGCCGTTTTCTTCGATCTCTCTTTGCAGCACTTTCAGCCCGGCCTGGCCTTGCAACTGTTCAGCATAGGGCATGACCCGCTGCAGCGTTGCCAGAATATCGCTGCCGATATCGGTATGCCGGCCGGTATAGGGGTCGATCAGATTGCCTTGCGCGCCAAAGCGGCAGGCCTGGAACCGGTTGTAGGTATAAAGCTCGTAAACATCGGACGAGGGCTGGTACGGCCGCTCGGTCAGGTAATACTGGCCCAGCGCTTGCGCATAGGCCGCCAGCGCCGCCGCTTTTTCTACGGTCAGCGGGGTGTCGCAAACGCGCAGTTCCACCGTGCCGTAGCCGGGCTTGGGGCGGATATCCCAGTAAAAATCCTTCATGCTGCCCACCACGCCCATGTTTTTCATGCGCTCGAAAAAGGCCCGGAACTCATCCCAGCTTTGCACAAACGGCATGTGCCCCGACAGCGGAAAAGCGTTGATGGCATTGAGCCGCGCGGTATGAAACGCGGTGTCCTCCCCCTGCGAGAACGGCGAAGAGCCCGACAGCACAATGAAATGCGGGATATGCCGCGACAGCATATGCACCAGATACACTGCATCGTCGCCACTGGGGCAGCCCAGATGGACGTGCTGGCCGAACACGACAAACTGTTTGGCCAGATAACCGTATAACTCGGACAGTTGATGAAAGCGCGGCATATCAAAAATGCGCTGTTCGCTCCACTGGTGAAACGCGTGCGTGCCGCCGCCGGCAACGGCCAGATTGAGCTTGCCGCACTGGCGCGTGACCTCGTCACGCAAGGCACGTAGTTCCAGCAGCAACTCGTCATAACGATGGTGGATGGAAGAATTCAGCTCGATCATGCTTTGCGCAATTTCGGGCTTGATCAGGTCTTTATACGGGGTTTTGCTGAGCAATCGCAGCAGATCGGGTGCGCCGCGGGTCAGGTTGTAGTCCCGCGTGTTGAGTACCTGCAGTTCCAGTTCCACACCCATGGACATCCGGGGCGAAGATTGAAAATCCATCTCGTCCATATTGCGCCTCCTGGTGTCCTGGGCGGACACACTCATCATGCTGTGCGGGCTGGTTGGAGCGTTGCCCCTGGTGTTTCGTTCCTTGCGCGCCGTCTGTCAGGCCTGCCGGGTTTCGCGGGCCATGCGCAACGCCAGTTGGGTGAGGATCGGCCCGACCAGCTCCAGCAGCGCCACCGAACCCAGCACAATGGCGCGCAGGGTTTCGCCAAACTGCGGGTACAAGCGGGCAACGTCTTCGGCCAGCACCAGCGCGGTGCCCGACACCGGCAACAACACCAGTCCCAGCCAGGCCGACTTTTGAACGCCAAGGCCAGAGAACGGCGAGATCAGCATCACGCCCAGGAACTTGCCGGCAAACCGGGCCAGCGTGTAGACCAGCGCCGCCATGCCACCCAGCAATAGCGTGTGCCAGGACAGGCTGGCCCCCGCAATCACGAACAGCACCGCCAGGAACAAAGAGCCATAGCGGCCGACATCAACCGCCGCCACGCGGTGTTCGTGATCCAGGTTCTTGATGAACACGCCAAATACCAGCAGCGTGATCAGCACCGAAAAATGCAGGACAGAGGCAAACCCGATCGCCGTGAGCACCATGCCCAGTACAATGGCCAGCCGACTGTCGCTGGTCTTGCTGGTCAGGCCGGCGAGCCACAAGGTACTGCGGGCGGCCAGAAAACCCAGCACAATCGACCCGGCCACCACCCATAGCGGGTGCAGCAAGGCCAGCCGCAACGGCGCGCCCTGATCCAGGTGCAAGAACGCCAGCAGCATGGACACCGTGATAAACGCAATGACACCATTGGCCGCCACCAGATTCATGGCGCGATCAGTCAACTGGCCTTCAGCGTGGGTATCCCGGGCGATCATCCAAAGTACGGCGGGCGAGGTGGAAATACCGATGGCCGCCGCCATGCCCGCCAGCAACGGGGGCTGGCCCAGATAAAGCAGTGCGCCAAAGGCAAGCGCAAAACCCAGGATGCTTTCAGTGATGCAACTGACTGCAAGCCAGCGATCTTGCCGCCACCATTTAAAATCCAGCCGCTGACCGAACTCGAACAGCACCACGCCCAGCGCAATATCCAGCAAGGGGCGCAACTTGAGCACGGTGGCGTTGTCGATGATGTCCAGGCCGCTGTTGCCCAGCAACATGCCGACCAGGGTAAAACCGGTCACTCGCGGCAAAAAGCCGGATTTATGCACGGCACCGCCCGCCACAAACGCGGCGACCAGCAAAATGCCGAAAAGAGCGACTACATTGAATTCAAAGGGAAAGGATGGCAGAAAATCCAGGTCTTGCATGCCAGGCTCCACGGTTGGATTCGGGCCGGGTTGGCCACCAGGATACCGGGCTGGCGCAGCGCCGGCAGAAACGAAGAGAGCGGCTGTCGTCCGGACAGCGTGGTAAGGTCAGGCAAGGCAAACGGGCCGCTACGGGTGGGCCTGAAGCTCTACGATTAAAGAACAAAAAGCGGACCGGTGTCGCGCAGTTTTTGCGCCAGACGCCGCGCACGGGCAGTACAGAACTGGCGCAAAGCCAGGCGGGGCGGGGCTTGACGGCGTGTGCATGCGCCGGTGCAAAACAATATGCCAGGACGGCCCTGGCGGAGCCTTGTTCATGCTGAAACTGTTTCCGCAATCGCTGGGTTTCTGGTCTGTCACCCTGTTTTTGACCACGGTGGCGCTGTTGGGTGCCACCTCGGTCAACGCGCTGTGGATGATGGAAAGCCTGGGACGCCAGAGCCGTACCGCTGCGCAAAATGCCGCCACGCTGACCGAACAGGCGCAGCGCCTGCAGGAACGCACGCTGACCATGGAGCGCAGCGCCCGCCAGTTCCTGATCCTGAACGACACCAGTTTTCGTGACCGTTACATGGACGCCTGGAAAGAAGCGCAGCAAGCGCTGCGGGCGGTGAAAGCCAATTCCGGGTTGCATCAGCCGGTGTTCAACGAATGGCTGGATACCTCTGAGACCGCTGGCGCCGTGCTGGCGCGCTCTTTTGACGAAGCCGGGAAACAACAGCGCTTTTTGTTTGCCCAACTTGCGCACCTGCGCGAACTCAACGACGAGATCGCCCAGGATGTACGCGTCGGCATTGCCAACCGCAATGACTCTTTCCTGCATGAACTGGACCGCCAGCGCACGCTGCTGATGTGGCAGCTGATCGCGGTTGGCGGCATTGCCGTGGTGTTGATCGTGGCCTGGCACCTGGGTTTTGCCCGCCCGCTGCGCCGCGTGGTGGATGCCATTCATCAGTTGGGCGAGAACCGGCTGGCCGATCCGGTCGTCATTGCAGGGCCGGGGGATTTGCGTCAGCTGGGGGTGCAACTGGACTGGTTGCGCCGCCGCCTGCTGTCATCGGACGAAGAAAAAACCCGCGTGCTGCATCATGTCTCGCATGAACTCAAGACGCCGCTGGCGGCCTTGCGTGAAGGTGTGGCGCTGCTGGATGAAGGGATTATCGGGCCGCTGGAACCGCGCCAGCGCGAGATCACCGGCATACTGCAGCAAAACGTGCTGACGCTGCAGGCGCGGATCGAAGACCTGCTGCGCTATCAGACCATTGCCTGGCAGGCACGCCGCCTGACCCGTGTGGCAGTGGATGTGCGTGAAGTGCTTGAAAACACGGTAGAAGACCAGAAACTGCAATGGCAGGCGCGCAATCTTGAGGTCAGCATCACCGGCCCCAATGCCGTGATCACCGCAGATGGCGAAAAGCTGGCCATGGTGGTGGGCAATTTGCTGTCCAACGCCATCCGCTTCAGTCCGGAGGGCGGGACGGTGGCACTGTCCTGCATGCAGGCCGATGGCAGCACCATTATCGAATGTGCGGACGACGGGCCCGGGATTCCGGCCGCCGAAGCCGCACGCATCTTTGAGCCGTTCTACCGGGGCGGCGGCCAGCCGGCCGTAGCATCACCCGGGCACGGCATTGGCTTATCCATTGTGCGCGAGCTTGTCGAAGCGCATGGTGGCATCGTTGAACTCGTCGCAGCGGGCCCGGGAGCCCGCTTCAGGATCACACTACCCGATGAATCGCATTAATCCCCGTTCTTTTGCCCCGCTGGCGCTGTGGTTGGCAGTGAGCCTGCTGGGTGGTTGCGCGCAGGGCTGGGGCCTTCGGCATGCGCCACCGCCCGCAGTGACGCCCACCCCGACACCTGTACCAGAGCCGACCCCGCCGCCGCCTGATCCGGTGCACACCCTGGTCGACTTCTACAGCTTTACCCGGGCCATGCCCGCCGCCGAACTGACCCGGCGCGCCGGCGAGCTGGCCAACGGCGTGCAAACGCCGGAAACCATGCTCAAGCAAGCCATCTTGCTGTCGCAGACGCGCAATCCGCCGGATCTGGCCCGGGCCATCAGCCTGGCGGAAAACGCCGCGCGCACCGACAACCCCTTGCGGGGCGCGGCGCAGATGCTGGGCCAGCAATGGAATGACCGCCGCCGGCTGGAAGACCAGCTGGATAAACAAACTGCCGCGACCAAAGACGCGCAGCGACGGGCCGACCAGATCAAAACCCAGCTGGACGCCCTGAAGAACATCGAGAAAGACATGGCCGGGGACAAAGCCTCCGCCCCGGCCCGCAAGGAATGACCATGGAAAAGCCGCACCTTTTGTTTGTGGATGACGATGCCGACATGCTGCGGCTGATGGCGCTGCGTTTGCAGGCCGCGGGTTACCGTGCCACTACGGTGGCCTCTGCCGAACAGGCGCTGGCGCAGATCGCCGTGGAATGCCCGCAACTGGTGATCAGCGACGTACGCCTGCCCGGCCAGGATGGCATGGCGCTGTTTGAAGAAATCCGCCAGCGCCACCCCGGTTTGCCGGTGATCCTGCTGACGGCGCACGGCACCATTCCGGATGCCGTGGACGCCATGCAGCGCGGCGTGTTCTGTTATCTGACCAAACCGTTTGATGCCCACATCCTGCTGGAGAAAATCGCCCAGGCGCTCAACCTGACTTCTTCCGCCGGCAGCACGCAACAGCAGGGCGGTGAAGACTGGCGTGGCGGCTTGATCAGCCGTAGCCAGATCATGGAAGAACTGCTGGGTGAAGCGCGGCTTGTGGCTGCCAGTGACGCCAGCGTGCTGATCCAGGGTGAAAGCGGCAGCGGCAAGGAAGTGCTGGCCCGCGCGCTGCACCGCGCCAGCCCGCGCGGGCGGGGCCCATTTGTGGCGGTGAACTGCGGCGCGATCCCGGAGCAATTGCTGGAGTCTGAACTCTTTGGTCACATCAAGGGCGCCTTTACCGGCGCGCTGGCCAATCACCGGGGTCTGTTTCAGGCTGCCAACGGTGGCACCTTGCTGCTGGATGAAATTGGCGATATGCCGCTGCCATTGCAGGTAAAACTGCTGCGGGTGCTGCAGGAAAAAGCCGTGCGGCCGGTGGGCGCCAGTGAACCGGTGGCAGTGGATGTGCGTATTGTCTCGGCCACACACCGCGATCTGGATGCGGCCATTGCTGCCGGCCAGTTCCGGGAAGACCTTTATTACCGGCTCAACGTGGTGTCACTGACGCTGCCACCGCTATCGGCCCGGCGCGAGGATATTGCGCTGCTGGCGAATCACTTCCTCACCCAGATTGCCACGCGTTACAGCAAATCGGTGACGGGCTATGCGCCAGACGCCATGGAGGCGCTGGTGTCGGCGGCGTGGCCTGGCAACGTGCGCCAGTTGTACAACGTGGTCGAGCAAGTCTGCGCGCTGGCAACGGCGCCAATCATTCCCTTGTCGCTGGTACAGCGCGCCTTGCGGCTGCCAGCCCAGGGCATTCTGAACTACAACGACGCAAAGTCCCGGTTTGAGCGCGATTACCTCACCCAGCTTTTGAAAGTGGCCGATGGGAACGTCACTGATGCCGCCCGCATTGCCGGTCGCAACCGCACGGAGTTCTACCGGCTGTTGCAAAAACACGGGCTTAATCCGGGTTTGTTCCGGCAAGGTTCAGAGGGTGTCGCTTGATGGCGACATTCATATTGCGCCGCAGCGCACGTCAAACCTGGCTTTGCCGGGTTTGACAGTCGGCCGGCGTCGGGTTTTGACGACATTTACCCCCTGTTTTCACCCGCAATTCTGGCCCTTTTTAAACGCCCTCACCGCAAACCCTTGATATTGCTGGCTTTAACAAAGCTGGCACGACCCTTGCATTAGTACCACTACCTCCCAGAGATTTTTGAGGTTTTCTGTTTTAACCACTGGAAAGGAGTACACGATGCAAATCCGTAAAACTCTCGTGAATGTCGCGTTGATCGCCGGTACCGTTTTGCTGGGCGCAGGTGCCTATGCAGCTGGTACCTCTGGTACATCTACCGGTGCGGATAATCCGCCGGCCAGCGCACCACAGAGTCTGACCCGTTAAGGCTCTATCTCCCGTGACCGACTGACCCTGTGCTGGCCACTGCAATGGTGGCCGGCGCGGGTCTGACGATGGGTGCTACCCCCCCAGCACCCACGTAAGCCCGCCCCATCTGGGGTGGGCCTCTTTTTTTCTACCCCTGCCAGACCCGGTTGCAAGCGGATGATCAAACAGGCCCCATGAGTCATGACCGCCGGGCAGCGTGTAAACTGCCAGCCATGCCTGTTGTCACCGTCGCCCTTTTCCAGGATCACCACACCCTGCCTGATGCCGCCTTGCTGGCGCAGCCCTGGTCTGCTGCCACGCGCGCGCGCCTGTCGGGCATCAGCCATGCGCCGCGGCAGCGCCAACTCATGCTGGGGCGACTGTTGCTGCTTGATACCGCCCGCAAGCTGGCCGGCCCGACGCTGAGCCTGGCTGATCTGGTTGAACGGGAAGAAGCCAGCCCCTGTTTTGCCGGCTGGCCGACGCTGGCGATGTCGATCTCTCACACGGCAAACTGGCTGGGCGTGGCGGTAGCGCATACGCCCGGTTTGCAACTGGGGCTGGATCTGGAACAAGCCCGCCCGCGCAAGATTCTGGCGCTGGCAAAGCATGCCTGTGACGAAGCGGATCTGGCCTGGGTGGCCGCGGCCGATGAAGACAGCCGCAGCGCGCGTTTTTACCGGCTGTGGACCCTGCGGGAGGCGGCCTACAAAGGCGGCCTGCGCCAGCACGTGTATGGCGAGCCACCCATGCATGGTTATGTCACCGCGCCGCAGCAAGATCATCATAGCGGCGTGCTGCCGGACAACCTGTACTGGGCGGTCAGCTGTAATCAACCCGTTGAACTGAGTTTTGTCCGGCCGGAGTTGACGCTGTGAACGCGGCGCAGGCATCCATTGCCTACCCCGACGCCAGTGCCCTGGCACCGCTGGATTTATCCACCTTGCGCTTTCGCCCGGCTTCGGCCGTCGACGCTGCCGTGCTGGCACCGTTGATCCATGAAGCCGCCCAAACTGAATTTGCCTGGTTATTCGAGGCCCCGGCCCAGGACACCATCGCCTTTTTGCAGCACGCGCTGAGCGAGCCCATGGGGCATTTTTCCTGGCAGCATTTGCAGGTGGCCACGCTGGCTGATCAGCCGGTTGCGGTCATGGGCGTGCAGGACGGGCGCGGCGGGCTCTTGAACGGGCCGTATCTGGCCATGCAGTTGATGCAGCATTTTGGCTGGCGGCAAACCGCCGGGATTTTGCGGCGCGGGTTGGTCCTGCAACGTGAAATACCCGTGCCGCAACAAGACCAGACGCTGATTGCCCATTGCGCCACGGCCCCCCGCTGGCGCCGGCAAGGGGTGTTTGTGGCGCTGTTTCACCATGCCCTCGCCAACGGCCTTGTGCCCGCCCGCAAAAGCCAGGACATCATTCTGGATGTGCTGGTCAGCAATACCGGCGCCATGGCGCTTTACCGCAAACTGGGTTTTGTGACGATCAGCACCCGCCCGTTTGCCGCAGCAGGCGTGCCGGATCACTTGTTTGCGCGGCGCATGCGCTACCGCGCAGCGCCCGGCAACGGCCCGTCACTGGCCGCCACCGGGTCTGGCCGGGACTAGAACAGCAAGCGCAAGCGGATGGTGCCTTCCACGCCGGCCAGCTTCTTGAGCGCGGTATCGCTGTAGTCAGAATCGACGTCGATCACCACGTAGCCGATCTCGGCGTTGGTTTGCAGGTATTGCGCGGCAATGTTGATCTGGTCGGCCGACAGCACGCTGTTGATGGCCGACAACACGCCCGGAATATTGCGGTGGATATGCAGCACGCGGCGCTTGCTGGCCTGCTGCGGCAGTGCCACTTCCGGGAAATTGACCGACGACGTTGTGGTGCCGTTATCGCTGTATTTGATCAGCTTCTCTGCCACTTCCACGCCGATATTGGCCTGCGCCTCGACGGTGGAGCCGCCGATATGCGGGGTCAGGATCACGTTGTCGAACTGGCGCAGCGGCGAGGCAAACTCTTCCTTGTTGTCTTTGGGCTCTACCGGGAACACGTCGATTGCGGCGCCGGCCAGGTGCTTGCTTTCAATGGCGGCGGCCAGGGCGTCGATATCCACCACCGTCCCGCGGGCGGCGTTGATCAGCACCGCGCCCGGCTTCATGGCCTTCAACTGGGCGGCCCCGATCATGTTTTTGGTCGAGGCGGTTTCCGGCACGTGCAGCGTCACAATGTCAGACTGACCCAGCAGGCTGTCCAGGTCGGCAATTTGCTGGGCATTGCCCAGCGGCAGTTTCGATGACGTATCAAAGAACGCCACGCGCATGCCCAGCGCTTCGGCCAGGACCGACAACTGTGAACCGATGGCGCCGTAGCCAATGATGCCCAGCTGCTTGCCGCGCACTTCATAAGACGCGCTGGCCGATTTGATCCAGCCGCCGCGATGGCAACTGGCGTTTTTTTCCGGAATGCCGCGCAACAGCAAGATCGCTTCTGCCAGCACCAGTTCTGCGACCGAACGGGTGTTGGAGTACGGCGCATTGAACACCGCAACCCCCAGCTTTTGCGCCGCGACGAGGTCAACCTGGTTGGTGCCGATGCAAAAACAACCGACCGCCACCAGTTTCTGCGCCGACGCCAGCACCTCTGCGGTCAACTGCGTGCGCGAGCGGATGCCGACAAAATGCGCATCGGCAATTTTCTGCTTGAGTTCATCACCACTGAGCGCGCCGGGCAAAGCTTCGATATTGGCGTAACCGGCCGCCTTGAAGGCGTCGATTGCGCTCTGGTGAACGCCCTCCAGCAGGAGGATGCGGATTTTGTCTTTTTCCAGAGAAGTTTTGCTCATGAAGTCTCACCTTGGACTGGCTGTGAACGCGCGGCTGCGCCCGAAGAAGCGGAAAATCAAACGGACTATCCAGTTGAGGATGGGGCCGCGCGTGAGCCAGACAAGGCCCTGAGCACGAGAATAAATACCGGTCAGCGGCCCGGGCGGCGGTTCAGCCATGGTAGGAACGCACTGACATGCATGCCCCGCGCCGCTGACAGACGCGCCTGGTGCACAGCAGCACACTCATGAACAGTGTCGGCGTTCACACGCTGGCGTCCCGGATACCGGCTGGCGGGCGAGCATGCAGTCCCGCCGGGCCGTAGCGCGCGCTTTGCGCCAGGCTGAACGTTTGACGACCGGCGCAACACCCCGGTCCTTGCGGTCTGCCGTTCGGGCAAGTGTTCACCCACGCTTATCGTTCGGCACGCGCCAGCAGGTTGCCTTGCAGGCGCACCAGCAGGGAGGCATGCACCTTGGCCACGATCGACCAGTCTTACGCCCGCCAGGCCGGGCGCCTGTGGAACAAATCCACGCTTGAAGAAGATGAAAACGACCTGAGAGGCTTTGCCGCTACCGAGGCGCCGCTTAGGGCAGAACTCTTCAGCGCAGACCAGATGGAGCGGCACGGCCGCACGCTGGCGGCGTCCCACCGCATTGGCGCGGCGTATCAGCAAGATCAGTTGCTGGCACGGCTGGCCGAGAACGAGGCCATTCTGGTCAACGCCTGCCGCGTGCTGACCAATACCACTAACGCCACCCGCCTGACCCCGGCCGGGGAATGGCTGCTGGATAACTTCTACCTGATTGAAGAACAGATCCGCACCGCCAAGCGGCATTTCCCCAAGGGCTACGGACGCGGCTTGCCACGGCTGGCCGAGGGTGAATCTGCCGGGATGCCGCGGGTGTACGAGATCGCGCTGGAAGCCATTGCCCACGGTGATGGCCGCTGGGATCTGGAAAGCCTGAGCCGCTATGTCTCGGCCTATCAGCAAGTGTCTGAACTGACGCTGGGTGAACTGTGGGCGATTCCGATCATGCTGCGGCTGGCCTTGATCGAGAACCTGCGCCGGGTCAGCGCCAGCATTGCCACAGACAGTGCAGACCGCAATCTGGCGGCAGAGTGGGCCAGCCGCATGATCAAGGCCTCTGAAGAAGACCCCAAAAGCCTGATCTTGCTGGTGGCCGACATGGCCCGGTCCGGGCCGGCGATGGGGCATACCTTTGTGGCAGAACTGGCGCGGCGCCTGCAAGGGCAGGGGGCGCAACTGGCCTTGCCGCTGACCTGGATCGAGCAAGTGCTGGCCGAGCAGGGCCAGACCATCGAACAAATGGTGCTGGCAGAGAACCGGCAGCAATCGGCCAACCAGTTATCCATCAGCAACAGTATTTCCAGTTTGCGCTTGCTGGGCGCGACCAACTGGCGCGAGTTTGTCGAAACCCTCAGCGTGGTCGAGCAAATCCTGATCAGTGATCCGGCGGGCATGTACACGCATATGGATTTCGCCACGCGTGACCAGTACCGGCATACGGTGGAACGCACCGCCCGGCGCGCCCGCATGGCAGAGAGCGCGGTGGCGCAGCAGGTGGTGGATCTGGCGGCCGCCGCAGCCAGCAGCGGCCCGCTGATCGACTCGCCCATTCACACCGATCGCAAGGCCCATGTCGGGTTTTACCTGTCTGGCGAAGGCCTGGTGCAGCTGGAACAAGCCTGCAAGGCGCAACTGCCGGTATGGCTGAAATGCAAACGCGGCTTTGCCCGGGCGCCGGTGGCCTGCTATCTGGGGGCGATCACGCTGATCACGTTCGGCGTGGCGCTGCCCATGCTCTACAAAGTGTGGCAGGCCGGCCTGACCAACCCGGTGCTGTGGGTGGTGCTGACCATTGCGCTGTTGCTGGCGGCCAGCCAGCTGGGCGTGGCGCTGGTCAACCTGTTTGCCACGCACCTGGCCGTGCCGCGCTTTTTGCCGCGGCTTGATTACAGCCGCGGTATCCCGCCCGAGTTGCGCACGCTGGTGGTGGTGCCCGGCATGCTGGGCAGCGTGGCGGGTGTTGAGCGGCTGGTGGATGACCTGGAAGTACGTTTCCTGGGCAACCGCGATCCGCACTTGCACTTTGCCCTGCTGACGGACTTCACCGACGCTGCCGAAGAGCACATGCCCGATGACGATGCGCTGATCGCGCTGGTGACCTCCCGCATCAACGCGCTGAACAGCCAGTACCCGTCGCCCCGTGGCAATACCTTCTTTTTGTTCCACCGCCCGCGCCGCTACAACCCGCGTGAAGGGCAATGGATGGGCTACGAGCGTAAACGCGGCAAGCTGGCGGCGCTCAATGTGCTGCTGCGTGACGGGGTGACCGAGCCGTTCTCTACCGTGATTGGCCAGACGGCGGTGCTGTCCAACATCAAGTACGTGATCACGCTTGATACCGATACCCAGTTGCCGCGTGATGCCGCGCGCCAGTTTGTCGGCACCATGGCGCACCCGCTCAATCACCCGCGCTATGACGAGAAACTGGGGCGGGTGGTTGAGGGCTACGGCATCTTGCAACCGCGTGTGGCAGAGAGCCTGCCACCGGGCGGCCCCAGCATGTATGCCCGGCTGATTGGCAGCGAACCCGGCATTGACCCCTACACGCGCACGGTGTCTGACGTGTACCAGGATCTGTTTGGCGAGGGCTCGTTCATCGGCAAGGGTATTTACGATGTCGCCACCTTTGAGCAAGCGCTGGCCGGGCGTTTTCCGGAAAACACCGTCTTGAGCCATGACTTGCTGGAAGGCTGCTACGCCCGCTCCGGCTTGTTGAGCGATGTCGCGCTGTACGAGACCTCTCCCGACAATTATCTGACTGACATCCAGCGCCGCACACGCTGGGTGCGCGGCGACTGGCAGCTGTCTGGCTGGCTGTTCTTCAAGGTGAAGAATGAGGCCGGCGAGCGCGTGCCCAATCCGCTCAGCATCCTGTCGCGCTGGAAGCTCAAGGACAATCTGCGCCGCAGTCTGGTGCCGCTGTCGCTGATTGTACTGACCGTGCTGGGGGCGACCGTCCTGCCAGTGCCGCGCTTGTGGCTGGGCACCTTGCTGGCCGTGTTGTGGCTGCCGACGATCCTGTCGGCGCTGCTGGATCTGGCGCGCAAGCCCCGCGGCATTACCTGGCGCCAGCATCTGTTTACCAACAGCCATCTGATCTGGGTACAGGCCACGCAACTGGGTTTGCGCCTGGCAACCTTGCCGCATGAAACGCTGGTGACCACCGGCGCCATTTTGCGCACGCTCTGGCGCAAATGGTTTACCCACAAGCATCTGCTGGAGTGGTCAACGTCGGAAGTCGCGCGCAGTACCGCGCGCTATGACCTGAAGACCTTTATCCGGGCCATGTGGATCGGCCCGGTCGCGGCGGTGGCCATTCTGGTGTGCGCACCGCTGATTGATGTTACCTGGCTGGTATTTGCCGCCATCCTGGCTGGTTTGTGGTTGTTGTCGCCGGTGCTGGCCTGGTGGATCAGCCAGCCGCCGACCGCATTTGCCACCGAACTGGATGCCGACCAGACACGCCTTTTGCGCCGGACTGCGCGCAAGACCTGGCTGTTCTTTGAAACCTTTGTCACCGCCCAGGAACACTGGCTGCCGCCCGATAATTTCCAGGAAGTACCGGATGAAGGCGTGATTGCCCACCGTACCTCGCCCACCAATATCGGCCTTTCGCTGCTGGCCAACATGACGGCGTATGACTTTGGTTATCTGTGCGGCGGCGCCATGCTGGAGCGCACCACCAACACGCTCAACGGCATGCTGAGCCTGGAGCGCTATCGCGGCCATCTGTACAACTGGTACGACACGCGCAGCCTGCAACCGCTGGCCCCGCGCTATGTCTCAACCGTGGATAGCGGCAATCTGGCCGGGCATTTGATCACGCTGCGCCAGGGCCTGTTGTCGCTGACAGATGACCCGATCATCCACCCGATGCTGTGGCACGGGCTGGATGACGGCATCAAACTGCTCAGCAGCCTGTGGCCAGACGCCGCACCGGCCGCGCTGTCGCAATTGCAGTCGCAGATCAGCGGGGCGCTGGTGGCGCCGCCCGCCAGCCCGGCCGATGCCTGGAGCACGCTCAATGGCCTGGCGCAGGATATCGATACGCTGTGCGCGCTGATCCCGGCTGACCCCGAACAGAATGAACTGCGCCGCGCGGCGGCCTCGGTACAGCGCCAGTGCCACGCCACGCTGGGCGAGATCGGCTATTTGCTGCCCTGGGCGACCTGGACGCAGGCGCAGCGCGCGCAGGTGGTCTCGCTCAATCACATCCCGCTGCTGCGTGATTTGCCGGGCTTTGCCCAAGTCGCCAGTGATGAATGGCAGCTGCCGCCGGAACTGGCCGAACAGGTTGTCGCCGCCAGCCGCCACGCGCACGAGCGTCTTTCGCTGATGAACGCCCTGGCGGTACAGGCGCTGGAACTGGCGCAGATGGATTACGACTTTCTGTATGACCCGTCCGTGCACTTGCTGGCAGTGGGCTACAACTGCGACGACAACCGGCGCGACAGCGGTCGGTACGACTTGCTCACCTCTGAAAACCGCCTGTGCAATTTTGTGGCGATCGCCCAGGGCCAGTTGCCGCAAGAAAGCTGGTTTGCGCTGGGCCGCCTGTTAACCCTGGTAGAAAACGAACCGGTGATGGTGTCCTGGAGCGGCTCGATGTTCGAGTACCTCATGCCCATGCTGGTGATGCCGACCTACCCGGAAACACTGCTGGACACCACCTGCCGTGCCGCCGTGCGCGCACAGATCGCCTACGGCAAACAGGCTGATGTGCCCTGGGGGATTTCCGAATCGGGCTACAACACCACCGACGCGCACCTTAACTATCAGTACCGTGCTTTCGGTGTGCCGGGGCTGGGGCTCAAGCGCGGGCTGGTGGATGACCTTGTGATCGCACCTTATGCCACGGTGATGGCCTTGATGGTGGCGCCTACTGCCGCCTGCCAGAACCTGCAAAAGCTCAGCAATATGGGCGCAGAAGGCGCGTACGGCTATTACGAGGCCATCGACTACACCCAGGCCCGCCTGCCGCGCGGCCAGAAGCACGCCATGGTGCGCTCGTTCATGGCCCACCATCAGGGCATGGCGTTTTTGTCGTTGTCGTATGCCTTGCTTGGCCAGCCCATGCTCAAGCGTTTTGCTGCTGACCCGCAATGCCAGGCCACCATGCTGTTGCTGCAAGAGCGCGTGCCCAAGACCATTGCCGTGTACGCGCGGGCCGGCCAGTTTGCCAACAGCAGCGCCCAGGCCGAAGCCATCGAAGCGTCGATCCGCGAGTTCGACCGCCCCGATACCCCGGCGCCGGAAGTGCAGTTGCTGTCCAACAGCCGCTATCACGTGATGGTGAACAACGCCGGCAGCGGGTACAGCCGCTGGAAGAACATGGCGGTGACGCGCTGGCAAGAAGACCCCACGCTGGATCAACTGGGGGTGTATTGCTATCTGCGTGACCTGGAAACCGGCCTGTTCTGGTCGTCCGCGTCTCGCCCCTGCGGCATGCCGGGAGAGAACTTCCGCGCCATCTTTTCTGAGGCGCACGCCGAGTTTCATCGCCAGGATCAGCGTTACGACGTCAAAAGCGAGATCGTTGTCTCGCCGGAAGATGACATTGAATTGCGGCGCATGCGCATTACCAACCGTGCCCGGCGCCGGCGCATTCTGGAAGTCACCAGCTATGCCGAGGTCGTCATCGCCCCCGTCAGCGCCGACAACGCCCATCCGGCCTTCAGCAAGCTGTTTGTCGAGAGTGAAATCCTGCCGGAACAACAGGCCATCTTGTGTCACCGTCGCCGGCGCGAGCAAAAAGAAGCGCAGCCGTATTTGCTGCACTTGATGGCGGTGCACGGTGCCGATGTCGACAACTTCAGTTGCGAGACCGACCGCGCGCGCTTTATTGGCCGCGGCAATACGCTGGCGTCGCCGGCGGCGCTGACGTCGACGGGCAATCTTTCCAATACGCAAGGCGCGGTGCTGGACCCGGTGGTCGCGGTGCGCCATCACATCATTCTGGAACCCGAAGCCACGGTGACGCTCGACCTGGTGCTGGGGATGGCCGATACCCGTGACGGCGCGCTGGCGCTGATCGAGAAATACCGTGACCGGCGCCTTGCCGACCGGGTGTTTGATCTGGCCTGGACGCACAATCTGGTGTTGCTGCGGCAGATCAACGCCAGCGAGGCCGATGGCCAGCTGTATGGCCGCATGGCTGGTGCCATTCTGTACCCCAACGCCGCGCAGCGCGCTGAAGTGGCGGTGCTGATGAACAACCGGCGCGGCCAGTCCGGCTTGTGGGGCTATGCCATCTCTGGCGATCTGCCGATTGTGCTGCTGCGCATTGCCGACCCGGGCCGCATTGACCTTGTGCGCCAGGTGGTGCAGGCGCACGCCTACTGGCGGCTCAAGGGGCTGGCGGTTGATCTGGTCATTCTCAATGAAGACCACGTGGGGTATCGCCAGTCGTTGCAAGACCAGATCATGGGGCTGATTTCGGCCGGTATGGAGGCCAACGTCAACGACAAGCCTGGCGGCGTTTTTGTGCGCAATGGCGAGCAGATGTCTGTCGAAGACCGCACCTTGCTGCAAACCGTGGCCCGCATCATCATCACCGATACCCGCGGCAGTCTGCAGGATCAGGTCACCCGCCGCGGCGCGCTCAGCGTAGCGCCGCCGCCGTTGCCCGTGACCAGCAGCACGGCCAGTACGCTACCCGAGCCGCCGCGCCGGCAGACGCTGGATCTGCAGTACCACAACGGCACGGGCGGCTTTTCTGCCGACGGGCGCGAATACATCATCAGCACGCGTGATACGCAGCGCACGCCGGTGCCGTGGTCCAACATGTTGGCCAACAGCGATTTCGGCACCATGATTTCCGAAAGCGGGATGGCCTATACCTGGCGTGGCAACGCGCACGAGTTCCGTCTGTCGCCCTGGTATAACGACCCTGTGCAGGATACCGGCGGCGAGGTGATCTACCTGCGTGACGAGGAAACCGGCAAGTTCTGGTCGCCCACCCCGCTGCCCGTGCGCGGAACGGGTGAGTACATCACCCGCCACGGTTTTGGCTACAGCGTGTTTGAACATGAAGAAAACGGCATCCACACAGAGCTGTGGGTTTATGTTGCGCTGGATGCGCCGGTAAAGTTCTCGCGCCTGAAGATCAGGAATGTCTCTGGCCGCACGCGCAAGCTGACCGCCACCGGCTACGTGGAATGGGTACTGGGCGATTTGCGCGCCAAAACCGCGCCGTTTGTGGTCACCGAGGTCTCGCCGGCCAACGGCGCGCTGTACGCCCGCAACAGCTACAGCGCCGCCGCCGGTACGCAGGTGGCGTTCTTTGATGTGGATGACCCCTTGCGGGAAATCACTGCTGACCGGCGCGAGTTCATTGGCCGCGGCGGTACCCACGCCCGCCCGGCTGCCATGGAGCGCACCCGCTTGTCTGGCCGTGTCGGTGCGGCGCTGGACCCGTGCGGCGCCATCCAGGTGCCCTTTGCCCTGGTCGACGGTCAGGAGCGGGAGATCACTTTCCGCCTGGGCGCCGGCCAGGACATGACCGAGGCCGATTCGCTGGTGCCCCGCTTCCGCGGGAACACCACTGCGGCCGATGCGCTGGAACATGTACGGCAATACTGGCAGCGCGTCCTTGGCGCAGTACAGGTGCAAACGCCGGACCCCTCGATCAATCTGCTGGCCAACGGCTGGCTGGTGTATCAGGTGCTGGCGTGCCGCTTGTGGGGGCGCAGCGGGTATTACCAGTCTGGCGGCGCGTTTGGTTACCGCGACCAGATTCAGGACACCATGGCGCTGGTCCACGCCGAACCCGTCCGCATGCGCGAACACGTGCTGTTGTGCGCCAGCCGCCAGTTCATGGATGGCGATGTACAGCACTGGTGGCACCCGCCCACCGGCGCTGGCGTGCGCACGCGCTGCTCTGACGACTATCTGTGGCTGCCCATGGCGCTGTGCCGTTATGTCGAAACCACCGGCGACATCGCCATTCTGGATGAAACCGTGCCTTACCTGACCGGGCGGCCGCTTAACCCGGATGAAGAAAACTGGTACGACTTGCCCGGTGTGAGCGACATCCGGGAACCGGTGTATCAGCACGGCGTGCGTGCCATCCTGCATGGTTTGCGCTACGGCCCGCACGGGATTCCGCTCATGGGTTCGGGCGACTGGAACGACGGCATGAACCTGGTGGGCGAGCACGGCGTGGGCGAGAGCGTCTGGCTGGGCTTCTTTTTGTATGAGGTGTTGTGCCAGTACGGCAAACTGGCCCGCCAGTACGGTGACGCCGCCTTTGCCGAACGCTGCGCCCAGGAAGCTGCCCAGTTGCAGCAATCGCTGGAAACACACGCCTGGGATGGCGACTGGTACAAACGCGCCTGGTTTGACGACGGCACGCCGCTGGGCACCTCCACCAATACCGAATGCCGCATTGATTCAATCGCCCAAAGCTGGTCTGTGCTCTCTGGCGCGGGCGACCCGATCCGTGCGCAACGCGCCATGCAATCGCTCAACGACAACCTGGTGCGCCGCCCTGACAAGCTGATCCAGTTGCTCGACCCGCCGTTTGACAAAGGCCATCTGGAGCCAGGTTATATCAAGGGTTATGTACCCGGCGTGCGGGAAAACGGTGGCCAGTACACCCACGCCGCCGTCTGGGCGACCATGGCCTTTGCCCATATGGGCGATACCAGGAACGCCTGGGAACTGATGAACCTGATCAACCCGGTGAACCACGCCCGTGACGCCGCTGAAGTGGCGCAATACAAGGTCGAACCGTACGTGGCTGCGGCCGATGTCTACGGCGTCGCCCCGCACACCGGCCGCGGCGGCTGGACGTGGTACACCGGCTCTGCCGGCTGGATGTACCGGCTGATCGTGGAATCATTACTGGGCATACACCGCGAAGCCGACACCCTGCGCCTGACCCCGCTGCTGCCACCAGACTGGCCCGGTTTCGAGTTGACCTACCGCTTTGGCCAGAGCACCTGGCGCATCCACATCCGCCGCAGCGACCAACCCGGCGCCCGGCTCACGGTCGACGGCGAAGAGCAGCAAGGCACGGTACTGCCACTGAAGGACGACCACGCGGAACACTGGGTGGAGCTGCAGTTGGGGCACTCATGATGAACAGGACGGGATGTGAAAAAGGGATCGCGATGCGATCCCTTTTTTGGGCTGGAGCGCTGCGCGGGGATCACTGCCCCGCCAGCTCATCCATAAACCGCGCCATCTCGATATCCAGCGCCGATACCCCTTTGGCGTCGTGTGTGGTCAGGGTGACTTCGACGCGGTTGTAGACGTTGAACCATTCCGGGTGGTGGTTCATTTGCTCGGCCTTGAGCGCTACGCGGGTCATGAAGCCAAAGGCTGCGTTGAAGTCCTTGAACTTGAAATTGCGGCAGATGGCGTCCTGGTTTTTGGCGTTCTGCCAGCCTGGCAGGCTTTGCAGGGCGGTGGTGCGTTCGGCGTCGGGTAGCTTGTGGGTGGTCATAGCGGGCTCCTCAGGCATCTTCGGTGTCTGGCCAGCCTTCACCCGTGCCCCGGTGCAGTACGGTGTCGCCGGGCAAAATGTCACCCGCGGGGATTTCCGGTTTGTCGGCAATGGCCGCGTACAGCGGCGCAAAATCGGGTTCGGTGGCCTTGAACAGTTGCTCGAAACTGTCGATCACAAAGTACGTTTTCTGGAACGAGTCGTAGCGATAGCGGGTTTTCATGATCCGTGTCAGATCAAACCCCAGCCGGTTGGGGCTGTCGCTCTCCAGACTGTAGTGCGACTCCGAGCTGGACGATAAAATCCCGGCGCCATAAATCCGCAGGCCTTTGGGGGTGTTGATCAGGCCGAATTCCACGGTAAACCAGTATAGCCGCGCCAGCATGTCCAGCCCGCCCAGGCTGTCAGCTTTGACACCCCCTTTGCCGTAGGCCTGCACGTAATCGGCAAACACCGGGTCCATCAGCAAGGGCACGTGGCCGAAGAGGTCGTGGAAAATATCCGGCTCTGGCAGGTAGTCCAGATTGTCGGGTTCCCGAATCCACCAGGTGACCGGAAAACGGCGGTGGGCCAGGTGCTCAAAGAACACATCACCCGGGATCAGCCCCGGCACGGCGACCAGTTGCCAGCCGGTGGCCGCCATCAGGTGGCGGTTGAGTTCGGCAAAGTCCGGAATGCGCTCCGGGCTGACCTGCAAGGCGGCGATCCCGGCCAGGTATTCATCACAAGCCCGGCCTGGCAGCAGCGCCACCTGGCGCGCGTACAGCGTCGCCCACGTGGCGTGGTCGGCCTTGGTGTAGCGGTCCTGCGGCTGGGGCATGGTGTAGTCCGCATCGTGACTGAGCCCCGCGTTCTTGCGGACGGTGATGTCAGGCACGATGAATTCTTCAGCCTGGTTCATGATCTTGTTCCTGTTTGCGCCATGTACCCAGTTTACGGCCGTTGGCACGCGCAACTGGCGCAAAATCGGCCCGGAATTGGCTCAATCATGCGTGAAACGTGCAATGATGAGCGTATCTACGCACGGAGTACGCATAAATGCTGGACAAGTTCGATTACCAGATTCTGGAGCAGCTGCAAAAGGACGCCCGTGCCTCGCACCAGCAACTGAGCCAGCACGTGCCCTTGTCGCCCTCGCAGATTGGCCGGCGCATCCAGCGCATGGAAGAGTCCGGCGTGGTGCGCGGCTACCGCGTCACGCTGGACCCGGAGTTGCTGGGGCTGTCGGTGCAGGCCTTTGTCAGCGTGATTCTGGAACGCCACGGTGAAGCCGCCATCCGCGAATTCGCCGCTGCCGTGCAAGCCATGCCGGAAGTGCTGGAAGGCTTTGGCATTACCGGCGATGCCGACTATCTGCTGCGCGTGATCGTGCCAGACCTGCCGGCCTTGTCGCGCTTTGTCATGCACAAACTGACCAGCCTGCCAGGCGTGCGCAGCGTGAAATCCAGCGTGGCGCTGGCGCCGGTGAAACACACGGCATCGCTGCCATTGCCGATGCCGGCGGGGAAGGGCTGAGGTGGTGACGCCACCCACTGCAACCTGAATGTCACATCCGCCTCACACAAAGTTGACGCTCGTCAGCGCCCCTCATAACGTCAGGCCCTTGTAGCGGATTGACCACGGCCCAACAGGCCGCGGCCTTCTACTTCTTCTATCCGGAGATCCCCATGCTTTTGAAGACCTGCGCAGCCTGGTTTACGCTGTCGTTTGCCGCCCCCGTCGTGTTTGCCGGCAGCCCGCCTGCGTGGGTGGCCCGCAGTAACCAGTTTGCCCAGCCGGTGCTCCATGCAGAAGGCATGTTTGAGCCGGAATCTGCCTCGGCCAATGGCGATGAAGCATTCGATACCCAGATTGCCGATCTGCGCCCCGGTGTGTACACCCGGCAACTGGCGCAGGCCGACAAACTGCTGTCCCAGCTCAAGACCAGCCGCGCGGCCGAGCACGATGTCAAAGTGCAGGAGGATCTGGATATCCTCATCCACTCGGTCCAGGCGCAGGCCACCACGCTCAAGCTGGATCACCAGTACCTGCTGCAATACATCAACGTGCCGCAGGTGGTGTATTACGGGCTGGATACCCTGCTGGAGCCGCGCAACAAGCCGGCGCGCCAGGCCCGCGCGCTGGTGCGGCTCAAGCGCTACGCCGGGCTGGAACCGGGTTATCGTCCGCTGACCGATCTGGCGCGAGAACGCACCGAAGAAGACCTCAAGCGCACCGGGCTGACTGGCCCATATATCGAAGACATCAAGCAGCAACTGGACAATATCGACACGCTGATTGACGGCATGCGCGCCGATTTCACGAAATCCGGCCTGAAGGGCTGGGAGCAACCGCTGGCCGTACTCAGCAAGCAATTGCACGATTATGGCGATTGGGCCAAAGCCACCTTGCAGCCGCACGCCCGGCCCGATGCCCGCCAGCCTGAAGCCATTTATGCCGATGACCTGCGCACCTATGGCGTGCTGATCGGCCCGGATGAACTGATCACCCGCGCCACGGCAGATTTCCTGGAAGTTCAAGGGCAGATGCAGGCAGTTGCCGCCCAGATCGCCGCAGAACGCCACTTGCCCTCAAGCGATTACCGGGACGTGATCCGCGAGCTGAAAAAACAGGCCATTGCGCCGCAAGACATGCTGCCGCACTACCGTCAGCGGCTGAAAGACATTGAGGCCATTGTGCGCCAGCAGCATCTGGTGACCTTGCCCAACCGCGACGCCAATATCCGCATGGCCACAGATGCCGAAGCCGCCAGCGTGGGTTCGCCATTCATGAACCCGCCCCGCTTGATTGGCAATACCGGCGAGTTTGGCGAGTTCGTCATCGTGGCGACCAACCCGCACGCCAAGTCTGACGCCAAAATGGACGACGACAGCTTTAACGCCGCCTCCTGGACGCTCACCGCGCACGAAGCCCGCCCGGGGCATGAGCTGCAGTTCTCCAGCATGGTGGAAAACGGCACCTCGATGGCCCGCGCCATCTTTGCCGAGAACAGCGCCAATGTGGAAGGCTGGGCTGTGTATTGCGAAGGCTTGATCGAGCCCTATATGCCGCTGGATGGCCAGTTGATCTCGCTCGATTCCCGCCTGATGCGCGTGGCGCGGGCTTTCCTCGACCCCATGATCAACACCGGCCGCATCACCCCGGGCAGGGCCAAACAGGTGTTGATGGATGACGTGGTGTTGTCAGAGCCGCTGGCGCAATCCGAGATCGACCGCTACGCCTTCAACAGCCCCGGCCAGGCCACCGCGTATTACTACGGCTACACGCAACTGCGCGGTTTGCAGGTGCAAACGCGCCTGTTGCTGGGCGATCAGTTCAGCATGCAGGCGTTCAACGACTTTGTCGTCTCGCAAGGGCTGCTGCCGCCGGACCTGATGCGCAAAGCGGTGCTGGAGTCGTTTGTGCCGACGCAACTGGCAGCCGGGGCGAACGGCAAGCGGGTGAGCCGGTAAAAAGGACGGGGGCGGGCGGGCAGGTTCGAGCGCGGTCAGCGATCGGCAAAGATCACCGCGCCCTCACCCCAGCACCCGCAACAACGCCTGCACCGGGTGCCGCAATTCAACGCCGTCTACCAGCTTTGTCTGGCAGCGGCACGAATAACCCGTTGCCAGCAGATCTGAACCACCCTCGCTGGCGGCCATAATCGGCGCCCAGCTCAGGCTGTAAATGTGCTCGGACATTGCCCGGTTCGTGGCTTCGTGGCCATATGTGCCAGCCATGCCGCAGCAACCGCTGGCTTGCAGCTTGAGCGCAATGCCAAAGTGCCCGAACAGCTTTTGCCAGGCGCCCGGCGCGGTCGGGGCATTGGTTTTTTCGGTGCAGTGAGACATCAAGGTCAGCGCCTCACCGCTGGCGCTGCGCGCAGGCCATCTGGCCAGTTGTTTTGCCAGCCACTCCTGGATCAGCAAGACCGGCGGCGCAGCGTCTTTACCCAGCGTTTTGACGTACTCGGCGCGGTACGCCAGCGTCATGGATGGCTCCAGCCCGATCAGCGCAATGCCGGACTGCGCCAGGGCGGTCAGTTGCGCGGCGTTCTTCTCTGCCACGCGGGCAAACCGGCCCAGAAATCCATGCACATGCAGCGGTTTGCCATTGGGCGAAAACGGTGCCAGCAACGGCGTGAAACCCAGCTGGCGCAACAGCGCAAAGGTATCGAGCAGCAGGCCGGTTTCCAGATAACTGGTAAACGCATCCTGCACCACGATCACCGCATTGGCGCGTTCGTCTTCACTCAGGCCTTGCAGCACGTCTGGCGTGGCCAGCCGGAAACCCTGCGCCGGCAAGGCGGTTTCCGGGCGGATGCCCGACAGCAGCGGGCTGTGCAGCAGGTTGAGCCGCGCCAGCAACCCGCGCCCGATACCGCTGCCCACCAGCGCGTTGTAAACGCCGGGCCAGCGCGCCATCAGCGGCAGCGTACTTTCCATGCTGCCGACAAGGTAATCCTTGAGCGGCCGCAGATAACGTCCGTAGTACAACTCCATGAACCTGGCGCGGAACTCGGGCACGTCGACCTTGACCGGGCATTGCGCCACGCAGGACTTGCACGCCAGGCAACCCTGCATGGCTTCCATCACTTCGTGGCTGAAATCGGCCTCGCCACGCTTGCGGCCCAGCGTGTTGCCCAGCCGCGCCGGCAAGGTCAGCCAGAAACTGCCCTGACGCAGTTGCGTGCTCTCGGCCAGCGGGTCAACGCCGGCCACGGTCATTTGCCGCAGCCATTCGCGCATGAGCGACGCCCGGCCCTTGGGCGAATGCCGCCGCTCCCGCGTGCCTTTCCAGGACGGGCACATGGCATCGTCCGGATCAAAGTTGTAACAGGCGCCGTTGCCGTTGCAGTGCATGGCCTCGGCATAACGCTGGCGCACGGCAATGGGGATCACGCGATCATGCTGGCCGCGTGTGGGCACGCCATCAATGCGCAGCAAGCCATCCGCCATCGGGGAGGCAATCTTGCCCGGGTTCAGCTGGTTATGCGGGTCAAACGCCGCCTTGATCCGCTGCAGCGTGGGGTAAAGCGGCCCGAAGAACGCCGGTGCATATTCAGAGCGCACGCCCTTGCCATGCTCGCCCCACAACAGGCCGTGATACTTCTGCGTCAGCGCCACCACGCCATCGCTGATGGTGCGAATGCGTTGTTCGTCGGCCGGGTCTTTCATGTCCAGCGCCGGGCGCACGTGCAGCACGCCGGCATCCACATGCCCGAACATGCCGTACACCACGCCATGGCTATCGAGCAGCGCGCGGAACTCGGCAATGTAATCGGCCAGGTTTTCCGGCGGCACGGCGGTGTCTTCTACAAACGGAATCGGCCGCCGCTCGCCTTGCATATTGGCCAGCAGCCCGACCGACTTCTTGCGCATGTTCCACAACCGCCCAACCGCCGCCTCACCGCGCGCCACGGTATAACCATTGCGCCCGTGCGCCTGCCCCTGGCCATCCAGAATGGCGGTCACTTCCGCTAGCCGGGCTTCCAGCGCGTTTTCGTCATCGGCAATGAATTCCACCAGGTTGATCCCCAGCGCCTCCGGCCCGTCGCCATCCGGAAAAAACTCCGCCACGCCGTGCCAGATGATGTCTTGCCGCGCCAGCCCCAGCACCTTGCTATCCACCGTTTCAATCGACGCCGCCTGCAAGGCCATCAACGCCTGGGCATCACGCAACGCGGCGTCAAACGACGTATAGCGCACATTCACCAGCGCGCTGAATTTGGGGATAGGCAAAACGTTGAGTTTGACCTCCGTGACCAGCCCCAGCGTGCCTTCCGCACCGCATAAAATGGCGTTCAGATCAAACAAGCCAGCGGCATTGCGGATATGCGCGAGGTCGTAACCCGTCAGGCAACGGTTCAGTTTGGGGAAGCGCTCAGCAATCAGATCGGCCTGATCATGGGCGATATCCGCCAGCAAGCGGTGGACGGCACCAACCAGATCATCCCGCTGCTGGATGGCCGCCAGGTCAGCTTCGGCCAGTGGTTCTGAATGCCAGTGCGTACCGTCCAGCAGCACGGTATCAAGCGCCAGGACATGATCCCGCGTTTTGCCATACAGACAAGAACCCTGGCCGCTGGCGTCGGTATTGACCATACCGCCAATGGTGGCACGGTTGGACGTCGACAACTCCGGCGCAAAAAACAGCCCGTGCGGCTTGAGCGCCGCATTGAGCTGATCCTTGACCACCCCCGCCTCAACCCGCACCCAGCGCTCGGCCGGGTTGATCTCCAGAATCCGGTTCATGTTGCGAGAGAGATCGACCACCACCCCGTTGGTCAGCGATTGCCCATTAGTGCCCGTACCGCCCCCGCGCGGGCTGACCACCAGATGCCGGAAGCGTTCTTCTGCCAGCACTTTGACGAGGCGGATGATGTCATCAGCATGTTTTGGCGTGACCACCACCTGTGGCCAGATCTGGTAGATCGAATTATCCGTTGCCGCGACAGTGCGGTCGGCATAACTGGCCGACAACTCGCCTTCAAAACCGCGCGTGCGTAGCTCGGTGATGAAATCCAGGTAGAGTGGGTTGGCGATGGGGCGTTCTGCCAGGCGAGGGATCATGGTGTGTGCTGGGCGGGTGGTTGTGGGGTGATTGAACACCAAAACGGGTGGTGTGTGTGGATGGTGAGGGGGTGGGTTGCCGCCTTGAACAGCCTTGAACTGATGTTAGCGCCTGGCGGCGCGGTTGTTTTACATGTCGGGGGTTGCCCGACGGCAAGGCACTTTCTTTTGGGTCGCCAAAAGAAAGTACCCAAAGAAAAGGCGACCCCTGCGACTGCGCTCGCTGCGCGAGTTCCCTGCGCTTCTCGCAAGTCGCGGCTGGCTCCAGGGAACTCGGGCTAAAGCCCTCAAACACCCTTGCGCCGAAACCCCGCGCCTTGCTGCGATGCTCGGCGCAGTCAAAGGGGCCCAACGTCAAAAGCAACTGCAACGCCGAAAATCAACGGCAACGGCAACGGCAACGGCAACGGCAACCAAAACCAAAACCAAAACCAAAACCAAAACCAAAACCAAAACCAGGTTATCTGGGTACAGGTTTTGTAGGGTGGATTCGGAGCGGAGCGACAATCCACCAACGCAACGGTGGATTGCTTCGCGAATCCACCCTACGCCGCGATTTGCAAGCACCGGCTGCAATACTGATTGGCGTGCCCCACCACTTCGTCATTCCGGACCTCGGCGGCCCCCTTGGCCGGAATCCAGCTGCGATGCATGCGAGTGTCACTGAATCAGCACGAGACGGTAGTGGTAGGCCACCGAAAGCAGCCCGTTGGGCTGCGGACTGGATTCCGGCCTTCGCCGGAATGACGAGTCAGTGGGATGCGTGTTGAATTTGCCACTGCCACTGCCACTGCCACTGCCATGGGTTGGTGTTGCTATGGTCTTGCCGTTGCCGTTGCCGTTGCCGTTGCCGTTGCCGTTGCCGTTGCCGTTGCCGTTGCCGTTGCCGTTGCCGTTGGTTTGGATTTTGTGTTTGCAGTTGCAGTTAGCTTTTGGGGTTGCCGTTGTCTTTGACTTTTCTCCCCCATTAAAGCCCAGCGCCGAAGGAGTGGAGGGAGACCCCAGGCTCCCGACCGACTGAGGGAAGCCCGGAGGGCCGCCAGGCTGGGGTCGCCTTTCTTTGCCTACTTTCTTTGGCGAAGCAAAGAAAGTAGGGTGCTCCGGCCACCGCCGGTATCAAAACGCCTTTAATCCTGCGCCGGAGGCGCTAACACAACACCGCAACGGCGCCCCATCACCGCGCCGCTTCAACAGGCATGTATAGCTCTGGCAGGTTCATTGAGGTGCCCGCCAAGCGCCACCACCCCCGCCCCAACCAAAACCAACCCTCACCCCGGTGCCTGCGCCGCCGTCATCTTGAAAATCCCCTGCGCATTGCCACTATCAAACCGCAAATCCAGATACCGTTCCCCCGCCTCGCCGGTCAGCACATCGCGAGAGATAAACTCATAAAACGACCCCGGCACCACCTTCTTCACCACATGGCCATCCGCCGTCTTGAACGCGCGCTCCACCATCGCTGCCTTGAACGCGGTCTGGCGCACGGAACCGGCGCCGGAGATTTCTACTTTGTCCTTGATCGGCGCACCCTGGGCGCGCAACTGGTCGGCCAGGGTGATGACATCGGGCACGCGGTCGGTGGCGTGGTTAAAGCTGTTGCCTTCGGTGGCAATCCACGCCATCTCGGCCGATTCGGCCAGCAAGGTTTCATAGGCGGCCAGCGGCGGGGTGTCGTGCTGGACGTCAAAACAGGCCACCAGCGCGGGTAGCAGTTTGAAGGCGTCGTTGAGCGGCAGGGCGCGGTGGGCGGCCAGTCTGGCCAGCAGGGCTTTGTGCTCGTCGGTGAGCGGGTCGCGGCTGCTACTGACCACGGCGTTCACGGCCTCGGCAAACGCGGGCGAGAACTGGTCTACGTGCAGCTCAGAGACAAAAAACTGGGCGACGGTTTCTGGCGCGTCGTCATGGCAATAGGCGCGGCCGGTCATTTTCAGGCGGGCCAGCGGGTAGATGGCGGCGACGCTAAAGCCCAGCGGTTCCAGCAGGCGCTTGAAGGCCGCTTCGCCTTGCGGCAAGGCGCCGGTATTGGCGGCGGTGACGGTGCGCAGCGCGCCGTGGTCGAACACCACCTTCTCGCCAGCGGCCAGTTTGCTGTCGACATAGCGCTTGCCTTCGGGCACCGCATCCAGGTTTCTGGCGAACAGTTGCATGTTCATGGCCTGGGCGATCAGCACGCGCGGCACGCTGGCCACCGGGGCGGTCAGCAGGGTGTCGTCGATGTCGATCATGTCGAACAGTTTTTGCGTGGCGGCAGTGCCGATGGTGACATCCAGCAGTTGCCACAACTGGCTGTGGCGAGGATCAAGCGCGGTCATTGGGCGGGTCCTTGTGGGTTCAGCGTCATGGCCCGGACGGTGCTGCCGGCTTGTACACGCAGCGCGGCGGCTTGTTCGGGCGTCAGGGGCAGCACGCCGTTGTGCGGCACGCTGCGGGTGAGCATCACGCGGAAATCCGCCAGCTCACTGTTGGCGACAATCCAGCGGGTGTCGGATGTCGCCGGGGATTCGGTAATGTCGATCGTGTACAGCGCGCTGTCGTGCATCACGCGCAGGCTGGCGATGCGTGCTTCCAGCACCGGGCCGCCTTCAAAAATGTCGATATGCTGCTCGGCGCGCAGGCCTTCGCTTTCCAGCAGGCGGCGAGCGGGTTCGGTGTCGATATGCGTCTTGCCGATACAGGCGCGCGCGTCTTCGGGCAGGAAATCGACATACACCGGGTAGCGCGGCATCAACTCGGCCAGGAACGACTTCTTGCCTTGCGCCACCAGTTGATCGGCCTCGTTGAAACCGATGCGATAAAAATGCGCCCCCAGCGCCCGCCAGAAGGGCGACTCGCCATGTTCATCAAAATGCCCGCGCATCTCGGCGCACAGGTGCTCAGAGAAGCGTTCCGGGAACTGCGCAATGAACATGAAACGGGATTTGGACAACAGCGCGCCGTTGCCATTCACCCGCCAGTCGGGGCTAAGGAACAGCGTGCACAGTTCTGAATACCCGGTCAGCCCGTGCGACATGTGCAGTTTGTCCATGCGCGTATACAGGCCCATCTCGCGGCTGGCGTGGACAAACGTGTCCATGCGATAGGTGTAGAAGGGTTGCTCCAGGCCAACGGCAACTTCCAGCCCGCACACGCCGACGGCGGCGCCGGTGGTGGTGTCTTCCATCATGAACAGATAGCCCTGATCGGCCAGCGGGGCGAGGCCGTCTACCGTGCGCTGCACGCGTTCAAGGCGTGCGCCTTGGACGTCGCGGTCGGGCTTGAGTGTGGTCATGCCGGGGCCGGCTTTGTGGGCCAGATCAATCAGGGCCTCCAGATCAGCCGGGCGGCAAAGGCGCATCACGATCATGCGGGCAGCCCTCCCACCGGTGCGCAGCGGACAAGGTCGCCCTCAGCGATATCCAGCACGTCAAAGACCTCCGGCGGCAAGGTGAGCGTGGCGGGCGGGGTTTCCGGCAACATGACGGTGACGCAGCGAAAATCCGTGGTGTACAGATTGCTGATCAGCCATGGCATACAGCCGCCTTCGGGCTTGCCGCGCGTGGCGTGGCGCACGCTGCCAAGGCGCACCGACTGGCAGACATCCAGCACGCAGGTCAGCACCGGGCCGGCGTCAAAAATATCGACAAACTTGTCCGGCTCCAGCCCTTCGGCCAGATGGCATTCGTAATTGGGCAGCGCGTCGTGGTGCGGCTCGCCCATCACGCGCTGGGCATCTTCAGACAACAGCGGCACGTAGAGCGGGTCTACCGGCATCATTTCGGCGATGAAGGTGCGGCTGCGCCCGCCGGATTCGATTTCCATCTGCTTGAAATCACGCTTGAAAAACTTGTAGCCAACGCCTTCCCAGAACGGCGAATGGCCCGTGGCGTCGGTAATGCCTGGCAGCACGGCAAAGATATCGTTGGTGAAGCGTTCGCGGTTCTGCGCCGCAAACAGAATGCGGGCGCGCGAGAGCAGATGCGCAGCCAGCGCGCTTTGCCGTTGCGTGGCCTGATCGACATAAAACCCGGTCAGGCGCGTGCGGCCCGTCATCTCGTGCGAGAGCACCAGCGCATGCACGCGGTGATTCACCTTGAGCGCGCGTGAGGCATGCACTACCACCTCGTTGCGGAACACATAAAAGGGCTCGGAGAACCCGGCCATGGCGACAATCCCCGCCGTACCGCACACGCGGCCGGTGGCCGAGTCTTCCAGCACAAACAGATAGGTTTCTTCGCCAGGATATTCGACATCGCTTTCCAGCGAGTCAGTCGATTGCTGCACGCCACGCGCAAGGCGCTCACGATCAGGCGGCAACGAATGCAGCACCGGGCCGGTTTCCCGCGCCATGCGTTCCAGGTCGTCGAGGTCTGAGGGTTTGCCGGGGCGGACAAACAGCATGGCAGCTCCAGGAATGTGTTGTTGTTGGTTTTATTGTGATTGTAGTCGCCAGGCGCCCTTGTCTGCAGCGCAGGCGCACGGCAAACCGCGCGACGGTGGTCGCGTCGCGCGGTGTTGAAACCGGCCGCGGATAGCCGCCGGTTCGCCATTCAAAGAGCGGCGCTCAAGCGGCCTGTGTCACCTGGGCGGCGATTTCGGCCACGGCCAGTTCAAAGCGGCGCAGACCCTCGTTCAGGTCTTCGGCCGAGATCACCAGCGAGGGCGCAAAGCGCACCACGTTGGTCCCGGCCACCAGCGTCACCAGACCCTGCTTGGCGGCGGCGTTCAAGACATCTTTGGCCTTGCCGTGCAACGCCGGGATCAGCTCTGCACCAATCAGCAGGCCCTGGCCACGGATTTCGGTAAACACCTGGTGCTTCTGGTTAATGGCCTTCAGACCATCGACCAGCCAGTGATGGCGCTGCTTCACGCCGGCCAGGGTTTCCGGGCGGCTGACAATCTCGATCACCTTGTCGGCCACCGCGCACACCAGCGGGTTGCCGCCGTAAGTAGAACCGTGCGTGCCGACCACAAACGTCGCGGCAATCTCTTTGGTGGTCAGCATGGCGCCAATCGGCAGGCCATTACCCAGCGCTTTGGCGCTGGTCAGGATATCCGGCACCACGCCGTATTCCATATAGCTAAACAGCGAACCGGAGCGGCCAACACCAATCTGCACTTCATCAAAAATCAGCAGCGCGCCGTGCTTGTCGCACAGTTCACGCAGCTTTTGCAGATACGCCTTCGTCGCCGGCGTAATGCCGCCTTCGCCTTGCACGGGTTCGACAATCACCGCGGCCGTGCCCCAGTGGATGGTGGCTTCTGCGGCGGCAATATCGTTGAACGGAATGTGTGCCAGATTACCCGGCAGCGGGCCGAAACCCTCGGTGTACTTGGGCTGACCGCCCACCGACACGGTAAACAGCGTGCGGCCGTGGAACGACTGCTTGCAGGAGACGATCTGCGTCTTTTCCGGATTGCGATCCACCGCATACTTGCGCGCCAGCTTCAGCGCCGCCTCATTGGCTTCGGCACCGGAATTGCAAAAGAACACGCGCTCGGCAAACGTGGTCTCGGTCAGACGACGTGCCAGACGCAGCGCGGGTTCATTGGTGTGTGTGTTCGACAGATGCCACAGATGATCCGCCTGATCGTGCAGCACGGCGGTCAGTTCCGGGTGACGATGACCCAGGCTGGTGACCGCAATGCCGCAGGCAAAGTCGATGTATTCCTTGCCATCCTGATCCGTCAGCCGCGACCCGAGGCCGGATACCGGAATGAATGCAGCCGGTGCGTAGTTGGGCACCATCACTTCATCAAAGGTTTTACGGGTTACGGCAGACATGGAAACACTCCGGCTTTGATACGGGATAAAGGAATGGCCATTTTAGGGCGGGCCCCAAAACCGCAATTGCGTGGCGGCGACAGGGTTCTGTGTTTTTGAGACAGATCAAGGAGTGAGGAGTGAGGAGTGAGGAGTGAGGAGTGAGGAGTGAGGAGTGAGGAGTGAGGAGGGGGAGGCGTGCATACCCCTGGCTCGTCATTCCTGCGCAGGCAGGAATCCAGTACGCCCACCGCTGGCGGGCCAGACCAGGCAAACTCTGGTCGGTGCCTTCGGCACAACGGTTTACATCTGGAGTCCGGCCAAGGAGGCCGCCGAGGTCCGCAATGACGCGGCAATCAGGCGTGTCCGTCGCAGCAACGCCGTAACAACAGGCCAGGACAAGCTCTCCCGCGTTGATCCAGCACCACCTACAGCGCCTTCTGCCCCCGGTCGAACCGCTCCTCCCGCGGCGCAATGCCAAAGTGGCCGCGGTACACGGTGGAGAAATGCGCGCCAGAGGTAAACCCGCACAACAGCCCCACCTGGATGATCGACTTGCCGGTCGTGCGCAACAAATGCCGCGCGTGTTCCAGCCGCAGTTGCAGGTAATAGCGCGTGGGTGCCATGTCCAGGTGTTGCTTGAACAAACGCTCCAGCTGGCGGCGCGATTGCCCGGTCAGGCGGGCCAGCTCATCAGTGGTTAGCGGTTCTTCCAGATTGGCTTCCATCAGCATCACGGCTTCGGTAATGCGCGGTTCCTTCTCGCCCAGGCGCGCCAGCAAGGGCACGCGCTGGCGATCTTCGCCATGGCGGATGCGCTCCATGGAGAGCGCGCCGGCAATGGCTTCGGTCAGGTTGTTACCGTGCTGGCGGCTGATCAGCGCCAGCAGACCGTCGAGCAAGGCCACGCCATCGCCACAGGTAAACCGGTTGCGATCCAGTTCAAACACATGCTGGCTGGCAATCACTTTGACAAAGCGCTCGCCAAACGCGGGCAAGTGGGGCCAGTGCAATGTGGCGCGGTAATCATGCAGTAACCCGGCTTGCGCCAGCCACCAGGCGCCGGTGCCCAGCCCGCCCAGCAAGGGCTGCGCGGCCAGGCGCTGCAAGGCCTGCAGCAAGGGCGGGGTGTCTGGCGTGGTGATGCCGTTGCTGAGTACCAGTACGCTTTCATCGGGCTTGATGCTGGCAGCGCTACCGGTTACGGGCAATGGCGAGATTTCATCCAGCAGCACCGGCGCGCCATCGGCCGAGACAAATCGCAACTCGTACAGCGCGGCCTGGCGGTTGGCCTCGGCAAACACGCGCGTCAGCGCGCCGACTTGCAACAGCGAGCAAGGCGGCACCAGCAAAACGGCGATGCGTGTGGGCGAGGTCATCAGGCACAACAGCAAACAAAAAGCGCACGTGGCGCAAAGTGTGCGGATGGTTTCAGTAAAGCACGTGGCCGGCAATGCGGGGTTTTGCCGGATAGCCTGGCTGGTAATGGCCAACGGCGGGGTGGGGTGTGCAGAAAAACGATTTGGATTCAGCAGGTTGTTGCCGGTGTAACGCGGCCTTGCACCGCGCTTTGCCGTCTGGCGGCACGCTGGCTCAGGCAAGTTCTTGTCGCTTTTGCGAAATTGCCCGGTACAGAAAATCCATCAACCCCGTTGAATGCAACGCCCGGCCGTGAATTGGCCTGCGTTCACCCTGCTGGCGCTTGTGGCACCAGGCTCGCCACCGGGCCGCTTGTGGCGATCCGGCCGCGCCAGTAGACGATCAATCCGGTGGCTGGCGCGGGGCATGACAGTCAGGAAAATATACCGGCAAGATGGCGGATAAGGCTTTCTGATTTCAAGCCACAAGCGCTGTTTTGCAGAAGGATGTTTCTGATATCGTATAAATACAGAAATAATATTCCGGATTGGCCCATGACCCCACGCAATCGTCCCCTCGACCAGCAAGACCGCAAGATCCTGCGCGCCCTGCAAAAGAACGCGCGTCTATCCAATGCAGAACTGGCCGAACAGGTGGGCATGAGCGCCACCGCCTGCTGGAACCGCACCCGCCAACTGGAAACCGAAGGCTATATCAGCGGCTACGTCGCGCTAGTCGACCAGAAAAAACTGGGCTTTGCCGATATCGTGCTGGTAGAAATCACCCTGGACAGCCACGAAGAAAACACCCTGATCCGCTTTGGCGAAGAACTCGCCGCCATGCCGGAAGTGCTGGAAGCGCATCTGGTCTCGGGCGAGTACGACTACCTCGTCAAACTCGCAGTAGACGGCACCGCCGGATACGAGCGCTTTTTGCGCGAAAAGCTCTACCGCATCTCTGGCATCCGCCACAGCCGGTCCATGTTTGCGCTGCGCTGCATGAAGAGTATTCCGTCGGTGCAGGTTTAAAACCCGAGTGCTTGAGTTATGAGTGGACCGTGAGTCGAAACTCATCCTCGTTTTTTTGCTGTGACTCTTTATATCCGACCAGGGTGTTGATATCGCGTACTACGGTTTCTTGATCGCACGCCAGGTAATCGGTGAACAGGATGAGTTGTGTGGCGGGGTTAATCCGTGTGCCACCAATGGAACGAGCCAACGATTTATATAGTTTTGCATCTTGCAAAAACAGATCGCTGGTCACGTCTGAAGCCAGATTCAGCACGATATAAGGTGTGCGTCCGCGTCCGGCACTGAGCGATTTGATTTGCGCTGACTGGATTTGCCCCAGCGCAACTGAAAAGAAACCCATGTGTTCAAATTGGTTTTGCTTGATGGCGAGCCCCTGGCGGAGTCGATACTTCAGGCAATAGAAAGTCAGCCTGTTGTCGAGAAAGGCGGCCACGATGAGGAACAGTGCCACTGGTGCCATCAAAATCATGATCAAGTTGGCTTCATCATGCTTTGCGGCATAAGCAAACTCAGCAATGCCCGCGAGGAGAAATAGCGTGGCAATCGTGAAGCCAAGTCGGGTAAAAATCAGCCAGCCAGAAATACGCACGGGATAGCCAATAGAAACGCCTGTCTGGAAATGTCGAGGGGAAAAAGCGGTATAAAGCAGCAGAAACAATAGCCAGGTCAGGGCGGCAAAAATAATCATTCTTTTGGAGTCGCTGTGTCGTGGTTTTTTGCCGATGCTAGGTGGACTGTTCATTCATCGCAAAGGCAGTTGCCTTGCTGTGTCGTTTTTCGATCACCCCCCACACAACTGCCGCCGCACCTCTGCCTGCAGCAGATAATCCACACACCATTGCCGCACCGGTCCCATGCCATCTGGTCGCCAGGCCAGGAATAACTGGGTTGCGTGTTTTTGTTCTTCCACGGTTTTCACCAGCAGCCGCCCGGCGGCCACGGGTTCGGTGGCCAGGTGGCGCGGCAGGTAGCCGATGCCGGTGCCGGTTTCGATCAATGCCATGGCTACGCCAAAGCCAGGCACGAACAGGGGTTTCTGGCCGTCCAGCAGCCAGGCGTGTTGCGGGCTGAGGTTCAGTGAGGTATCGCGGATGCAGATGGCGGGGTATTTGCGCAGGTCCGGCGTGCGCAGGGGTTCTGGCGTGCGGGCCAGTGGGTGCTGTGGGCTCAGGACGAAGTCCCACGCCATCTCGCCCAGGGATTCGCTGACGATGCCTTCCGGGTAAGGCACGGCGTGCGGGGCGCCGATGATGACGTCGGCGCGCTTGTCGTAAAACGCATCCCAGCAGCCGTTGTAGACCTCGCGTTGCAAGCTGAGCTGGGTGGTGGGGAAGTGCCGTTCAAAGGCGATCACCAGCGTGGTCAGGACGGACTGGGGGATGATGTTGTTGACGGCAATGCGCAGTTCGCGCTCGACGCCTTCGTGTACCAGCAGCGTGTTGCGACGCAGGGCGTCCATGTCATCGATGATGGTTTTGCTGTGACGGACAAAGTACTCGCCTGCTTCGGTCAGGCAGATATGGCTGCCGCGCCGCGCAAACAGGGTGACGCCCAGCGCCTCTTCCAGTTTCTTGACGGTGTAGCTGATGGCCGAGGGCACTTTGTTGATGCGCTCGGCGGCGGCGGTAATGTTCTGGTACTGCGCAACCAGGCGCACGATGCGCAGTGTTTCGCTGGAAATCAGCATGATCGGGGTTTGGGGCGAAAAAAAACCCGCACAGCGTGCGGGTTTTTGCCGGCCAGACCAATCAGGCATTGGCCAAAGCAGGACGAGCGGTCAGTTTTGCCAGTACGGCATAACCGGCAAATGCCACCAGGATGGAATCCACCGATGGAATGCTGGTCAGCGTGAACACGCCCTTCATGGTCAGGAAACCTGCCACAGAGGCCAGCAGCCAGATGCCAAAAGTACTGAACTTGATGGCCGGGTCACGCTTGAGGGCGGCTTCGTCATAACCCTGACGGCGGCAGAACAGGAAGTCGGCAATGTAGATGCCGGCCACTGGCGGCGTGGCAATGCCCAGGAACAGCAGGAACGGAATGAACCAGCTCATGATATCCATGCAGCCGACCAGACCGGCCAGCACGCCCAGCGCCACGGTGATTTGCCACTTGGGAAAACGCGTCAGCAACGTGGACACCACTAGTGTGCCCTGGAACATGTTGCCGGCGTTGCCAGTGACGGTGGCAAAGATCAGCAGCAACGCCGTGGGCAGCACGGCGCCAAACACCGCCATCGCGCCCAGCAAGGAGCCCTGCCCGGTGAGCGAGCTGGGCGTGGCGCCCATCCAGTACAGCAGCGGGTAAGCGATCAGGAACGTGATCACGGCAGCGGCGACGGCGTGTTTGCGGTTATGCACAAATGCGCCGAAGTCCGGCAGCGTGGTCACCAGCACGATGATGGTGCCGACCACGGATGACACCGCGACGCCCAGCGGCATGGTCGCCAGCGCTTGCGGGGCGGTTGCCTGGCCGCTGGTCGCCACGTACAGGATGTAGCAGGCCATGAGTGCGATCACCGGCACGGCACACTGCGCTACGGTGCCCAGAATGGCAAAGCCGAAGGCGGTGGAGGCGACAAAGATCACGCAGCCGATCGCCACCAGCAAGGGCGTCGGGACATCTACGCCGTGGTTGGCCAGCAAGTCGTGCACCGAGTGGCCAAACATGTTGGCGGTGACGGCAATCCAGCCAAACAGGCTGACCGCCATGAGCACGTTGATGGCCACCGCGCCACGTTCGCCAAACGGATATTTGACGATGCCGTAGGTGGGCAGCCGGGCTTTTTCGCCCACACAGATGGTCATGGCGGCCAGCACGGTCAGGATCAGGCCGCCCAGGGCGACCACGGTGATCAGATCGCTACCGGCCAGCTGGTTGCCCAGGCTGGACGACGACAACAACACGGGCGTGACCGCAATACCCAGCAAGATCATGGCGATCTTGTAGCCAGGCGCGGTATTGAGGGCAGGATCGGTCTTGCGCATGTCCGGTTTCCTTGTGTGATTGAGGCGGGATCAGGGGTTGTAATGGTGGCCGGTATAAGTGCGCCAGCCGCCGTAGGCGGTAATCTCGCGCTGGCCTTCTACCAGCCACGGCTCGGCCAGCACGCCCAGCATTTCGGTGCCGTCTTCCAGCTTGATCTTGCCGATCGACAAGCCGGCCGGTTCGTTGGCCAGCACGGTGGCAAAGGCGTCCAGCGGCAGCGCCCAGACTTCCAGCGCCACGTGGTTGCCACCTTCAGCAACGCGCAGCATGCCGGGGTGACAATCATTGATGCTCCACACGCGGTAGTGGGCGTCGGTGCGATCTTCACGCACAAAAGTGCCGCCAACGTTGACCAGGTTGGGGTTGAGTTCCAGGCCGCGCATCAAGGTGCCATTCACGGCGAGCAGGGTGGTTTGAGTCATGGTTTACCTTTGCAAATACAGAAAATCAGAAATCGGGATGGGTCGGCTTACGCGCTGATCCAGGTGCCGGTTTGGCCCGCCAGCGCGCTCACAATGCATTCCGGGCTGGTGATCAAGCCCTGGGCTTGTTTGCCATTGGCGGCCGAGCGCGCCACAAAGCCGGCAATCGCTTCCACCTTGGGCTGCATGCTGCCCGCGCCCAGTTCGCCACTGGCGATCAGCGCGTCGGCTTGTTCCAGCGTCAGGCGGCTCAGCCACTGTTGATCGGGCTGGCCAAAGCGCACGGCCACTTGCGCCACGCCGGTGGGGATCAACAACAGGTCTGCGCCCAGTTGTTCTGCCAGCAGGGCCGAGGCGCGGTCTTTGTCGATTACGGCCTCCACGCCTTGCAACTGGCCGGCGTCATCACGCACGACCGGAATACCGCCACCGCCGCAGGCAATGACCACGGTGCCGCGTTCCAGCAGTGCGCTGATCACGTCGGTTTCGACAATCTCTTGCGGCTGTGGCGAGGCCACGGTGCGGCGCCAGCCGCGGCCAGAGTCCGGCATGATGCTCCAGCCCAGTTCGGCGGCGCGGGCCCTGGCGGTGGCTTCATCCATGAACGCGCCGACGGGTTTGTCGGGCCGTGCGAAGGCCGGATCAGCCGGGTTGACGCGGGTTTGCGTCACCACACTGACGACCGGGCGAGCCAGGTTGCGTTGTGCCAGCGCATTGCCCAGCGCGCGCTGGAACATGTAACCGATCGCACCCTGGGTATCGCCCACTGCAAAATCCAGTGGTACCGGGCAGACCTCGCCGGCGGCAATTTCAGAACGGCGCAGGATGAAACCCACTTGCGGACCGTTGCCGTGGGTGACGACGACGCGCCAGCCGGCGGCGATCAGATCGGCAATGTGCTCGACCGTGGCGGTCACCGTGGCCGATTGATCCGGAATGCTGGCGTGGGCGTCATCGCGGATTAGCGCGTTGCCGCCGACGGCAATGACGGCGAGGGGTGGTTGCGGGTTGTTCATGCTGCGGCCTCCGTATGGACACGCACGTTGTGCGCCAGCGCCTTGATGGCATCGACAAACCCGGCCATCGGGGCCGTGGTGATCCCCGCGCCAATCTGGCCAACGCCAGGCTGTTTGTGGGCGATGCCGGTGTTGATGATGGGCAGGATGTTGCGATCGGCCACTTTGCGGATGTCGATCCCGGCGGCGGTCGGGGCAAAGTTCAGCGCCGGCAGGGTAAATGCCGGGTTGCTGCCCAGGGTGATGGACTGCATGCGCAGGCTGTTGGCAGTGGCGTCGGCCGGCGTGCCGCCGACAAATTTCACAATGGCCGGGGACGAGGCCATGGCAAAACCACCCAGCCCGGCGGTTTCGGTGATTGCGCTGTCGCCCAGGTCGGCAGCGGCATCGGCCACGCCGTAACCGGGGAAGAACAAGCCTTCCACCGGGTTGGCCGGCGCCTGGAACCATTGGTCGCCACAACCGGAAACCCGGATGCCGAAATTGACGCCGTTGCGCGCCATGACGGTCACCATGCTGCTGAACGGCACGTTGGCGGCGGCATCCATCATGGCCTTGGCGGCAGCCATGGACAGGTTGAGGAAGAAGTGATCATTGCTGACGATAAACCCGACTACAGCCTGCAAGCTCTGCGATGGCAGGCCGGTTTGCAGCAGCGCGGGCAGCAGGCGTTTGATCAACAGACCGGTCGCGGCGGCGTTACGGTTATGCACTTCATCGCCCATGTGCAATGCCTGGGCGATCAGGGGCTTGAGTTCAACTTCGCCCAACTGGCGCACGGCGGCCTGCATGGCCGGTGCCAGTTCGTTTTTCATCCAGTACAGGCGTTGCAGCACTTCGTCGTTGTTGGCGCCAAACCGCAGCACCTTGCCCAGCCCTTCGTTGAAGTTGCTGAACGTGCGCTGGTTGTTGGTCTTGTTCAGCACCACCCACAACGGCATGGACGGACTGATGATGCCCGCCATGGGGCCGACGGCGTGGTAGTGATGGCAGGGCTCCAGTGCCACTTCGCCACTTTGTGCCAGATGCTCTGCCGCAGCGTGGTCGGCGGCCCAGCCTTCAAACAGGATCGCGCCGACGATCGCGCCCCGTACCGGGCCGCACATATCGGGCCACGCAATGGGCGGGCCAGCGTGCAGGATCAGCTTGCGTTCCCGCATGGCGGGAATCACATCGCGCGCGATCTGGACATCCACCAGCACGGGTTGTGCGGCCAGATACTGGCTCATGGCTTGCTGGTTGGCGGCTTCGACCAGCGGGTGGTTCAGCAGCGCGGCCAGATCCATCCCGGCGGCCACATCGCCCTGAGTGGGCGGTTGCCAGGCCAGATGGGTAACGTGGCCACCCGCGTGGCGAATGTTTTCGGCAAAGCCGGCAAGGCCGGCGTTGATCACGTTCAGCGGTTGGCTAAACAGGGTATTCATGGTCGGTTCCTCTTAGCGGCTGGCCTGGCGGCGGGCGATATGGCTGGCCCAGACGGCGGCTTCGGCATTGCTGCCGGCCACCAGTACGCCGGCCTGGCGCAATGCGTGAATCTGCTGGCTACGGATTTGCGGATCGGCGTCGGTGCCGCAGACATGCGCTACCAGCAGCGGGCCGGCCGGGGCATTGGCCAGTGCTTGCAGCAGGGCTTGGGCCGGGGCGGCGGCGGCGCCGTAACCCAGCACCAGATCGAACAGCACCACGGCGGTGGCCGCGTCGGCCAGGTCAGACACAATGCGGGCGTTGCGCAAGCTGGGGTCGATCATCGGGTGCGGGCGACCACGGGTGTAGGCGTCGTCGCCCATGTCCACAAGGGTGTGACCATGGCCGGTCCATAGATCGGAGACCTCGGTATTCCCGCGCACCGGGGTATTAGAGGCCGCGACAAACCCGGCTTGCTGGCAAATCAACTGGGCTTCAAAACAGAAGGTGCCACCGGCAAATACGCCGCGAATGTCCTTGCGGTGGGCGGGCAGGGCCTCAATCAGGGCGTCCAGTTGGGCTTCATCGGTGGCGGCCAGTTTGGCCACGGTTTCCGGCAACGCAGCCTGGCGCAGCAGCGCCACGGCCGTTTGTGCGGCATCCGCCAGCGTGTGGGCAAAGGTCACGCCTTGGGGCGCAGACATATCGCGCGGCGCGCCGAGGAAATGCACCACCACCGGTTTGCCGGCCTTGCTGGCCGCGCTCAGGATGGCTTCAGCCACGGGTTGGGCCGGCGGTTTGGAGATCAGCACAATGACCTGGGTGGCGTCGTCTTCTTTAAGCGCATCCAGCCCGTGCAGCATGGAGATACCGCCAATGTCTTCGTGCAGATCATGTCCGCCGGTGCCCAGTGCTTGCGATACGCCCTCGCCCAACTGGTCGATACGGCAGGTGGCTTCCTGCAAACCGGTACCGGACGCCGCCACGATGCCAATGGCACCGCGCTTGACCACGTTGGCAAAGCCCAGCGGCACGCCGTTGATGATGGCCGTGCCACAATCCGGACCCATCACAATGCGGTTTTTGGTGCGTGCCAGCTGCTTGATCTGGCGTTCCTGCGCCAGCGGCACGTTGTCGCTGAACATCATCACATTCAGACCCAGTTGCAGTGCCTTGATGGCTTCTGCCGCGGCGTAATCACCCGGGACGGAAATCAACGCCAGATTGGCCTCGGCCATTTGCTCGACGCCCATGGCGATGCTGGCTGCGGCCACTGTCTTGACCGCGCCGTCATCGCTGGCGGGTTTGGCGGTCAGGGCGTCTTGCGCCAGTTTCAGTGCCACGTCGCACGCGGCGGCGTCGCCCCGCACGGCAATGATCAGATCATTGGGGCCCGCTGCAAAATCATCACCCAGCGCCGCATCGCGCAATTGCGCAATATTGGCCGGCGTGCCCATGACGACCGAGGCCTGGGCAATGCCATCCAGCGCAGCAATGCGCGATGAAACCTGCATCAGCGATACGGAATCCTGATACAGATTGGGAAATATCCTGTGTTTGTGATTCATGCCAAAATTGTTCCTTCCATTGCCGGGCTGATTCGGGGAGCAGATTCAGCCTGCGCAATCAGCCCGTGCAAAAAACCATTCAATGTCGATAAACCGGAAGTCGCACCCATTGCGGTGATTTTGCGTGCTGCCATGGCAATGGCGTTTTGCGTCGCACCGCTTTGCAATGCACAAAGCAATTGATCAATGGGTTGCGAGAAATGCTGCGTAGCCGCCAGCCGCAAATAATGCGCACTGATGGCGCTGGTTCGATCGAGATTATTCAACACCACGCGTTCAATGCCGGATGGCCGCGGCGCCAGTTGCCATGCGCCCAGGTAGCCCACCAGATAGTCGTCGCCATCCGGGGTTAACCCCGCGCCAGACCCGATCAGGCCAAACACCTGCGCGCTATCAAGCGGCGCGTAGCCCGGCAGTGTCAGCGCCTTGCCTGCCCGCAGGGCCTGTTCTTGTTGCGCCACGGCGGCCAGCCAGGCTGGTGCGGCGGGCGGGATGGCCGCCTTGCCGTCTACATGCCGCGGATGCCATGTGCTGGCGTATTCCAGCCGCGCCGCCCAGGCCTCGCAGTAGATCAAGCCAGGTGTCACGCTGACGCTCTGGTCTGGCTGCGCGTGTTGCCGCCAATCCCAGCCCCAGGGCAACGCCAGTTGTATTGCAGTGGGTTGCATGGGGGCATGGGCCGGCAGCAAGGTCAGCAGGTTGCCCGCGTCATCCACCAGGTTCAGCACCTGCGCAAAACAGCTATGAACCCGGTGGCGCGGGCTGGTGGCCAGCGCGCTGCGCAGCAAGTAGCCGACAGCCTGCGCGTGCAGCATCAGATCAGGCCAGCGCGGCGCTGATGGCGGCGGCGTTGCTCACCCAGCCAAAAATGGCGCCCTGGGCCTTGATCATTTCCAGTGCGGATTTCTGGAATTCCGGGAAATACGAACCCACGCAATCCTGCGGAATGATGCATTCGTAACCGCGGTCGTTGGCTTCACGTACGGTGGTGGTCACGCACACTTCCGTGGTGACGCCGCACACCACCAGCGTCTTGATGCCACGGGTTTGCAGGATCAGGTGCAGGTCGGTCTGGTAGAACGCGCCCTTGCCCGGTTTGTCGATCACCGGCTCGCCTGCTACCGGGTAGAGTTCCGGGATGATGTCGTGGCCCTTCTCGCCGCGCACCAGGATGCGGCCCATCGGGCCTGGCTCGCCAATAAAGGTCTTGCCGCCACGTGTGAGCTTGGCCGGCGGGCAATCGGTCAGGTCAGCACGGTGGCCTTCACGGGTGTGAATCACCATCACGCCGGCGGCGCGGGCAGCGGCCAGCACTTGCTGGCAGGGGCCGATGGCAGAGCGGACCAGATTGACATCATTGCCCAGTGCCTCGCCAAAGCCACCGGGTTCGACGAAATCACGCTGCATGTCGATCATCACCAGTGCGGTGGTGGCCGGATCAAATGGCAAGGCAAACGGTTCTGCCTGGAATGACGGTTGCATGGCACAACTCCTTTTAGAACGTAATGAAAAAACGGTATTTTCAGAAAATTATAAAAGGAGTGAATTCAATCAAAACCGGAATGATTTCCTGGCTGGAATCAAATTATTTGATGCCAGCCTGATTTGGGATTTTTCTGATCCGGATAAATAAAATAATTAAGAATTGGCCTATTTACGAAAAGCCAATCCAGAATAAGGCGGAAATAAAACCAGACATGAAAAGAAAAACGGCAGGCGCCAGGCCTGCCGTTTTTTATTCGATACCGCAAAAGCCGCTCAGCCAGCAGCCCCCGCCAGGAAATCCTTCTTGCCCAGCGGCACGCCCTTGTGGCGCAGGATGTCGTAGGTGGTGGTGATGTGGAAGTAGAACTGCGGCATGGCGTAGTTCAGCAGGTAGGCCTGGCCGTTGAACTTGCGTTCGTGTTCGGTGCCAGGGCGGATGACGATTTCGCGTTGCTCGCCGCCTTCAAAACGGCTGGGTTCAATGCTGTTCACATAAGCCAGGGTTTTGGCGATGAGGGCGCGCAGTTCGGCCAGGGTTTGTTCGGTGTCGTCAAAGCGCGGGACTTCGCTGCTGGAAAGGCGGCCGGCCATGGCTTTGGCGAAGTCGCAGGCGATCTGCACCTGGCGGGTGAGCGGGAACATGTCCTCGAAGAGCCGGGCGGTGGTCAGGTCGGCCGGGTTGGTTTGCGTGGCGGCAGCGTGGGCCTCGGCTTTGGCGAGCAGGTGATCCAGGCTGGCCAGCATTTGTTTGATGACGGGAACCGACGACGCATAAAGCGAGATGGACATGAATGCTTCCTGTTGTGTTTATGGGGCTGAAACGAACAATGTATAAGCAGGCGATCTGATTCGTCTGTCGGTGTTTGTCTGGCACGACGTCACCTGATGACATGTTTCACAGCTGCGCCGCCCATGGCCAGCAGGCGCCGCGTCAAAGGTGCGGTTTTACTGCGGTACGGTAAAGGCGGCGCGGGCAGCGAGCGCCCTTGAGCGAATCACGCAACCTTGCGCGTGATCGTTCACAAGGCCCATGGCCTGCATCAAGGCATACATGGTGGTGGGACCGACAAAACGCCAGCCCTTTTTTTTCAGATCGCGCGAAAGTGCAATGGATTCGGCCGAGGTGGTTTGCTGACGCAGCCATTCTGGCGTGATCAGTGCGGGGCGGCTGCCGGGGGCGGCTTCATAGCGCCAGAAATACGCGGCCAGCGAGTTTTCTTTTTCCAGTAGTTGCAGCGCGCACCGGGCATTGTTGATAGTGGCTTCGATCTTGCCCCGGTGTCGCACAATGCCGGGGTCGGCCAGCAAGCGCTGGATATCGGCCTCGCCAAAGCGGGCCACGTCTTCGATCCGGAACTGCGCAAAGCCGGCGCGAAAAGCCTCGCGCTTGCGCAAGATGGTGATCCAGGACAAACCCGCCTGGAAGCCTTCCAGGCAGACCTTTTCGAACAGGCGGCGGTCGTCATCCACCGGAAAACCCCATTCATGGTCGTGGTAATGCTGATAGTCGGCAGAACCGGTGCACCAGGCACAGCGGTCCGGCACGGGTGTGGCGGTGGTCATGGCAAGCCTGCAGGATGGGTAAACCGGACATCATCACGCGGCGTGACGGCAAGGCGCACTCCGTTTCTTGCGTTCAACACCGCGTGACGATGAAGCTGGCGGGACGGGCGATGTTACTGGGCGGGCACGCCGTCTTTCCAGTGCGGCCAGTCGCTGGCAATGGCATGCACCAGCGGGTAACCGGCGCGGTACAGGTTCTGTACGGCCGGCACAAAACCGCCCTGTTCCTGATACTTCAGCAGGTTATCGACATCAGACATGCCCTCGGGCGGGCGGTCAAAGTCAGAGCCGGTGCGCAGATCGGCAATCCGGTTCAGATCAACCAGGCCGGCGGCCGCGCCGCGTTTGAGGGCTTCATAGGTGGCGTTGTCTTCTTGCTGCGTGGTGCAGTAGGTGCCTTTGCCATCGGTCATGATCTTCGTGAAATCACGCGCGCGCTGACCAAGGCGGGTGCCGGAAAACCAGGTATCGCCCGCCAGCGTGTCGCACTGGATAACCGATGGTGGCTGGTTGGCAGGCGCATAGGTGTATCTGGCGCGGAAAGCGGCCGCCTCTTTGCTGTCGGCCAGTTCGACGCCCTTGGACAGCGCCACGGCCCGTTGCAGCAGCGTTTCGTTGAGCTGGAAGACCTCGGTGCGGTAATCCAGCGGTGGTTTCTCGGAGGGCGATTTGGTGTTGATGCCCAGATAACCGCCTTGCCACTCGGCCGGCGCTTCACGCGCGTCCAGTTCCCACTGGATGCCGAAGTCCACCAGATACCGGGCCCAGGCGGCTGAACCGACGGTGCCTTGTTGCGGGTCGATCCCGGCAATGCCGGCGATCAGGAAATAGGTTTTGCTCAGGTCAAACTGGCGCGACCACACCAGTGCCGAGACCGATGCGGCGGCGTTGGTGTGGCCCATGCCGGTGGTCATCTGGCAAATGCCGTCGCTGGTGCAGGCCACTGCCGGGTAGTCGGGCGAGAAACCGGGAATGGCGGTTTTGCGATCAAACCGCAGGTGATCGTGCCAGACCTGCGCTTCAGGCCCGAACATGGAAATGATCATGACCTTGACCGGCTGGCCGTGAGTCTTTGGTGTTCTGGTTTTTGCCGCCAGGGCAGGCGCTGCTGCCGACAGCGCGATGGCGGCGCTCAGCAAAGCGGGTACAAACGGGGTTGAAGCAAATCCGGGCATGGGGCTTTCCGTTGAGATCGTCAGGGCGGCGCTTGAACGCGGGCATGCGCAAGGCTAACCAGGGCGGCACCGGCTGGCTATGGCGTGTTTGATATAGCCGGCATGCGTCTGGCTGCGCCGTACAAAGATGCCAATGTAGTTGATCTGCCGTACTTTAAAAGGACCGGTCAGCCGCCATCTGCCCTACGACAATCGGCCAGTGGGTGACGGGCCACCTTTGCACAGGGAGAAGCGCGGATGAAAGTCATGGTTTTTGGCGGTACCGGCATGTTGGGCCAAGGGGTGCTGCGCGAGTGTTTCAACGCCGCAGATGTCAGCCAGGTCTTGAGCGTCGGCCGTAGCCCGCTGGGCTTGTCGCACGCCAGGCTGCGCGAACTGCAAGTGCCGGACGCCAGCAAACTGGCCCTGCATGAGGCCTCGCTCAGTGGCTATGACGCGTGCTTCTTTTGCCTTGGCGTGTCGTCCAGCGGCATGAGCGAGGCGGACTATCACAAGATCACCTACGACTACACCCTGACCGTGGCCAGATTGCTGGCGCGTCTGAACCCGCAGATGACGTTTATCTATGTGTCCGGCGCCGGGACAGACAGCACTGAAAAAGGCCGGGTGATGTGGGCGCGGGTGAAAGGGGCGACAGAGAACGCATTGCTGGCGCTGCCGTTCAAGGGCGCGTACATGCTGCGGCCGGGGATCATCCAGCCATTGCACGGTGCGACCTCCAAAACGAAGTCCTATCGTATTTTCTACACGCTGGCGCGGCCGGTGCTGCCGGTATTGCGCAAGTTGTTGCCAGGCCAGGTCAGCACGACGGAACAGATCGGCAAAGTCATGCTTGCCCTCGCCCGCCAGGGGAACGCGCACACGGTGCTGGAGAGTTCAGAGATCAACCGGATGCCGGTGTAAACCCGCCGCTTTGGGCATACCCGGGCCCGCCGCGATTGCCCGGCGGCAAAAAAAGGCCGGGCAAGCCCGGCCAGATGATGGAGTCGGCAACAACGGATGGCCTCAGGCCGCGCGTTCCTGCTGGGCCTCGTCGGCGTTGGCTGCCGGGTTGGGCGTCTTGTGCAGGGTGCGGCTTTTTTCGCCATTGAGCGAGATCGGTACATTGCCGGCCACGGTGACGCGGTGCATGACGCGGTGGGCGTCGCCGTAGTCATTGATGGCGTAATGCTGGGTGGCGCGGTTGTCCCAGATGGCGACATCACCGGCTTGCCAGCGCCAGCGCACGGTGTTTTCCAGGCGGGTGACGTGGCTTTGCAGCGCGGCGAACAGATGGTTGTAGTCGTGCGTGGTCAGGCCTTTGAACTTTTGCACAAAGTGCCCCAGCAAAAGGTGACGCTCGCCGGTTTCCGGATGCACGTGGACCACCGGATGCTCGGTTTCGTACAGCGTGGACGTGAACACCTTGCGGTAGCGGGCCAGCGCTTCGGCACTGGCGTCGGTGCGGTAGGCGGCGTAATCGTATTCGTTGCTGTGAATGGCCCACAGATTGTCGGCCAGTTGGCGCAGCGGCTCGGGCAGGTCGGTGTAGGCGGTGTGGGTATTGGCCCAGACCGTGTCGCCGCCGGCTTCCGGCACCTTGATGGCGCGCAGGATCGACGCTTTCGGATAGGCGTCCACAAACGTCACGTCGGTATGCCAGCTATTGGCGCGGCCGCCGTGGGCGGAATCCAGCTCCAGCACATAATCGGTGCCGTCCACGCTGGGTACGGTCGGGTGTGCGACCGGATCGCCCAGCAACTGGCCAAAGGCTTGCTGGCCGACATCATCCAGGGTTTGCCCACGGAAAAAGATCACCTTGTACTGACGCAGCGCGTCCTTGATGGCTGCAACGGTGTCGCTGGAGAGATCGCCAGACAGTTGCAGGCCGCGGATTTCAGCGCCAATGCGGCCGGCGACCGGGTGGAGGGTGATTTCGCTCATGATGTATTCCTTCCTGATGCGTCTAAGAGGCGAGCCCGACCTGGCCGGGCCCGGTTTAGTGGATGAATCAGACTGCGGTTGCAAACAGCATGGAGACCGGTTTACGCCAGCGAAAACCCGGGTTTGCTCAACCAGGTTCTGGCGTCGTATATAATCTAAACGGAATAACAAACGTTTATTAAATAATATTTTGCTATATATCAGCAAAAACCGGGCTGCCCGCAGAAAACTGCTTTGGATTCATGGGTTTGGTGGCAGGTGGTCAGGTCGGCCATTGCGGCAAAGACCACCAGGAAGGACGTGCCGGGATTGAAGCAAGTGGCAAACACACCGCAATCAGGCTTGAGCTGGCACAGCCAGAGATCGCGCTAATTGTTTGATTTTTACAAGTTTTTCTGTTGCAAATATATCAGCGGCGTGACCCGTTTTGGGGCACAAATACCTGTCAAAACTTGCAGGATTGGCCAGCATGACCTGATTTTTGCTTGCAGATTGCCAACGTCAGTGCCAGAAAACCGATTATCAGAGAGTGAAAAGTAGCGTGCGGGCCCGTTTCAAACGCGGCTGGCGCGACTACGGGAGTTTGCTCATGTGGCGTTCCACGACAAGCATGGTGGTGCTGGCGACGGCGGGCATCGGCGCGTGGGGCACGGCTGCGCATGCGGGTTCCATTACCGGCCAGATTGCAGTCGCGCTGCGGGTATCGAGCGGTTGTCAGGTCACGAACGGGGCCAGCGGTAACGACAGTATCGGCAATCTGGGCACGCTGGATTTCGGTACGGTGTCGCCTACCTGGAATAGCCCGCTGGCGGCCAATTTATCGGGGCAGGGTACGTCCGGACAATTGCAGGTGACCTGCGCACCGGGCATTACGGCATTTACGGTGACGGTGGATGGTGGTCTGCGTGGTAACCGCACGCTGGGTTATGCGCAAAACACGGTCGCGTACGAGGTTTTCCAGAACCCGGCGCGCAGTGTGACTTACCCCATTGGCACCCCCAAGACCTTCAACGTGCCGCAAGACGGCTCGGCGGTGACGGTGCCGATTTACGGCGCGGTCACGCCTAACCCGTCCACCGCCAAGGTGGCAGGCACGTATGCAGACACGCTGTTGATGACTTTGAATTTCTGATGTGTTCACGGCGCGGGCCTGTGCCCGTGGTGCCGGCAGGGAAAACGAAAGCATGGACGCGGCCCGCAAGGGCCCATGCACAGATCGACCGGGGGTTGAGATGAAACACCTTGTCCAGATAATGCTTGGAGCATGCACGGTACTGACACTGGCGCTGTCGGGCATCGCCATGGGCGGCACGACAACCGGCCAGGTGAATTCCACCATGACGCTGACGGCCGCGTGCCAGGTCAATGGCAGCACGACCTCCACCGGCGTCAACTTCGGCTCACTGAACTTTGGCAGCCAGACCACGCTGTTCAGCACGGCATCAGCCCAGGTCAACGGCGGCAGCGGCGCCATCGCGGTGCAGTGCTCACCGGGTTCGGGCGCCACGCTGACCTTCCAGGCCGGGCTGCATGACGCCCAGGTGACCGGCGGCGGTCGCGCCATGGCCAACGGCGCGGGCAAATTCATTCCCTACGATATTTACTCAGATGCCGGCTACAGCACCGTGCTGGCCAGCGGTTCTTCAGTCAACATCACGGAAGACGGGACGACACAGACCGTCAATATCTATGGACGCGCCGTCGGCGTGGCCGGGCTGACCCCGGGTACGTATTCCGACGTGATTGCCGTTCAGCTCAATTTCTGACCGGCTGATATTCAGCTTCACCTCGCATTGTTGACCTGCACGCCACAAGCCAGCCAGGAGATGCGCGATGGACTGTTTGCCGCTGCTACGGCGCGGCGCGGTGGTGCTTGCCTTGTGGACAGGGCTGGCCGCCTGCGTCTGCGCGGGGACAACGTCGACCTTTCAGGTAAACGCCACGGTGCAAGCCGGTTGCCAGGTGAACAACGCCGTCGCACCGACCAGCCTTGGCACCCTGGGGACGCTGGATTTCGGCACGCAATCGGCCTTGTCGACGGCCACGGTCACCAGCAGCCTGAACCAGAGTGCCTCGATTACCCTGGCCTGCACGCCGGGGGTTGCGCTGAGCATGCAGGTGGATAGTGGCCAGAATTACGCGTCGGGCCGGCGGCTCAAGCGCACAAGCAATACCGATACCGTGGTTTATCAGTTGTTCAGCAATGCGGCCATGAGTGCGGCGATCCCGGTGAATACGGCAACGGGGATCACCTACAGCAATTCGGCCAATATCCAGGTGCCGATTTACGGCCGTGTGCAATTGCCGGGTAATTTGCGTCCCGGCACGTATCAGGACCAGGTCGTCGTGACCTTGCAGTGGTGAAACAGACAGCAACTGGACAATTTGAACCTATCCGATCTTGCGGAGCACCTCATGGTGGTACGGAACGCGTGGCGCCTGGCCATTGCGCTGATGATCTCCTTCACTTGCAGCCTTGCCTGCGCGGGCAGTTCTGTCCTGATCTGGCCCATTGATCCCGTCATTGAAAGCGATGCCCGCGCCGGTGCCTTGTGGCTGGAGAACCGCGGCGCCGACGCCGTGACCCTGCAGATCCGCATCTTTGCCTGGAACCAGAACGGCAAAGACGATACCTATGCCGAACAATCCTCCGTCATTGCCAGCCCGCCGTTTGCCTCGATTCCGCCCGGTGAGCGGCAACTGGTGCGGCTGACGCGGGTGCAGGCGCCCAAAGCGGGTACCGAAGAAGCCTACCGGCTGCTGATTGATGAAATCCCCGCCACGCCCCAGGCGGATTCCGCCAGTGATGCGCAATCGGCCGGCATTACCTTCCAGATGCGCTACTCGGTGCCGCTCTTTGTGTATGGCGATCATTTATGGTTGAAAGAAGACCCGCGCAAAAAACGGGTGACCGCAGAACAGGGCGTGCCACGGCTGACATGGCGGGCGATCCATGAGGATGGCAAAAACTGGCTGGAAGTCAGCAACCAGGGCGTGGTCCACGCCCGCCTGACCGAGGTCTCTATCGGTGTACTAGGCCAGCAGCCTTATATGGTGGATGGTCTTTTGGGGTATGTGCTGGCAGGCGGCACCATGCGCTGGCCCATGCCGCAGCCGGTTGCACCGCGGGCCGTCATGCGCGCCACTGTCAACGGCGTGGGCCAGCCAGGTGTCATCACATCCGCCAACTGATCCATGCGGACAGCGACAGAAGATTGTCCTGCACCAGTCTGTAACCCGGGAACACGCCGCTGCGCCTGCTGGCTGCTGCTGGCGTTGCTGCTGACCAGCGCCGGCACGCAATCGGCCAGTACCGGTTTGCCACCGGCACCGCGCGCGCTGGCGGCACCGGCTGACACCGCGCTGTACCTGGAACTGGTCATCAACAAATTGCCTGAAGGCAGGGTGGTACCGGTGGAAAACCGGGACGGTCACTTTTATGTCGCGCTGGGTGATTTATCCGGCCTGCACCTGCCTGGCGGGATCCGCTTTGACGTGGTCGAAGGGCGGGCCGCGGTCGATACCATTCCCGGGGTCCGGGTGATTTATCAGCAGTCCAGCCAGCAATTGCTGATTGATGTCCCGCCAGACTGGTTGCCGGCGCAGAACGTGGGGCCGGCGGTGCCCAGTGTCCACGCCCCGGCCCGCGCCAGCCCGGGTTTGCTGTTCAACTACGATGTCTACGCCAACAAGCCGCAAATCGGCGCCGGGGGCGTGTCGGCCTGGCATGAGTTCCGGGCGTTTGATGATGAAGGCGTGTTTTCCAGTACCGGCACTTACCACCGCTCGTTTGCCGGGCAGGCGCAAAGTGCCGACGGCTACACCCGTTACGACACCACGCTGACGCACTCTGACGAAGACACCATGATGACCTGGCAAGCCGGCGACGTGGTGACCAACTCGCTGCCCTGGACCAGCGCCGTGCGCCTGGGCGGGGGCCAGGTGGCGCGGGATTTCTCCATCCGCCCGGATGTCATCACCTACCCCTTGCCGCGCTTTGCCGGCGAAACCGCCGTGCCGACGTCGGTTGACCTGTTCATCAACGGTTACAAATCCAGCAGCGCCCAGTTGCAGCCTGGCCCGTTTGCGCTGACTAACGTGCCGTATATCAACGGCGCGGGCGAGGCCGTGGTGGTCACCACCGATGCGCTGGGCCGTCAGGTATCCACCACCATTCCGTTTTACGTCGCCACTACCTTGCTGCGCCCTGGCGAGACGGATTTCTCGGTTGCGGCCGGCAAGTTGCGCATGGATTACGGCCTGAAGAGTTTTTCTTATGGCGATGCTGCAGGCAGCGGCACCATCCGCGTCGGGGTGACCAATAACCTGACGCTGGAAGGCCATGCCGAAGCCGCGCCGTCCTTTGCCATGGCGGGTGGCGGGGTGGCGCTCAAGCTCGATCAGGCGGGCGTGATCAATTTCTCGGCGTCGGGCAGTCATCTGAATAGCCACAACGGCAACCAGATGAGCGCGAGCTATCAGTTCAGCAATCGCCGCTTCAGCTTTAACGCGCTGTATATCGGCCGCAGTATCAACTACGGCGATCTGTCCGCTTATGATATCAAGCTGGGGAGTTTCTCCCGCGCCAGTACCCAGGTGACGGCCAATGTCTCGCTGGACCGGTTTGGCAACGCGGGCGCCGGCTATTTTGATGTCAAATCGTCGGACGGTTCGCGGACCCGCCTCGTCAATCTGTCATGGAGCCTGGGCTTGTGGGGCAGCAGCAGTATTTATCTCTCGCTCAACCGTGATCTGACCGAAAAAACCTGGTCCGGCGCCGCGCAACTGGTGGTGCCGCTGGATAACTGGGGCACGGTCACCGCCGGTATGCAGCATGTGCCTGATGCCGGCAACCAGGAACAGGTGAACTACAGCCGCGCAGTCCCCGCCGAAGGCGGCTTTGGCTGGACGCTGAACGAAAGTCGCAGCACCAGCGCGCCGGCGTATCACCAGGCTGACCTGACCTGGCGCAACCGCTACACCCAGTTGCAGGGCGGCGCCTATGGCAACAGCGGCAACTACACGCGCTGGGGCGAGGCGACCGGCGCGGTGGTGGTGATGGATTCCGACCTGTTCCTGACCAACCGCGTGAACGAATCGTTTGTGCTGGTCAGTACCGACGGCCAGCCCAACCTGCCGGTGCATTACGAAAACCAGTACGTGGGCAGCACGGATAGCAATGGCCACTTGCTGGTGCCCTGGACCACCTCCTGGTATCCGGCGCATTACGATATCGACCCGCTCAACCTGCCGCCGGATTACGACACGCCCACGGTGGAACAACGGGTGGCGGTCCGCGCCGGCAGCGGCTATCTGCTGGAGTTCCAGGTGCGGCATATCGTGGCGGCGATCATCACGCTGGTTGATGGCCAGGGCCATCCGTTGCCGATTGGCACGCGCGTCACCTTGCTGGAAGGCAGTGCGGTCAACCGGGTGGCGTTTGTGGGTTGGGATGGCAAAGCGTATTTCGATGATCTGCAGACCGACAACCGTGTCCGGGTAGAACTGCCGGATGACCGCTTTTGCGAGTTGTCATTCAAGGCCGATACCCGTTTGAGCCAGGCCGCCGTGGTCGGCCCGCTGGTGTGTGTGCCGGCCGGCCCGCAGACGTGACAAGGAGCGCAAGATGAGATTCAGAAGCTGGCTGGCGCGTGGCGTGTTGATCCTGCTGTGCGGCGGTGCAAGCGCGATCACGGCGGCAGCAGGCTGCACGGCCAGTAGCGGTACGGCCTCGCTGGGCTCTGCGGTCAGCTCGTTCGCGGTGTACAGCAACCAGCAGTCGACCACGGCCACCAGCGGCTTCAAATGCACGGGGTCGGTGGTGTCCATTCTGGGCACCAACGTGGTGACGGTGACCATTCAAAGCTCGGCCAACCAGTCTGGCACGCAGGCGCGCATGCGCAACGGGACAGACTACATACCCTATGTGATCTGCAAGGATTCGGGCTGCAGCTCGGTCTACAACATCGGCAGCAGCATTACCTGGAACAGCACCACATTGCTGGGGCTGCTCGGGCTCTTCAACAATAGTGATGGCAGCTTGCCGCTGTATATCCGCACCCTGACCGGCGCGCGGGTTGCGGCCAACAATTACACCGACACACTCACATTGAACTGGACCTGGCAACTGTGTGATCTGGGCGTGGCCGGGGCTTGCCTCGTGGTCTCGGGCTCGGGCACATCAACGGTGGCGGTCAGCCTTGGCGTGGCAAATGATTGCGTGCTGACCACGCCGGATGTGCAGTTTGGCTCGGCGCCGCTGGTCAGTGGCTTTGCCGACATCAACCAGTCGGTTCAGGTGGTCTGCACCAAAAGCGCCAGCTACACGGTGGGGATGTCCAACGGCAGCAATTATTCGGGCACGGTGCGGCAGATGAAAAGCACGGCGGGCGGCCTGTTGCAGTACGACATCTATAAACCGGATGGCACCCGCTGGGGCCCGACCGGCACGGACCGGCGCAGCAGCTCGGCCGCGGATCTCAACCCGGGTATTTATGATGCGGTCACCACCCAGAGCTACAACTACCGCGCCAGCATTATCAAAACGCAGACCACGCCCGCCACCGGCAGCTATACCGATCTGGTGACGCTGGATATCGGGTTCTGAGGCGCACACGCCCGCCGGTTCCCGCACTATGCTGAAGGCATGTCCCGCAGCGGATCAATCGCGTGTCCCACTCTTTTCTGCCCGTCCTCATCGCGGCCTTGCTGGCGGGTACGGCCACGGCAGCAAGCCATGATGCGGCGTATCAGGCCTATCAGAAGGGCGATTACGCCAGGGCGCTGCCGGCTTACCGCGCCGCAGCGCAAAAGGGCAAACCGCTGGCGCAATACAACTACGCCATGATGTTATGGCGCGGCGAAGGCACGCCGGTGCAGCGGGACGAAGCCGTCATCTGGTTACGCAAGGCGGCAGAAGGGCATCTGGCCCAGGCGCAGTACGCGCTGGGGTTGCTGTATGAAAACGGAGAACGCCTGCCACGCTCGCAAGTCGATGCGACGCACTGGTTTTTGCTGGCCGCACAACAAGGCCACACTGACGCGCAAACCAGTGTCGCTACCCAGTATTTTCTGGGGCGCGGCGCGCCCAAAGACATGGTGCAGGCCGCGCGCTGGTATCTGAAAGCGGCCGAAGGCGGGGATGTGGGCGCGCAGTACATCGTGGCGACCATGTATGAAAAAGGCGAAGGCCAGCCGCATGATCTGGCAGAAGCCTGGCGCTGGTATGAGGCCGCCGCCCTGCAAGGCGACCCCGCTGCCGCCATCCGCGCCCGTGATCTGGGTCAGCGTCTGCGGCAGGCGGGGGCCGCGTCCCGGCCTTAAACCCGGAAGCGGCCGGCGGTGCTGCGCAGGTCCTGCGCCAGCGTTTCCAGCTTGCGTACGGACTCCAGCGCGCTGTGGACCGAGTGATCCGAGGCTTCCACCATCTGCGCAATGCGTTCGATATGCCCGGCGATGCTGTTGCTGGCCTCGCTTTGTTCACGCGTGGCACCGGCAACTTCGCGGATCTTGTCCAGGGTGTTCTCGGCGGCCTGACTGATTTCCTGCAGCGATGTCGCGGCCCGTTCGGCCAGACCTACGCCGTGTTCCACCTGCGCAGTCACCTGCGTCATGCCGGTCACCGCTTGTTCGGTATCGCGCTGCACGGCTTCAATGGTGCGGGTGATGTCCTGGGTGGCGCCGGTCGTGCGCTCGGCCAGTTTGCGTACTTCATCGGCCACCACTGCAAAACCACGGCCTTGTTCACCGGCACGGGCGGCCTCGATGGCGGCATTCAAGGCCAGCAAATTGGTCTGGTCGGCAATCTCGCGGATCACGCGCGCAATGCCGTCAATCTCGCGCGAGCGTTCTACCAGGCCGTGGATCTGGCCGGTCGCATCGCCCACTTTTTGCGAGATCTGGCGGATTTCGCCAGCGGCTTCGTGCACCAGGCGCTCGCCATCGGTCGCCAGTTTGACCGAATGTTGCGAACTGCCGGCGCTGTCGCCCGCGTTGGATGACACATGGTTGATACTCACGGTCATTTCTTCGACCGCTGCCGCCGTGCTGGCGGTGAACTCGGACGACGCGCGCGAGCCTTCGCTGATCTGGTTCATCTGCTGCGTCAGTGACGACGCGGCCTGCGCCAGGCTGCTGGCGGCGTCATTGAAACGCTGCGCCATATCGCGCAGGCCATCCTGCATGCGGCTCATGGCGCCCAGCAAACTGTCGTTACGGCCATCAACCTTGATGCGGCGGGTCAGATCGCCCGCGGCAATGGCGGTGGCGATCTCTGCCGCATAACCCGGGTCGCCCCCCAACTGGCCGATAATCCGGCGCGACATGCTGATCAGCAGCGCGGCGACAATCGCCAGCACCACGCACACTACCACCAGCATCACGCCGGCCTGGTTCCAGAAACTGGTGTCGATATCGTCAATGAAAAAGCCCACGCCAATGATCCACTGCCACGGCTCGAAACGGATCACGCCGTTGAGTTTGGGCAATTCCGCCTTGGTGCCGGGCTTGGGCGTGAGGATGTTCATCAGGCCGATGCGGTCTTTGGCCAGTGCCTCGTCATACAACTCAGAGGTAAACCGGCCGTCCGGCATGCGCGTGCCTTTGTCGATCTTGCCCACGCGATCCGGATTGGGGTGCACGATCATGCGGTTGTCAGTGCCGCGCACAAAGAAATAGATGTCCTTGAAACGCATGTGGCCCAGCGCGTCTTTGGCCCGCTGTTGCGCCTCATCGTGGCTGAGCTTGCCGCTGCTTTCCTGCTCCTGGAAGTAGGTCACCATGCTGTTGGCCTGTTCCAGCGCGGTTCTGATCTGCCCTTCGCGATCAGCCATCATGGCGTGACGCAGACTGACAAGGCCGACTGCGGCACTGATCAGCAAGCCGGCCAGCGCCGCCCCAATGATGATCCAGACACGGGTTTGCAGCTTCATTGTGGGCCCCTCACTCGACGGCACAAAGCGTTTTAAATGACGTTGGAATTTGTAAGGCTACAGGGTATTTATTAAATATAAAAGCATACAAAGCTGACGCAAGTGCCAGTGATGCTCAGGACGGTTGATGGCGGAACGGGGTTTGTGCTGATAACGTTTCAGCCCATTCGTCGACCGCCTGCCGCTCGTTTTTCAGAAAACGGCCAACGGCATCGGCAAAGCGGCGATCCGCCAGCCAGTGCACCGACCAGGTGGTGACAGGAAGAAAGCCCCGCGCAAGCTTGTGTTCCCCCTGTGCGCCGCCTTCAAATGTGCCCAGCCCGCGCTCTAGCGCGAACTCCAGCCCCTGGTAGTAGCACAATTCAAAATGCAGTCCCGGCACAAAACCGGCCTCATCCCACTGCGCGCCCCAATAGCGGCCATAGAGCGCATCCGGCCCGACCAGATCAAACGCCGCGGCAATGGGCTGACCATTGCGGCTGGCAATAATCAAGAGGCAGGACTCTGGCATGGCGGCATGCAATTGCCGGAAAAAGGCCAGGTTCAGATACGGCTGGGAGCGATGCTCCAGATACGTATTGTTGTAGCAGCCAATAAAGAACGCCCAGTCTGCAGCGCTGATCGCGGCGCCGAACTTGCGCTCGACCGTGATCTCGCCGGCCGGCCCGGACAATGACTTGCGCCGTTCCTGGCGGATCTTCTTGCGCTTGTCATGGTTCATGCTGCCCAGAAAATCATCAAACGTGTGCCAGGCAGGATCGCGCTGCCAATGAAACTGGATCTGTTCGCGCAATTGCATGCCGCAATCGGCGGCCAGGCGCGCATCGGCCTCGTGCGGGAACAGAATATGCAGCGATGAATCGCCCAGTTCGCGGGTGATGCCAATGGCGCTTTCAATCAGCAGGCGGCGGTCGGCATCGGTGTGGGCCAGCAGGCGCGCGCCAGGCAGCGGGCTGAACGGGATCGCGCTGACCAGCTTGGGGTAATACGCCAAGCCATGCTGTTCGTAGGCCCGCGCCCAGGCCCAGTCGAACACATATTCGCCCCAGGAATGAGACTTGCGGTACAGCAGCAGCGCGCCGGCCAGTTCGTCATCGCGCCACAGCGTTAAATGACAGGGCTGCCAGCCGCTGTCGGCATCGACACTGCCGCTTTGTTCCAGCGCATCCAGATACGCGTGCTGCAAGGCCGGGTGCGCGCCGGCCAGCGCATTCCACGCGGGCGCGGGAATATCAGACAGGCGCTCACAGATTTTTAGCGTGACAGACAAGCGTGGCGGACCCGGTCAGGACTGAAAATAGGCCGGCTCGTTGCCGGGTTTCCATTTGATATTGCAACCCATGCTGGGCACTTGTTCGGCCAGCGGCGGCTTGCCGGCCACCAGCGCGTTCACGGCCCGCAGGATGTCCTGCCCGCTGGGGGCGCCCACATTGGGGCGGGAGGTATCAAACTGGCCGCGATACACCAGTTTGAGCTGGGCATCGAACAGATAGAAATCCGGCGTGCAGGCAGCGCCGAATGCTTTGGCGGCGTCCTGGGTTTCGTCGTACAGGTAGCGGAAGGTATAGCGCTCGTCAGCGGCGGTTTGCACCATCAGCGCCGGGGCATCATCCGGATAGGTTTCGACATCATTGCTGGAGATTGCCACCATGCCGACGCCCAGTTCAGCCAGTTGCGCGCCCAGCGGGGCCAGCACCGGATTGATGTGTTTGACGTAGGGGCAGTGGTTGCAGATGAACGCGACCAGCAAACCGCAATTGCCGGCCAGATCGGCCAGCGTATGTGGACGGCCTTCGCCATCGGGAAGCGTGAAGTCGGGCAGCGGCGTGCCCAGTGGCAACATCGTGGAATACGTTCTGGCCATGACGGTTCACCTGTCGGTTGAAATGGAGCGATTCCCCATTCTAGCCGCATGTCATGACATGCGGCACCGTCACGGCCAGCGGTCAGGGCCTTAGACCGTCCACTGCACCAGCCCGCTCCAGGCGGTAAAGAGCACGATCAGACCAAAGGCAATGCGGTACCAGGCAAAGGCGACAAAGGTGTGGTTAGAGATAAACCGCAACAGCCCGCGCACGGCAAAGAAAGCGCTGATCGCCGCGGCCACAAAGCCCACGGCAAAGATGCCGGCGTCTGCCGCATCCAGCGCGTGACGCAGTTTCCACATGCTGTAGAGCGAGGCCGCAGTCAGCGTGGGAATGCCAAGAAAGAACGAGAACTCGGTCGCGGCCTTGCGCGACAGCCCGAAAAAGAGGCCACCGATAATCGTCGCACCAGAGCGGCTGGTGCCCGGAATCAGCGCCAGACATTGCGCAAACCCGATCTTGAGCGCATCCAGCAATGAAATACCGTCAACCGTCTCTACCCGTACGCGGTGCTGGCGTTTTTCTGCCCACAAGATCAGCAGACCGCCAATGATAAAGGCCAAGGCCACCGGCACCGGCTTGAACAAGTGCGCCTTGATGACTTCGTTGAAGAGTTTGCCAAGCACAGCGGCCGGAATAAACGCGATCAGCACCGCCCACAGCAGATTGCGCTCTTTGCCCGGACGGCGGGCACCCACCACCGTGGCGCCGATTTTGGCGCGGTATTCCCAGACCACGGCCAGAATGGCGCCCAGCTGGATGAAAATCTCGTAGACGTCGCGTTTTTCCTTGCTGTCCGGCAGAAAATTGAGCAGATCACCAGCAAGAATCAGGTGGCCGGTACTGGAGATCGGCAGAAACTCCGTAATACCTTCCACGATCCCCATGATCAGGGATTTGACCAGCAAAATCATGTCCATATGTGATGTTTCCGTGCGGTTTGGTTATGTTCTGGACTGAGTATTATTAGAAGAAGGCCGGCCCGAGTCTATTGCCCGGGCGCTGACAAACATGCTGCGCTGCATTATGGCTTATCCCAGCGGAAGTGGCGCGGGACGCGCAAAGGTCGACTTGGTATACGCCAGCCGCAAGCCGGCGCGCTCAGCGTTGCGGGCGCTGACATTGGCTGGCCGCGCGGTGACAAATGCGTAACGGCAACCGGCGGCCTGGGCGGCGGTCAGGCGTGCTCTGCACAAGGCCTGTTGCACGCCCATGCCGCGGTAATCGGGCAGGGTGCTGGCAATGTATAAATGGGCGACCGGCCCGGCGGCAGAGGGCAGGATGGCCATCCCGGCCGTACCCGCCAGCTGGCCATCCAGCCAGGCCCCGAACAAGCGGGTGTCTTCACGCTGCGTGGCAATCCGGGCCAGCGCCTGCAGCAGTGCAACGGGGCGGGTGCTCAGCTGCACGGAAAAACCCAGCACGGATTGTTCGATAAAGGCGGCTGCCGCCACCTCGTCACGGCATTCAATGCGCCCGGCATGGGGTGGCAGTGTCGGCAGATCATCCAGCGCCCGCACATAGGTATTGCTGAAGGCGTTGACCTGATAGCCGCGATCGGCCAGCAAGGGTAGCAAGGCGGGATCGACATGCGGGCACAGATCAATCTCCGTGCCCAGTCCCAGCGTGGCATACGCCGTTTCCAGCGCGTAGAGATCGGCGGCGGTGACGGTGTCATTGAGCCCCAGCCCACACACATGATTGAGCTTGCGGCCAAAGTCGCGCCGGGTAAATGCCGCAATGCCGCCCCCGACGGGAATGACGCGGGCCTCGGCATCCGCGCTGATGGTTTGCCAGGCCGCCACCTGACGCGCCAGATGGAGTGCTTCGGCGTGTTCCAGGATCAGCGCCAGTTCTGGGCCGCAATAAATGGGCATCAGGGGTTTCCGTCAATGGAGGTTGCGGATGAACGGCGGGAGCCATGCGCCAGTGCTTGTTTCAGCGTGATGAAACAACCGTTCGTATGAAAAGTGAATATTTACGCAGGCCCTTGGGAACAAAGCCCCGGACCCCACGTCTTATCGGGCATGTGCGAGCAATTCGCGCATTTTTTGCTCATCTCCTCCCTGATTAGCGGGCACCAGTTGGTGCCCCTTTTTTTTTGCCCTTTTTTGCCGCCGCCGACCAGGTGTTTTTGCCCGCCTGGCAGTCAGCGTGGCGGGCGCTGATGATCGACCAAAGCGAGGATCGCTTTTGCCAGATTTTCATCCTTGACGGTATCGGCCAGCGCCTCAAATGCATCGCACGCGGCACCGTTCATCTTCAAGTCTTTGGCGCGTATGGGTTTTTGCTCGCGTAGCGCTGCTTGCACCCTGGGCAGGATTGCGGTAGCTTCCCACCCAGCCCGTGCCAGCACATCGCGCAATTCCGGCGCGGCATAACGTATGCGTGTTGCTGCCGCCGCGCTGGTCACACCCAGTATCAACGCCCCGTCTGCCCATGCTGCGCCCACGCAGGCCCGCGCCACCTCAGGTGGCAATGCCGCCTGCAAGGTTTTGAGCATCCGGTTATATTCGCCCACGCGGGCCGCGGCGTCTTTCAGCACCCGGTGCTGACCGATGAAGCCGGAAACAGGGCCTTTTTTCATTTTTCTCGATTGCAAGGTCATTCAGGGAGCCTTCGCCTTGAATATTATTCTCATTTCAAATCGTTACTCCAGCGCCTTGCACCTGGGTACTGGCCCGATGGTGGCGCTGGCTGCCTCGCTGGCGCTGCTGGCCGGCGGCATGGGCCTGGCGGTCGGCATGTCGCTGTCGGGTAGCTCGCCCAAGCAGTTGTGGCCGCTGATCAAGCCAGTGCGTCAGGCAGAACTGGACGCCATGGCCGTGCGCCTGGGTGAACTGCAGGCGCGGCTGATCCGGCTTGACGGCCTGGCGCAGCAAGTGGGCACCAAGGCCGGTATCGACGTCAAACCGTTTGCCGCAACGGCACCCGTGCCACGCGGCGGCATGGAGGCCCACGGCCACGCCATGTCGGCCGCTGAACTCCTGCAGCAACTGGGCTCTACCGAAGCCGGCATCGGCAATATGTATGATCAGTTCAGCCTGGCCGAGAACATTCTCTTGCGTCCGGCCGGTACTGCATTGCCCACGCTGGCGCCGCTGACCAGCGGTTTGCAGTCGTCCAGTTTTGGCTGGCGCATCGACCCCTTCAACGGCCATCAGGCGTTTCATGAAGGGCTCGATTTCGTCGGCGCCGTGGGCACGCCCATCAAGGCGGCCGGCGCAGGCACGGTGGTCTATGCGGGCTTTCACCCCCAATATGGTAATATGGTCGAGATTGACCACGGCAATAATCTGACCAGCCGTTACGCACACGCCAGCAAGCTTCTGGTGAAAGTGGGTGACCATGTCGAGGCCGGTCAGGTGATCTCTGAAATCGGCAGTACCGGCCGTTCTACCGGCCCGCATCTGCATTTCGAGATCCGGTATCGCGGCGTGGCGCAGAACCCCTTGCGGTTCCTGGCGCAGAACACGCAGAACAACGTGGGGACCGTGGCCAGTACTGAAGGTCCGCATGATTGATCACGACGTCATGCCAGTATCACAAGGTGTGGCAATGATGTAACTGAATTGCGCTCTGCACTGGAAAAAGTGCCTTTTGGCCTTATCTTGTGCACACGCGTGATGTATCGGTGCGATACTCACGCACGGTTTTCACAACGGCGGCCAGGGAAACCTGCCCGCCGTTCTCGTAGTACCACTGACGAATCTGGCCGGGCGCACGTGGCCCGGCACGCGGCGGGTGCTGAAGTTTCAACAGGCTGGTGGCCATGATCGACCCCGGCATAACAAGATTAAGCCCTTCGCGGCAAAACATCCGGTAACAGGAAATGATCTCCAATCTGCTCAAGAAAGTGTTCGGTAGCCGTAACGACCGCCTGCTCAAGCAATACCGTGGCGTTGTAACAAAAATCAACGCGCTTGAACCCGCCATGCAGGCACTGTCTGATGAGCAACTGCGGGCCAAGACAGAGGAGTTCCGCGAGCGCGTAGCCAAGGGCGAAGCGCTGGATGACATCCTGCCCGAAGCCTTTGCCGTATGCCGTGAAGGCGGCAAGCGCGCGCTGGGCATGCGCCACTTCGACGTGCAGCTCATCGGCGGTATCACCCTGCATCAGGGCAAGATTTCTGAAATGCGTACCGGTGAAGGCAAGACGCTGGTCGCCACCTTGCCGGCGTACCTCAACGCCCTGTCTGGCAGCGGCGTGCACGTGGTGACGGTGAATGATTACCTCGCCCAGCGCGATGCCGGCATCATGAGCAAGCTGTACAACTTTCTGGGCCTGACCTGCGGTGTGAACCTGGGCCAGATGCCGCATGATGAAAAACAGGCCGCCTACGCCTGCGACATCACCTATGGCACCAACAACGAATTCGGCTTTGACTACCTGCGCGACAACATGGTGTTCAGCACGGGCGAGCGTGTTCAGCGCAAGCTCAACTACGCCATCGTCGACGAGGTGGACTCCATCCTGATCGATGAAGCGCGTACGCCGCTGATCATTTCCGGCCCGGCCGACGACAACACCGAAATGTACCTGGCCATGAACGCCGTGCCAGGCCAGCTGACCCGCCAGGACGAAGAAGAAGGCGAGGGCGACTACTGGGTTGATGAAAAAGCCAACACCGTGTTGCTGTCTGAAGCCGGCCATGAAAAGGTCGAGCAGATTCTGGTCAGCATGGGTCTTTTGCCAGAAGGCGACAGTTTGTACTCCGCCCAGCACATCACGCTGGTGCACCACATGTACGCCGCCCTGCGCGCGCACTCGCTGTTCCACCGTGACCAGAACTACGTGGTCATGGACGGCGAAGTCATCATCGTGGATGAATTCACCGGCCGCCTGATGGCAGGCCGTCGCTGGTCTGAAGGTCTGCATCAGGCCGTGGAAGCCAAGGAAGGCGTCGAGATCAACCAGGAAAACCAGACCCTGGCCACGATCACGCTGCAAAACTACTTCCGCATGTACGGCAAGCTTTCCGGCATGACCGGTACGGCCGACACCGAAGCCTACGAATTCCAGCAAATCTACGGTCTTGAAACGGTCATTATCCCGACCAACCGCCCGATGATCCGTCAGGACCGTCAGGATCAGGTCTTCAAGACGGCCAACGAAAAATACAACGCCATCATCACCGACATCCGTGACTGCGTGCAGCGCGGCCAGCCGGTACTGGTGGGTACCACCTCGATCGAACAGTCGGAAATCCTTTCCAACCTGCTGGACAAGGTCAAGATTCCGCACAACGTGCTGAACGCCAAGCAACATGCGCGTGAAGCCGAGATCGTGGTCCAGGCCGGTGCGCCAGGCCAGGTGACCATTGCCACCAACATGGCCGGCCGTGGTACTGACATTGTGCTGGGTGGTAATGCTGAACCGCGTATCCGCGTGATCGAGGCTGACGAAAGCCTGGATGCCGCTGGCAAGGACAGCGCCATTGCCGCGATCAAGGCGGAATGGCAAAAGGTGCACGACCAGGTGGTCGCCGCCGGTGGTCTGCATATCATCGGTACCGAGCGTCACGAATCGCGTCGTATCGACAACCAGTTGCGTGGCCGTTCCGGTCGCCAGGGTGACCCGGGCTCCAGCCGTTTCTACCTGAGCCTGGAAGACCCGCTGCTGCGTATTTTCGCGGGCGATCGCGTTGCGTTTGTCATGGACAAACTGAAGATGCCGGAAGGCGAGCCGATCGAAGCCGGCATCGTCAGCCGCGCCATTGAATCTGCCCAGCGCAAGGTGGAAGGCCGCAACTTCGATATCCGCAAGCAATTGCTGGAATACGATGATGTCGCCAACGAACAGCGCAAGGCGATTTACACCCAGCGCAACGAACTGCTGGAAAGCACCGATATTTCCGACACCATTCACGCCATGCGTGATGGCTTCTTCTCTGACCTGTTCGAGCAATACGTTCCGCCGCAGGCCATGGAAGAACAGTGGGATCTGGCTGGTCTGGAAAAAGCGCTGGCTGAATATGGCCTGACCGCACCGGTGGCTGACTGGCTCAAGCAAGACGCCGGCATGTCGGACGAAGCGGCCAAGGAACGTGTGGTTGGCCTGGCGCGCGAAGCGTATGAGACCAAGGCGACAGAGGCCGGCATCGAGACCTTCCGCCAGTTCGAACGCGCCGTGCTGCTGCAGCATCTGGATCAACACTGGCGCGAACACCTGTCGTCGCTGGATCACCTGCGTCAGGGTATCCATCTGCGCGGCTACGCCCAGAAGAACCCCAAGCAGGAATACAAGCGCGAATCGTTCGAGCTGTTCAGCGAACTGTTGAGTGGCATCAAGCGCGATGTGGTGCAGATCGTCATGAGCGTGCAAGTACGCTCGCAAGCCGACGTGGATGCTGTCCAGCCGCAAGCCGTGCCGGAACGTGCCCTGCAATTCCACCACGACGACCTGGCCGCTGCCGTGGCCGCTGGCGACGAAGAGAAGATCAAGGAAGCCCTCTCTACCGCTGCCGCAGCCGGCGCCGTGGCCAGCCCGTTTGCCGGTGTCAGCCGCAACGACCCGTGCCCGTGCGGCTCTGGCAAGAAGTTCAAGCACTGCCACGGCCAGATCAACTGATCGCCCGGCATGCCAGAAAAAAAGCCCGTCACCTGACGGGCTTTTTTGTTGCGCGCTATCCGCATACCGCCCGTCCCTGGCTTGACGCCAGGAAACTGCCTGACTAGATTGACCGCTACGGGCCGATAGCTCAGCTGGGAGAGCGCTGCGTTCGCAATGCAGAGGTCGGGAGTTCGATCCTCCTTCGGTCCACCAGATTCTTTGCCGGGTATGGGCACGCAGCGTGTACCGATAACCATAAAGTGGCCAGGTGGTCGCGTTATGCTTAATTTCACGTTTGGCCACATTTTGGTTTTATGATTTGGACGGAGTAGAGTGGAAGGCTTTGGTCTTGTTTTTGGTAGCAAACAGACTTCGCCACGGTATTTAGGAATAAAAAATGGGACCATTTAAGGTCCCATTTTTGTTTTGAGTCGAGGCAGTGGGGTCAGTACATGCGTTCTGCTAACACTGCGGCAATATGTTCGAATATGCCCGATACGGACCGGGTCTCTACATCCAACGCTGTCCAAACATCCCTGGCACTGATTCCGGCGTAACCCTCAGCCAGTCTCTCCTCAAGCAATTCGCCAATTTTCTGCCGCAAATCCGCAATTCGCTGGTTAGAACACCCGGCACGGTACCGGCGGTGACGGTCCCCGATGGCACGTGCTTCGGTATTAGCCTGGAGGTAAAGGTGTTTACGTCCAACACCAACTTCATCGGCTGCTTCGTTGATGGAAATGGGAACCGCTCTGTCCAATATGACTCGCAATTTGGAGCGGATATCTTCCCAATCGAGTTCTCGTGAACGAACTCCAGAACGGAACGATTCGGCCATCGGTAAAGTCAGTTGGACTGGCTTTTCTGGCATAACCCAGTCTGCGACCTCAGCGTTAAACAGTTTCTCCATATCAATCCCGCCATGGAGTGCGATTGTCAGCCACGCCTTGATGCTGGGCTGACCACCATTATTTAACCAATGGGACACCCCACTTTTGGAAAACTCATAACGACGGGCAAAAATAGTCATCTTGCCGTCCGCCATGGTTTCAATCACCGTCTTGATGAGAGGAACCAGACCCTCAGGTGCAAGTTGGGGCCGGCTGCAAAGCATCTTTCCAACTTGTCGGCTCACGTACATGGCTTCGGGGGCGGCGGCCGCGGGTGTGCCACAGCCAAGGAAGTTCCCACAAGATGTGCAGTATCCAGGTACGGTAATTGCCGAGCGGTTCCTCACGTTGCTTTTCTGGCAGTGTGGGCAAATAGAGACCAGTTCAGTTTTATGCTTCAGACATACCGTTGCTGGGGCAATATCCCATAAGAGCCGAAAGTATGGCGTCTCTCCATTCTCTTTATCTTCCAAAAAGCAATGTGGGCACCAACGGTCCGATTTAGGTGCAAGGCCTGGGGTCCCGAGGACATGGCGATAAGGCGCCAGGGTCAAACGGTCAAGTGATGCCACTCCGGTCAGCTCAGACAGCCATGCCGCCCATTGTTCAGCTTCCGGTGACATGCTCGATAGTTTTCGTTGGTGCCAGCCGTATTTGTCACAAACAGATTGCTCGAAGTGTTCGAGAACCCAATCAACGAGTTTTTGTGCTGTCATGCCATGCGAAAAAGCCAGGCGGTGTTGATTTGCACCCAAACCTGACCCACTTGATGCAGTAATTTGCACCGAAAACTGACCCACGTAGAACACTGTCCCGCGAGGTAACGAGCGGGAGTACTGGAGTGATCGACGTGGCTATGTTGAGC